>NZ_CP080649.1:3387500-3753088 GCF_019603315.1 Ruficoccus sp. ZRK36
GAAGCCGAGGTCAAGTCCCGCATCCGTAAGGTCATTCTCAGCGATGCCATTCCCGACCCCCAGGACGTTGTCATCATCTGCCTGATGAAGGCCTGCGACCTGAGTCCCTACGTCTTTACAGAGGAAGAGCTGGAAAAGGCCCGCCCCCGCATCGCGGAAGTCGCCAAGATGGACTTCATCGGGCAGGCGCTCGCCCGCGCCATTCAGCACATCCAGGACGCCATCCTCGAAACCATCGCCTACATCGGCATGTAGCAGGGCGAAGGCCCTGCACCCTGGATGCTTCGCATCCTGATGGGGCTCTGCCCCATCGGCACTGCGTGCCTGCCCCGTCAGGATGAACTCCTGCTGGTGACTGAGTTTCGATGCGCAGTATCGAAAGTACAGGCTTCGCCTGGCGCGGGGTACGGGGGGCGCGCAGCCCCCGAAATCGCAGGCACGGGCTCACCGCGCAGCACGCAAATCGCGCTTGCCTTTGGGCGGGGAGGCTTTGGGATATGTCGTACCTATGAGCGAAAACACGATCCCCATGAAAGGTCTCGGCACCCGTGCCGTTCACGCCGGTCAATCCCCTGACAGCGATTTCGGCGCCCGCGCCGCCCCGATCTACCAGACCACCAGCTTTGTTTTTAAGGACACCGAGCACGCCGCTAACCTGTTCGGCCTGAAAGAACTCGGCCCGATCTACACCCGCCTCGGTAACCCGACCAACGACGTCCTGGAGGCCCGTGTGGCCGCTCTTGAGGGCGGGACTGCTGGTCTGGCCCACAGCAGTGGCTCGGCTGCCATCACAAACTCGATCCTGAACCTCGCCGGTGCCGGGGATCACATCGTCTCCGTTTCCCAGCTCTACGGCGGCACCTACAACCTCTTTCACTACACCCTCCCGAAGCTCGGGATCGAGGTCAGCTTTGTGGACGGCAACGATCCGGAGAACTTCCGCAAGGCCGTCAAAGCGAACACCAAGGCCTTTTTCGGGGAAACCCTCGGCAACCCGCGCCTGAACGTCTTCCCCATCGCCGAAGTCGCCGCCATCGGGGACGAGCTGGGCATCCCGCTCGTCATGGACAACACCGTCGCCCCCCTGATCTGCCGCCCCATCGAGCACGGCTGCAACGTCGTCGCGCACAGCACCACGAAGTTCCTCGGCGGTCACGGCGTGGCCATTGGCGGCATGGTTGTGGACGGAGGTAACTTTGACTGGGGCCGCGGGCGCCATCCCGGCTTTACCGAGCCAGACAACAGCTACCACGGCCTCGTCCACTGGGACGCGTTCAAGGCCTTCCCGCCCGCCGGTGGGGCCAACGTCGCCTTTGCCTTCAAGATGCGCCTGCAACTGCTGCGCGACACCGGTAACTGCCCTTCACCGCACAACAGTTGGCTCACTCTGCTGGGTATCGAGACGGCCCACCTGCGCATGCAGCGCCACTGCGAGAACGCGCTCAAGGTGGCCGAGTACCTCAACGCCCACGACAAGGTCGAATGGGTCACCTATCCCGGCCTCAAGGACCACCCGCATCACGAACCGGCAAAGAAGTACCTGAACGGTGGCTTCGGGGCGCTCCTGGGCTTTGGCATCAAGGGCGGTCTGGACGCGGGCAAAAAGTTTATCGAGTCCCTCCAGCTCTTCAGCCACCTGGCCAATATCGGTGACGCCAAGAGCCTGGCCATCCACCCGGCGACCACCACCCACAGCCAACTCAGTGAGGAAGAACTGATCTCGGCCGGGGTCACGCCGGACTTCGTCCGCCTGAGTGTCGGTATCGAAGACTTTGAGGACATCCACGCCGACCTCGAACAGGCACTGGCAAAGGCCTAAGCGGGGTGCGTGACCGCACCGGACAATGAGGGGCTCCGCCCCTACGCTTCTTTCAGTCGCTGCCCCGGCAACGGATTCTCTAAAACGGGGTGCCACCATTTTACAAGTAGCCCGTTAATGGGGCAGCGAACGCAGTGAGCGATGGGGCAGAGCCCCATCTATGCCACCGGGTGCAACCCGGCGGAAAACGGTGTACTAACGTTGCAAGGAACGCGTAATGTGTTTCTAGTGCGATATGGTCAAACCAGCCGTCCTGTTGCTCAACCTCGGTTCCCCCGACTCCACCTCCGTGCCGGACGTGCGGCGGTACCTGAAGGAATTCCTCCTCGACGAGCGCGTGATCGACGCTCCTGCGCCGATCCGCAACTTTGTCGTGCGCGGGTTGATCCTACCCTTTCGCCCGAAGCGCTCAGCCGAGGCCTACTCAAAGGTGTGGACGCCCGAGGGCTCGCCTCTGATTGTTTCCAGTGAGCAGCAGCAGCAAGCCGTCGCGGAGAAACACCCCGAGGTCATCGCCGAGCTGGCCATGCGCTACGGCACCCCCTCCATCCCCGAGGCCATTGGCCGCCTCAAAGCCGCCGGTGTGACGCACCTGTTTATCGTGCCGCTGTACCCACACTACGCCATGAGCAGCTACGAGACCGTGCTTGTGCGCGTGACCGATGAAATCGCAGCCCAGGATTTTTCTGTAAAAACAGCTACACTCCAGCCCTTTTATAAAGACGACGACTACATAGACGCGCTGATCGAGAGCGCCCGCCCCCATCTGGAGGAGCCCTACGACCTGCTGCTGTTTTCCTACCACGGCATCCCCGAGCGCCACGTCCGCAAGTCCGACCCCTCGCATGCGCACTGCCTGTGCGTGCCCGGTTGCTGCGAGACCGAGCACCCTGCTCACGGCACCTGCTACCGGCACCAGTGCTTCGCGACGACGCGCGCGTTCACCGAGCGGGCCGGATTATCCCCCGACAAGGTCGCCGTGTCCTTCCAGTCACGGCTGGGCCGCGACCCGTGGCTGAAACCCTACACGGACTTCCGGCTCCAGGAGCTTCCCCAAGAAGGCGTAAAGCGCCTGCGCGTGATCTGCCCGGCCTTTGTCTCGGACTGTCTTGAGACCCTGGAGGAGATCGCCATGGAGGGTAAGGAGACCTTTCTGGAGGCCGGGGGCGAGGACTTTAAGCAAATCCCCTGCCTCAACAACCACCCGGCATGGCTGGATGTACTCAATGGTCGGGTCGATAGCTGGCTGGCCACACTGCCCGCATCCTGAGCCCTATTGCGGTTGCTTTTGAAGCCTCTCAGCGTATAGATTACGCGTTTCATGACACCCGAACTCCATACCGACCATTCGCTTTTCTGGATCGGCAGCGTCCTGTACGCACTGTCGTTCCTGTTTGCGCTGGTCTCGATCAGTTCGGAGAAAAGGCTCATCCGGTCCATCTTTATGACGCTGCTGGTGGGCGGCTTTATCTTCCAGAGTCTGGGGCTGTACTTTCGGGGCATCGAGGAGCGGGCCTTTCCGCTGACCAACCCGTTTGAAATCCTCCAGGTACTCTCCTGGAGCGGCGTCTGCCTGAACCTCATCCTGCGGCCCCTGTTTCGGCTCAACCTGCTGAATTTCTTCAGCGCGGGGCTGGCCACCGTACTCGGGGCACTTTCGCTGGCCACCCCCGAGTGGGACTACACCGCCGTGCCCACCCACATCGGGACAAACCCGTGGGTCGGCTTCCACGCGGTGCTGGCGGTCTTCAGCTACGGGGTCTTCGGGGTGCTGGCCATCACCTCGCTGATGTATCTGATCCAGAACTACGGGCTCAACCGCCGCAAGGCCGGGGGTATCTTCTCCCTGCTGCCCGCCATCCGCCAGCTGGAGGACATCAACAGCAAGCTGATCATTTTCGGGGTCAGCGTGCTGACCGTCGCCGTGGCGATTGGTTGCCTCAACTGGATCGCCCTGCCGGGGACGATCGGCGCCCTCAAGCTCATCGTCGCCATCGCCGTATGGGCGGCCTACCTGACCCTGCTTTTCCTACGTAACTCCAACCGGCTCATCGCATCGCCCTTCGCACGGGCCTGCGTGATCCTGTTCGTCGCGGCCCTCGTCTCGCTGTGGCCGCTGATGCTCCGTACCGCCCCAGACGCTCCGGCGACGGGCACGGACCTTTACGACGATGCAAGCCGCTGACAATCCCCGGCTTTTTCTGCTCGGCAGCTCGCACCGGACAGCATCGCTGGAAGTGCGGGAAACCTTTGCGCTCAACACAGACTCAGCCCAGGCCCTCTACGAACGACTCCGCCAGGATGCCGGCCTGAGCGAGTGCCTCATCCTCAACACCTGCAACCGTGTCGAAATCTACGGCGTGGCCGACGCAGTCGGCAGCCGCGAGCAGCTGGAGGAATCCCTGCGCCGCTCGCATGGCTTCGACACCTCGGCCTTTCTCAAGCACGGGTTCTGGCTCACGGGCGAGGAAGTCGTGCAGCATGCCTTTGAGGTCGCCGCCGGGCTGGACTCCCAGATGGTCGGCGAGACCGAAATCCTCGGGCAGCTCAAGAGCTCCTATGCCGGGGCCTCCGGGGCAGCCGCCACTGGCCCGGTGCTGAACCGGCTCTTCCAGAAAAGCTTCCAAGCCGCCAAGTGGGCGCGCACCCACACCGGTATCGGGCGCGGCCAGATCAGCGTCGGTAATGTCGCTGCCGAGCTTGCCCAGCGTGTCTGCGGCGACCTCAAGGACGCCTCTGTCCTGCTCGTCGGGACCGGCGAGGTCGCCGAAAAGACCGTGCAGGCCCTTGTCAGCCGAGGTGCTTCCCGCGTCACCGTAGCGGGGCGAAACCTGATCAAGGCCCGGGAGCTGGCAGACGCCTTTCAGGGGCCGTGCATGAGTATCTCGGATGTGCCGCGCGTATTGGCATTTCATGACATCGTGATCTGCTCGACCGCCTCGACCGAACCCCTGCTGCGCAAGGACGAAGTCGCCCCCGCCCTGCGTCAGCGCCCCACCCGTCCGCTTTTCGCCATCGACCTGGCCCTGCCGCGTGACATCGAGGGCAGCGTCGGCAAGCTCAGCAACGTCTACCTCTACAACCTCGACGACCTCGCCGCCATCGCCAATGAGAACCTGAAAGCCCGGCAGGCCGAAGTCGAAAAGGCCCGCCACGCCCTGCTCGAGCGCGCCGCGCATCTCTGGGGCCACCTGTGCTCGCGGCCCAGCTAAGGCTGAAGCAGCCACACGCCATAGCGTAGCGGCATGACCACGCGCTTTTGAGGGTTGCCGCGGATGGGAGCGGACACCACTGTGGAGGGTTGAACCTCCCGACCCGCACCCAATATGAGACCCGAACCCGCCGTTGCCCCTACCCTTGCTGACGGGGCGGACCGGGCCGTGGCCAAGACCACGTACTTCTACGACCGCTGGCGGGGCTTTTTTTACGGGCTGCTGGAGCCGGGCTGGGTCACCTTTTCCCTGCTGATCGCGATCCGGTACTTTGACATGCCGGTCTATCTGAAGGCGCTGCTCCCGGCGGCGACGTTTATCGGGCTTCTGCTGAATACCTTCACCATCGCGGCATGCGGACGCACCGGTAAGCCCACCTCGTGGCTGATCTCGATCATCATGATCCTGTGCGCCCTGTGTATCAGTGGAGCCATGATCGCGCCCACCCTGGCGCTGTTTCTGGCCTTCTTCATGGCGGCCAATATCCTCTTTGTGCAAAACCCGCCGCTGCTGGTTCAGATTTATTCGGCGAATTATCGGCCCGGCGAGCGCGGCACCAAGGTGTCCACGGCCTTCATCCTGCTCGCCATGGGGGCTATCTGCGCAGGTTGGCTCGGGGGGGAGGCTCTCGACCGTGACATCACGTATTTCCCGATTATTCTGGCCGGGATGGCGGCGGTCTGCGTGGTCAGCTCGTTCATCGTGAGGCGCATCCCCTCGCAGCCGCTGGACCGCAAGGCCAACGCCAACCCCTTCAAGAGCCTGTCCGTGATGTGGAAGGACAAGCTCTTCGGCTGGCTGCTGCTGTGCTGGATGGTGATCGGCACCAGTAACCTGATGACGATCCCCCTGCGCATCGAGTACATGGCAGACCCGCGCTACGGCATCAATGCCACGAACTTCGAGATCGCGCTGGTGACCTTTATCGTGCCGATGATCATCCGCATGCTCAGCACGAAGGTCTGGGGTTTTCTTTTCGACAAGATCAACTTCATCGTCTGGCGCGTGTGCATCAACGCCTGCTTCTTTACCGGCTTCCTCATCTACTTCAACAGTCACTCGCTCCCGCTCCTCGGACTGGGGATGGCCTTCATCGGGGCGGCGATGGGCGGTGGTGCCATCGGCTGGACCCTCTGGGTGACGAAGCTCGCCCCCTCCAGTGAAGTCTCCAAGTACATGAGCGCCCACACCGCACTGACCGGCCTGCGGGGCACGCTCGCCCCCTTTATCGGGTACTGGGTGCTCGCCCACCTCGATCCGCATCTGCTCAGCTACGTCTGCGCAGGGGGCATGATCCTGGCCAGCACGATGTTTGCACTCGCCTGGAAGTCTCCCCGCATGCGGGCAGCATGAGCATCCCTTCTCTTAAGCGGTCGCCTGCCCTCTCATTTCTGGAACCAGCGTCAAAGGACTCTAAAAGCGCTGGACAGCATTTGTCGGTCTTTTATGGTCCATTAGCATGATGAGGCTCACCGCCATACGCTTCGTATTATTGACGTTCGTAAACCTCGCGTTCCTGCACCTGGGGACGACGACTGCCAGCGCCCAGAGTAAGGTCGAGCCCGGCATGCCTAACCCGCCCAGCCAGCCGACCGAGGTAAAGGTCGGGGTCTTTCTAGCCGATATCATCGATCTGGACGAGCTCAACGAAACCTTTGAGGTAGAGCTGATTGTGACAGCCGAGTGGGACGACAAGCGGCTGGCCTTTGACCCCGAGGAAGAAGGTGCCCCGTACAAGCTCTTCCAGGGCGCTTTTCAGTTTAACGAAATCTACTCGGCGTGGTGGCCGCAGCTGCTCTTCGTCAACCAGGTGGGCAGCGGCGATGTAAACGCGGTCAAGATCATGATCGCTCCGGACGGGCACGTCCGCTACCTGGATCAGCGCAGCGTGCTGCTGGAAACGCCCATGAAACTGCGGTCCTTCCCGTTCGATACGCAGACACTGGTGGGCACGATCGTCTCCTTTGGGGACTACAGCGACCAGGTCAAGCTGGTCGTCGATGAGCGCGTACTCGGTGCCAGCGAAGCCCATGCCGAGGCCAACGAAGACGTAAATATCGCCCAGTGGAAGCTGCTCGGCCTCGACCTCAAGGAGCAGGAAGCAGACTTCCGGTACTACGGCGGAAACAGGAGCTTTTCGGAGTTGAGCCTCGAAATCACGCTCAAGCGCCAGTCAAAGAATCTGATCTGGAAGGTGATCGTGCCGCTGATCATCCTCGTGCTGCTGATGTGGGCCGTCTTCTGGCTCGACCCGGAGAGCCTCTCCGACCGCCTGAATGTGTCCTTTATCGGCATCCTGACCATCGTGGCCTACCAGTTCCTGATCGACGGCTCCATGCCCCGGATCGACTACTTCACCTTTACGGACACGATCCTGCTCTACTCCTTTGTCGTGATGTGCCTGACCATCTTTGAAAGCCTGATGATCAGCTCCCTGCGCAAGCGAGGGTACACCAGCTTTTCAAACATGGTCGACCGGTTCTTCCGCTGGAGCTTCCCGATCATTTACTTTGCCGGACTGATCGCCAGCTACCTCTACTACCGCTAAGCAGCCAGCCAGGGCATAGCCCTGGACCCTAGATGCTTCGCATATGGATGGCATTTCTTGGAGTAATGCCATGAAGCAGGCCTATCGGCAACGAACTTGCGGGGCACCATCGATCGCACCCGATGTTGGTGCACTGCGCAGTGATTCCAGCCCCCTAGCCTACGATGAGCGAGAGGGAGGCCACGATGATCAGCGTCCAGATAACGGTATTATAGGCTTTTTGAGGGATGTATTTGACCACATGCGGGGCGATAAAACCGCCCGCTACCGCGAACACTCCGAAGCACAGGCTGATCTTGAGCGAGGACAAGTTCAGGTTGTTGACCCCGGCCTGAAACGGCAGCTTGAAGACATTGATCAGCATGAAGTACCAGGCGGTCGTCCCGATGAAGGCCAGCTTCGGCAGCTTGATCGCCATGAAGTAAAACGAGGCAATCGGCCCTGCGGCATTGGCCAGCATCGTCGCCACCCCACCGAGCGCACCCACTGACCCAAAGAACCACATCTTGTGCGGGACGGGGTCGTCGTGACCCTCCTCTTTCTTACGCATGAGCCACTGGCGAAAGAAGTGCAACGCCGTCATAAACAGCAGCAACCCGCCGATGACCTGCGCAAAGACATCCGCCGGGATCCACCCAAACAGCAACGTGCCGATGACCACGCCGACCATGCTCCACGGCATCAGCCGGAACACCTGCTTGAAGTCCGCATGCCGCCGGTAGGCAATCGTAGCCACCATATCGCCACAGATCAGCACGGGCAGCAGGATGCCCACCGAGGGCTTGGCCCCGAAGGCCGTCGCGTAAAACCAGATGGCGACGTTACCCAGGCCGGGCAGCCCGCCCTTACCCATGCCCATAAAAAGGGCTCCGGCGATGCCCAGCATCCACTGGTTAGCGGTGAGATCGGAAATATCCATAAAAGTGACTTCAATATGTTTTAACTGTCGCTGCGCGAGAAGGCCCCGTCGGCGACATGCAGGATGTCCCAGTCGCGTTCGCCTGCCGGAGGAGGCTCCGTACCGGTAGCGATGATCTGGCGATCCGGCCCGATCGCCCGCCAAAAGCGTTCACGCCGGGGCGGGTCCAGCTCCCCCAGCACGTCATCAGCCATGATGACCGGGCGCACACCCGAGCTTTGCTCAAAGCTGGCCATCTGCGCCAGACGCAGGCTGACCACGAGCGAACGTTGCTGCCCCTCGGAGGCGTATTCGCGAGCCTTTCGGCCCCCCACGCGCAGGTCCAGATCGTCGCGGTGCGGGCCGCGCTGGGTGGACTTGAGCATGAGGTCCGCGGTCCGGTTCTCGCGCAGGCACTTAAGCGCGGACTCCGTATCCTCAAAGACGGACTCCGGCCGATAGCGCAGCTCCGGCTCCTCGGCTCCGTCACTGATCACCGCATAGGCAGCGCGCAAGTCACGCCCCAGAGCCTCGACGCCCTCGCGGCGCAGGCGGCAGACGGTGACAGCGGCCGGCGCCAGTGCCTTATCAAAAGCGGACAGCTCGGCCTCACGCGGGCCGGTACCGGTCTTGAGCAGCTGGTTGCGCTCCTTCAGGGCGCGGTGATAGCGCCGCAGTGCCTCAAAGTAATCGGCCCGCATGGACGAGAGCGTCATGTCCAGAAAGCGGCGGCGCAGAGCCGGGCCGCCACGGATGAGCTGGATGTCCTCAGAGGAGAGCGTCACCGTCGGGAAGCGCCCCAGAAAGTCTGCCAGGCGGGTGACCTTCTCGCCGTCGCACTGGATGTCTTTTCCAGATGAGGAAAAGCCGAGCGTAATCTCGGAAGTGCCTTCGCCCTCGCGCTCGCAGACGACAAAGAGCCGGGCCTGTCGCTGGTGGTGGCGGATGAGCGCGCGCGTCTCCGTGGTCCGAAATGAACGCAGCGCGGTGACCATCCCCGCGGCCTCCAGCAGGTTCGTCTTTCCCTGGCCATTACGCCCGAGCAGAAAGGTGCTGGTTTTTTCAAAGCTCAGCGCCGCCTGTTCGATATTGCGGAAGTTCTCCGCATGGAGCCTGAGCAGTTTCATGCCGGGGATGTGAGAGCGAGCCGCCCCCCTTTAGATCGAGATGACCGTCGAGTTACTGGGAGCATCCTGCTCGGCACGGAGCTTTTTAAAGGCGGTGGCAAAGGCGTTGGCGAGGCCCTTCCAGTCATCCGGCGTGGTGTCCCACCCGGCGCTCACGCGTACGGCGCGCTTGGCTTCCTCCCCGGAGAGTCCGAGGGCGGCCAGCACGTGCGAGGGGGCAGCCTTACCGGTGCCGCAGGCCGAGCCGCGCCCGACCTGAAAGCCGAGCCGATCCAGCACGGTGACCCAGCGGGCGTTGGGAAACTTCGGCATGATCAGGCAGGAGGTGTTTCCGAGGCGATCAGCCTTTTCGCAGACCACACGCGCACCCGGCACGATGTCCTTAACCGTGTGCTCAAAGATCTGGCGTCCCACGACCCAGGCCGTGGCAGTTTCCTCAAGCGCGCGTTCGCGGGCCTCCAGCTGGGCGACCATGGCGAGGATGCCGGGGATATTCTCGGTGCCGGCGCGATGGCCGTCCTCCTGACCGCCGCCCTGGAAGCACTGGAAGTCGTTAAAAGCGTCGGAAATCTTGATAAAGCCGACGCCCTTGGGGCCGCCGAACTTGTGCGCGCAGCCGGTCACGAAGTCCGCCCGGCCCATGCCCGCGCAGGTGCGCTTACCGATCCACTGGGCCGCATCGAGGTGGCAGGGTACGCCCCACTTGCGGCAGAGTTTGACCACCTCGGGCCAGGGCTGCACGGCCCCGGTCTCGTTGTTGGCAGCCATGACGGAGACGAGCGCGACGCCGCCCTTTTTCAAAAGGTTTTCCAGCCCGTCAATATCCACCACGCCCTGCGCATTGACCGGGAGGATGTCGCACTGATTCGGGAAGCAGGTGCGCGCGCTGGCCAGCACACAGGGGTGCTCGACGGCGGAGACAATCACACGCCCCTGCGGATCGAAGCGCTGGAAGAACTGGAAAAGCGCGTTGTTCCCCTCAGTTGCCCCGGAGTTGAACACGATCTGCTTCGGGTCGGCGTCCATCATCTGCGCCAGGCGCTGCCGGGCATCCTCCAGCTTGTTGTGGGCGCGGGCGGCCGCGCTGTACGGGCTGGACGGGTTGTGCCAGAACTCGCGGTTGGCGTCCATCCAGGCCTTTTCGGCCACAGCGTCCATGCGGGTCGTCGCGTTGTTGTCAAAGTAGCTCATCGTCGCAGTCAAACACTATGCCCCAAAACCGCCTCACGCGCAAAACTATTTCACCAGCAATGGCAAAATGCCTGGGATGGGCTACCCCTGGGGCAGAGCCCTATCAAGATGCGAAGCATCTAGGGTGCAGGCCTTGCCCTGCCTACTGTGGCGGGATTTTGATCTGCTGGCCGAGGCGGAGGGAGTGAGGGCTGGCCATGATATCGCGGTTGGCGTTAAAGATGTCCTGCCAGCGGGCTGGCGTGCCATAAAACTTTGAGCTGATGCGAGAGAGTGTATCCCCCTCCTGCACGGTGTACATGCGCATCCCGCTGGTACTGGCGGATGCGGCTGGGGCCGCGCTCGGCCGGGAGGCGGTGCTGACCGGTCGGCTGGTTGTCGTCGTAGGAGCCGTGCGAGTGGTCGTAGTGGGTGTCGAGCTGCGGCTCGTCGTGGTGGAGGTGCTGGCTGAGGAGAAGGATGGCGCGGTGACGGCGACCCCCTCCAACTGCTCAACGCGGGCGCGGGCTCCGGCCAACTGGCGCTTGAGCTCAAGGTTTTCAGCACGGACGCTTTCGATGATCTCCAGCAGGTCCAGGCGCTCGACCTCGTCGTTGTAGGGCTGACCGGGCAGTTGCCGGGCGAAGTCCTTTTTCGCGGACTCGATCATCTGCTTGACCAGCGGGGCCTGATCGCTGTCGGGCTGGTATTCCAGATACTTGCGGTAGTGGTAGATCGCGGCTACGGGATCACCGAGGAAGTCCTGATACAGGCGACCGGCCTCAAGGTGAGACTCCGGGGCCTCCTTACGCTTCTCGATCACCTTCAGAAAGGCGTCCAGCGCCTCATCGTAGCGCTGCTCGCTGAGCTTGATCTGCCCACGGTTGAAGTGTTTTTCGTCCCGCTCGGGCACGACTTCAAAGCTGCTCTTGTCGGAGCAACCCACCAGCGAGAATAGGACGACGGCCAGGGCAAACCAGATTTTTCCCATCGGCAAACTATCTGCCAGCCCTCACACCGAAGGCAAGAATCTTTCGGCCCCGCAAGGCTACTCTCCCTGAAAACTGAGGACGATCCGGCGGGAATGTGAGGCGTCGCGGTGCTCCCAGAGGTATACACCCTGCCAGGTCCCCAGACACAGGCGCCCATCCACAAAGGGAACGACCTCGGCCGTGCGCGTGAGCGCCATCTTGATGTGGCTGGTCATGTCGTCGGGCCCCTCCAGCGTGTGCGTGTAGTGCGGGTCGTCGGTCGGCACGAGCTTGTTTAAAAAGTAGTGGAGGTCGTGCCGCGCGGAGGGGTCGGCGTTTTCCATGATGACGAGGCTGCAGCTGGTGTGACAGCAAAAGACCGTCACCGTGCCCTCCCGGAGGCCACTGCCCCGCAGCGCATCCGTGATCTCGTCCGTAAACTCATAAGTCCCCTGCCCGCTCGTACGCAGGCTGAGCATTTTCGTATATACCGCCATGCGTCCTTACTGCCCGGCCCGTCCCACCGAGTCAAGGATGCGGGATTGTCCCGGATATCATGGTTGGACCCGTTGTTCGCGTTTCACATCCCACTCAGATGCGAGTTATCGCACGACTGCGGCACGATAAAAATACGTTTGGGTAGGCTCCAGGCGATACGGGGAGGCCGAGTCTACGGCACTCCAGTTCTGCAGGTCGGTTGATTGGTAGAGCTTGCCGCGGTAAACAATCTCCCTCGTGCCCGTGTTCTGCCGGAAGAAGATGCTGGGCTCGCTCTCAGTGACACCGGTGTCCTGATTATTACTGATGACCGACCACATCACCTCCTGTGCCAGGGCCTGGTATGCCTGATCCAGCGGGACTCTCGCCACCTCCGAATCGATAGTAAAACTCGAGGGCTCAACACCAAGTAATGTCGAGACCACGGTACGATGAGCGATATACCGCCCCTGCCCTGCCATATGATAAATATCCCGGTACAGATCATACACACTGGTAGCCATCTCTCCGTCCTCTAATACCGGGATAGGGATTTCATTCAGTTTCTGATCCAACTGCGCGAGCACTTGCCCAACCGGTATCATCCGAATGTCCAGCTCAGGATAGGCCTCGCACATCATAGCAAACAGGTACTCGTAGTAAGCCTCACTCTTTATGATTTGCGCAGTCGGGTCTGTATAGGGGCGTGCCCACTCACTCTGCCACGATGCCACTGAGGACACGCTCGGCCAGGGCACATATAAATAAAAAACGCAGTCCTGATTCCGGTCATCCGCCGTCGCCATATCGATCATGACGGACACGGCCTCCATCTCAGTCTGCGCCGTAGCCTCCCCATAGGGATAAGACTGAAACGTGATCGCGTCCCAATCATAGTTTGCCAGCGCGTTTGGCCATGCCCCGTATGGCTCAGGAGGAGTCACGCAGGTGTATTCGGGGTCTTCCAACATGTAGGTGAGAGAACGGCTGCAGGCAATATGCCACCCGGCCTCCAGGCTCCAACCCGCTGACTCAAAGGCTTCGTCAAGCATACTTGGGCACATATCCCAGGTGAGAGAATTACCGACACAATAGAGCCGCATCCCATTAGCATAGAGCGAGTGCGCGCAACAGATGGCCAGAAAACAGATATAGATGAAGGTTCGAGACAGCTTATTCCGGGGCATTACACACCCTACCTATCACATAGTAATAGATGCTTACTGAGCATTTTCGATAAAATCCGTTCGCATGTGCCCGGAAAATGCTTAAACTATATTATCCATGAGCATGCAGGTGGACATTCCCGCCGAGATCCCCGTCATGACGCTGCCGGATGTGGTGCTGTTTCCGCATGCGATGTTACCGTTGTATATTTTTGAGCCGCGCTACCGGCAGATGCTTCAGGATGTGCTCAAAAACGACCGGCTCTTTGTCGTGGCCGGACAGGACTCCGAGAAAGAACGCGCCACCGGGGAGTTCGAGCCGCCCTTTGGCATCGCCTCTGTCGGCATCATCCGTGCCAGCCACCTGAACGAGGACGAGACCTCGAACCTGATCATCCAGGGGCTGGCCCGCGTCCGCATCCAGCAGATCATCTCCGAGGATCCGTACCGGATGGTGCGGATCGAGCCGCTGGCCACCGAGCCCGGCGCCCAGCAGGACTCTCTCAATGCCGACCGTGCCCGCCTGACCGAGCTGCTCCTGGCCCACGCCAAGCTCGGGGGCGAAGTCCCCGACGAGGTGATGGACTTCCTTGGCTCACTCGGCGACGACGACACCTTTCTGGATCTGGCCGCCTTTGCGCTGTGCCCGGACGACCGTGAAAAACAGCGCCTGCTCGAAACGCTCAGTACCGCCGAGCGCTTCCGGCACTTCCACTCGGTGCTTCAGCGCGCAAATGAGAACCTCGTCATCGAGCACAAGTTGCGTGGCGACCTGCCCGACGATCGCATCGAGCTGAACTAGGGTTGAGGGCGTGATCGCACAGGACACTCCGGCTGGTGCAGCATCAGGGGTGCCAGCCACCTACTGCGCTACGCGCCTACCCCGGTAACCGATAATGCCTAAAATGGTGCTGCCTTTGCGTCTTTGCGGTGAAATTTTTTCACGAAGAACTAAGCTGACACCACACTAGTTTTTCCGCCAGTGGGAGAGCTCCAGCATCGCGGGCTCGGGTGGCTTATGCTCGGCGCAGTACACCGCCAGACGGAAATAGGCCAGCAGCTCAGGGTCGGCGTTCGGCTTGAGCTTTTTGTAGTCGGCGAAAAGCGACTCTCCGGAGCGCCCCTCCAGCTCATAGGAGTACTTCATCCCGAGCGAGAGCAGCGCGCGCGCCGCCTCGACCTTCATCTTGGGGATACGCATGAAGTCCGAATTGAGCGCAGCGTAGTCGGTTTCCTTTTTCTTATTCGGCGGCATAAAAGCCAACAAGCTCGGCCAGGGCGGGCCAAGAGTCAAGCGTGCCCATCCGTCCCCCTGCACTGAGCACATAAAAAAGCCACCCCTGAGCAGGAGTGGCCGAAAAGAGTCGTTGTGAGCAAGGCGTTGAACAGTCGCCTCCGCTGCTATTCGCGTGAGCGTCGGCAGCGGCGTACAAAAAACGCCACGACCAGCACGGCGGCCCCTGCGATCAAGGCGTAGGTGGAGGGCTCGGGCACCGTCAGTGCCTTTTCGATACGGATGCTGCCAAAGCCGCTGCCGTCATACTGCCCCATGCTCAGGTCCTGTCCGATGAGAGCCTCAAAGCGCTCAATCGCCTGAGCCTCGCCATCTGCCCCCAGCCCCGCATACGAAATGAACGTACCGGTACCGGTGATGGCTCCGCTGATCGTGTCGGCGCCACCGAGCTGGGTGTACATGCTCAGGTTGATATTAACGTTTTCCGTTTCGCTGGTGAAGTCCATGTACATGGTCACCTCTTCGCCTCCAGAGACCACAAACTTCAGGGCATCGGAGACCCCCGTCAGATAGCCGTCTTCATTCCCATAGACACCGGCATTGAGGTTCTGAAAGGAGATAATGTAGTTACCGCCTCCCGAATCCTCGATCGTGCCATCAAACGATCCGACAAAGGCCATCGTTTTATTATCAGTGTTCACCTGCAGGGTCAGAGCAGCCATGGCTGATAAACACGGTGAGAGAAGACAGAGAGTAAGTAAGGTGAGTTTTTTCATAGCGAATAGCCTACACGAGTCCTTATGGGGGTTATTATTCCCATGAATGTCAAGAAATTGCCCCAGCAGGCCCGATACCAGTCGAGTAGACGCTCAGTGACACGCAAATCCGCTGCCTTGGCTCCTGTCACACTCACCGCGCCAACTGTGACACAGGTGGGACATTCTGCGCCACATTGACGATGTCCCAGTCGCCTCCCCAGCCGAACAAGACAACGGTATCATCCTGTTAGTAAGCAACTTAAACAAATAAAAATCCTAACGGCACAGTCCCTGCAAAGGGATTGGCATGAGCAAAGTTTTAGGAATCGACTTGGGCACGACCAATTCGTGCATGGCGGTGATGGAAGCCGGCGAGCCGGTCGTCATCCCGAACTCGGAAGGCGCGCGTACCACGCCGTCCGTAGTGGCATTCGCCAAGAATGGCGAACGTCTTGTCGGGCAGGCGGCCAAGCGCCAGGCGATCACCAACCCCGCCAACACCATCTTTTCGGCCAAGCGCCTCATCGGACGTAAGTACACCGAAGTCCAGGAAGAGGCGAAGGGCCTTCCCTACAAGGTTGTCGAAGGCAAGAACGGAGACGCCTGGATCGAATACGTCGTCAACGGCGAAACCAAGCAGAGCGCCCCGGAGGAGATCTCCTCCATGATTCTGCAAAAGCTGAAGGCCGACGCCGAGAAGTACCTCGGTGAAAAGATCGACAAGGCCGTCATCACCGTGCCGGCCTACTTCAATGACGCCCAGCGTCAGGCCACCAAGGATGCCGGTGCCATTGCCGGTCTTGAAGTCCTCCGCATCATCAACGAGCCGACCGCTGCTTCCCTCGCCTACGGCCTCGACAAGAAGAGCGACGAGTTCATCGCGGTTTACGACCTTGGCGGTGGTACCTACGATATTTCCATCCTCGAGATCGGTGACGGTCTCTTTGAGGTCAAGGCTACCAACGGGGACACGCACCTCGGCGGTGACAACTGGGACACGACCATCATCAAGTGGCTGGCCGAGGACTTCCAGAAGGAGCACGGCATCGACCTGCTCGGCGACCCGATGGCCAAGCAGCGTCTGAAGGAAGAAGCCGAGAAGGCCAAGATCGCCCTCTCCTCCTCCCAGAGCTACGACATCAACCTGCCCTTTATCACGGCGGACGCCTCCGGCCCGAAGCACCTCAACGTGCAGATCTCCCGCTCCAAGCTCGAGCAGCTGACCGGCGACCTCAATGCACGCACGAAGGAGCCCTTCATGAAGTGCCTGAAGGACGCTGGCCTCGACGCCGGGCAGATCAACGAGCTCGTCCTCGTCGGTGGTATGACCCGCATGCCCGCCATCGTTGACGTGGCCCGCGAACTCGCCGGTAAGGACCCCCACCAGGGTGTGAACCCGGACGAAGTGGTCGCCATCGGTGCCGCCATTCAGGGTGCAGTTCTTTCCAACGACCCGTCCGTGCGCGACGTGCTCCTGCTGGACGTGACGCCGCTGACCCTCGCGATCGAAACGGCCGGTGGCGTTGCCACCCCGATGATCGAGCGCAACAGCCGCATCCCGACCAAGAAGAGCCAGGTGTTCTCCACCTACGCGGATAACCAGAGCGCCGTTGACATCGTCATCACCCAGGGTGAGCGCCCGATGTCCAACGACAACAAGCGCCTCGGTAACTTCCGCCTGGACGGCATCCCGCCCGCACCGCGCGGCATGCCTCAGATCGAGGTCACCTTTGACATCGACGCCAACGGCATCCTCCACGTCACCGCCAAGGACAAGGGCACGGGCAAGGAGCAGAAAATCTCCCTGACCGGCTCCTCCGGCCTCGACAAGGACGAAGTCGAAAAGCTCCGCAAGGAAGCCGAAGCGCACGCCGCCGAGGACTCCAAGAAGCGCGACTCCGCCGAAGCCCGCAACCAGCTCGACGGCCTGGTCTTCCAGACCGACAAGCAGCTCGGTGAACTCGGGGACAAGATCCCGGCCGACAAGAAGGCCCCGATCGAAGCCGCCGTGGCCGAGGGTAAGAAGGTTCTCGAAAACCAGTCCGCCTCCGCTGACGAGCTCAAGGCCGCCGCGACCAAGATCACCGAGGAGTTCTCCAAGGTGGCTCAGGACATCTACGGCCAGGCCGGTGCCGAGGGCATGGACCCCGCCGCCGCTGCTGCAGCCGCAGCCGCCGGAGCGGGAACCGCTCCCCCCGCCGAGGAGTCCAAGTCCAGCGACCCGAACGTAGTTGACGCCGACTTCGAGGTCGTCGACGACGACAAGAAATAAAGTTTCAAGCCAGTCACTGGCCGGTCATTCACGCATCGGCCAGTGACTTTTCTTTTAGACACAACCATTCAAACTAAACCCAAGTTCTAACAACAAACCATGAGTAAAGCACCTAAGATCCAACCCCTCGGAGATCGCGTCCTCGTAAAGGCGGTCGAAGAACAGGAACAAATCAAGGGCGGTATCTACATCCCGGATTCCGCTAAAGAAAAGCCGCAGGAGGCCGAAGTGGTCGCCCTGGGCACCGGCGCCAAGAACGACAAGGGCGAAGCCCAGCCGTTCAACGTCAAGGTCGGTGACAAGGTCATCGTCTCCAAGTACGGTGGCACCGAGGTCAAGTTCGGCGACGACGTCTACACGCTGCTGCGTGAGGACGACATCCTCGCCATCGTCGGCTAACGGGTTGCACCCGCTGGCATTGATCATGGCTGCGCCATGATGCCGTATTCAAAAAATGAATACGAGTGCCAACAGGACCAAACACTTACAAACAAGAAAACAACAAACTTATATAGACCATGCCTAAGCAAATGGTATTCGATGAAGCCGCCCGCAAGAAGATCCTCGCTGGCGTCGAAGCTCTCGCCAAGGCCGTTGCCGTGACCCTCGGACCGAAGGGCCGCAACGTTCTTATCGACAAGAAATTCGGCTCGCCGACCGTCACCAAGGACGGTGTCAGCGTCGCCAAGGAAGTTGAGCTCAAGGACCCGTACGAAAACATGGGTGCCCAGATGGTTCGCGAAGTCGCCTCCAAGACTTCCGACAGCGCTGGTGACGGTACCACCACCGCCACCGTTCTGGCCGAAGCTATCTTCCGCGAAGGCCTGAAGAACGTCGCCGCCGGCTCGAACCCGATCTTCCTCAAGCGCGGGATCGACAAGGCTGTTGAAGCCGCCGTCGCCAAGCTCGCCAAGGACTCCAAGAAGGTCTCCAGCCGCGAAGAAATCAAGCAGGTCGCTACCGTCTCCGCCAACTGGGACAGCGAAATCGGTGACATCATCGCCGACGCCATGGACAAGGTCGGCAAGGACGGCACGATCACGGTGGAAGAAGCCAAGGGTATCGAAACCACCCTCGACGTCGTCGAAGGTATGCAGTTCGACAAGGGCTACCTCTCCCCGTACTTCGTGACCAATGCCGAGACGATGGACTGCGTCCTCGAAGACGCCTACATCCTCATCCACGAAAAGAAGATCAGCAGCCTCAATGACCTGCTCCCGATCCTCCAGAACGTGGCCAAGACCGGCAAGCCCTTCCTCATCATCTCCGAAGACGTCGAAGGCGAAGCCCTCGCCGCTCTCGTGGTGAACAAGCTGCGTGGCTCCCTGAATGTCGCTGCCGTCAAGGCTCCCGGATTCGGTGACCGCCGCAAGGCCATGCTCGAAGACATCGCCATCCTCACCGGTGGCCGCCTGATCACCGAAGACCTCGGCATCAAGCTCGAAAGCGTTCAGCTCGCCGACCTCGGCCAGGCCAAGCGCGTTGTCATCGACAAGGAAAACACCACCATCGTCGAAGGTGCCGGTAAGAGCTCTGACATCCAGGCCCGCGTGAAGCTGATCCGTCGCCAGATCGAGGAAACCTCCTCCGACTACGACCGCGAAAAGCTCCAGGAACGCCTGGCTAAGCTCGCTGGCGGTGTCGCCGTGATCAATGTTGGCGCCCCGACCGAGCCCGACATGAAGGAAAAGAAGGCCCGCGTGGAAGACGCCCTGCACGCTACCCGTGCCGCCGTCGAAGAAGGCATCTCCATCGGTGGTTCCGTCGGCCTGCTGCGCACGGCTGCCGCTATCGAAAAGGTTGCCGAAGAACTCGAAGGTGACGAACAGGTTGGCGCCAAGATCATCCGCCGCGCTATCGAACTGCCGCTGAAGAAGCTCTGCTCGAACGCCGGTGTCGAAGGCAGCCTCGTCGTCCAGGAAGTTCTCAAGTCCAAGGGCTCGAAGGGCTACAATGTCGCCACGGGCGAGTACGAAGACCTGGCCGCTGCCGGTGTCGTCGACCCGACCAAGGTGACCCGCTCCTCCCTGCAGAATGCAGCTTCGGTCTCCGGTCTGCTCCTGACCACCGAGTGCATGATCACCGATATGCCCGAAGAAAAGTCTGCCGGTGGCGCTCCCGATATGGGCGGCATGGGCGGTATGGGCGGCATGCCCGGCATGATGTAGGCGGGCTGCACCCGCGGGCAATGAAGAGGCTGCGCCTCTTGGTTCCCGCAGGTCACTCACTCAGCATCCTGTCAGCTGACCCTGACAACTCATCCTTTACAAGGGCGTCGCTTTCGAGCGACGCCCTTTTTGTTTACGCAGTACTCACTAGATGAGAATCGGGGGCTACGCGCCCCCTACCCCTCTGCTTGCCAGATACGGTCCCAGATGACATCGAGGGACCAGCGGTCGCCGCCGTTGTTACGGGGCAGCATGCGGGGGTCGATTTCGCGCCAGGGGGCCGTGGGGTCATCACGCTCGGCCACAGCGAAGTTAAACGCGTAGGAGGGCTCGGCGCCCATACGCAGATCCCGCAGGATCAGCCACTCCCCACCCTCGGGGGCTGGGACGACCTCGGCCTTGACGAAGCCGTGATTGAACCACAGCAGGCGCTGCACATTCGGGTAATCACGTACCTCTGCCAGCGCCGCCGTATCCGAAGCATTGCGACGGAAGCGCGTGGGGCCCTCATCAGCGACGAGCGAGCGTTCGCCCTCGAAGAAGCCGTCTTCAGTCATGGCAACAGAGCGCCACAGCAGGGTGTTCAGCGGCGTGGGCACAGAGAAGTACGGAGCATCCGCGTAGCCGAGACGAGCCAGCTCCGCGCGGGCCTCGCGGTCGGCCTGCGTTTTTGCGATAAAGGCCCACCCCGCATAGGCGGTACTGATGACGAGCCCGGCGACGAGGGCCTTTTGCGCGAGTGGGCGCGCTCCTGCAATCAGCGCGATGATACACCCGAGCAGGAGCCAGATCGTGTAGAGCGGGTCGATGATGAAGAGATTTGCCAGCATCACCGGCGGCGGCATGAAGGGCCAGAAGAGCTGGGTGCCGTACACCGTGCAGGCGTCGATCAGCGGATGCGTGACCAGCGCCGCCTCGATGGCCCAGAACCAGCGACGCGGAGCCGCCCGGACTCGGCCGCGCCGCCCATAGCGTTTACACAGCCACCAGATCAGCCAGCCGATGAGGGGCAGCACGAACAGCGAATGCGTAAAGCTGCGGTGCCAGGTCATCAGCACGACCGGGTTATCCGTGGCCAGGATAAGCGGCAGGCTGTCGAGGTCGGGAAGCGTCCCCAGAGCCGCCCCGGCCAGCAGGGCTGCCCGACGGTTTTCAGCCGGCGCGATAGCCGCACAAAAGGAAGAGGCGAGGACGATTTGAGTCAGAGAATCCATGTAACTTAAGTGAAAGCCAGCGCGAGAACGTACGCCTACCGGGCAGGGAATGCGGCCCCTTAAAAAAAGCAAGTGGGCTCGGCTGCTCAGGACAACCGGGAGTGCGTTCGCTGCTGATTGAGAGCTCACCGAACGGGTTCAGTTCCCAAACGCCCGTCAAATGGGTGTTTTTTTGCCAAATGGGCGTCCTTTAGCCTTGCAGGCGAGGAGCATGTTTTATCTGCGTTGTAGGGGTATGGACCCCCAAACGCGCAAAAACCTGCGCTGCAGCATTGCTGATGCTATCCTGGCTACCCCGTGGACGATTATCTCGGTCCCCGCAGGGTTTATCATCTCGGCGCTCCTGAACCTGCACTACGGTATCCGGCCGGGGATGTTCGGGCTCATCGTATCCCTGCCCGCCTGGGCGAATGCGTCGCAGATTTTGCTCATGCCCTTTATCGCGCGGTTCTTCAATGCGCGGGACATGACACTGAGCATGTCGTGGCTAAACCTCGGGCTGTGGATTATGCTGACGGGCGCGCTGCCATTCTTCCCCGAGGACAACCGCGTCGCCGCCGGGCAGATATTTCTGATTTTCTTCATTCTTTCCAGCAGCAGTGCGGCCTTTATGGGGTTGGGGTGGCTGGCATGGATGCGGCAGATCGTGCCGGGAGAAATCCGGGGGGAGTTTTTCGGGCGCCGTAACCGCTACATCGCATTTGTCACGCTGGGCTTCCTCTTCGTGAGCATGGGCCTGCTGGAGTGGTACCCGGACAACGTCAGCACCTACCAGATCCTGCTCGGGATCGGCATGGCCGGACGCTTTGGGGCACTGCTGGCCCAGCACCTGATCATGGACGAAAAGTCCAACAACGAGCCCCTCGTCCAAGGGAAGTGGTGGAGCCAGCTGCGCGTGACTCTCGTCCACCCCGGTTTCCTGGCCTTCATTTTGTTCAATGCGTGGGTGAACTTCTGGATGAACGTGACCGGCCCCTTCAGCACGGTCTTTGTCTACGAGCACCTGGGTCTGAGCCCCGGTCAGTTCGCGATTTTCAATATCCTGGCCACGATCACCGGCGCATTTGCAATGCCGCTGTGGGGCAAGTTCATCGACCGACATGGTTGCGTCCCGGCCATCGGCCTCGGACTGCTGCTGTGGCAGTGTCAGAACCTGATGTGGGCCGTGCTGACCCCGGAAAACACCTGGCTGCTGTACCCGATGTGGCTGTGGGGTGGCTCGGTAGCCGCAGGCTTTGTGCTGGGATCGTTTAACCTGCTGCTGAAAATCATCCCGCCGGGAGCCAAGACGACCGCGATCAGCCTGAACCTGGCCGCGACCTCAATCGCCGCGGGCTCGGCCCCGATCATCGTGGGGCTCCTGCTCGATATGGGTGATGACCGGGGCTGGTCGCAGGTGATGATGTACCGGGTCGGATTCGTGACAGCTCCCGTCGCCATCCTGCTATCGCTGATCTTTCTCAAGCGCATCCGTGAGCCTGCCGCCGACTCGCGCTACTCCACCGTGTGGGGCGCGATGCGCATGGTTCGCCAAAGCATGCAGAGCTTTGGACTGGCCACTTTAGGGAACATCACGCTCATCCGCCACAGGCGTAAGAACGAGCCGTCCGATGACAACGATCATGATGACTCAGACGGTCCGCTCTCCGATAATGACGACTCGGACAAGTAAAGCATCTGCTTGGAGACAGGGCGCTTAAGAAACTCACCGGCCATCACATTATCCGTGCAGAGGGCACAAATCCCGCGCGGCAGGTCTACCTGAGGCGGTTTTTTGCCGTTATTCTGGCTTTATTCTTGCAGCTCTGCCGAAGGTGTTATCTCCGTGAATAGAGTATGGACGCACGCACAGAAAAAAATCTGCGCGTCGTGATGGTTGACGGTATTCTGGCCACTCCCTGGACAATTCTGTCGCTGCCGGCGGGCTTCATCATCTCCGCTTTGCTGAATCTGCACTACGGGATCAGGCCGGGGCTATTCGGCTTGATTGTCTCGATGCCTGCGTGGGCCAATGCCTCGCAGATCGTGCTCATGCCGTTTCTGGCGCGTTTCTTTACGGCCCGAGACATGACGATCGGAATGTCCTGGCTAAACCTCGGGCTGTGGATCCTGCTGGCCGCGGTGCTCCCCTACCTGCCAGATCAGGACCAGGCGGTCGCGGGGCAGATTTTCCTGATCTTCTTTATCCTGGCCAGCCTGAGTGCCTCGCTGCTGGGGCTGGGTTGGCTGGCGTGGGTCCAGCGGCTGGTCCCCTCGGAGAGCCGGGGCGACTACTTCGGCCGCCGCAACCGCTACATCGCCCTCACGACGCTGGCGTTTCTCTTCATGAGCATGGGGCTGCTTAAGTGGTTCCCGGACAGCGTGTATGGCTACCAGCTGATTCTATCTGTAGGCGCGATCATGCGCTTTGGCTCCGTACTCTCGGAGCACCTCACCCGCGAAGACCCCAGCGAGTCCGACCAACCGCTTATCCAGGGTAAATGGTGGTCGCAACTGCGCCTGACGCTGCGACACCCGGGCTTTTTGACCTTCGTCGCCTTCAATTTCTGGATCAACTTCTGGATCAACCTCACCGGTCCCTTTGGGGCGGTCTATGCCTACGAGCAGTTGGGGATCAGCCCCGGCCAGTTCGCACTCATGAACATCTTTTCCACCATGACAGGGGCCCTCGCGATGCCGCTGTGGGGGAAGTTCATGGACAAGCATGGCTGCATGCCCGTGATCGGGCTGGGCCTGCTGCTGTGGCAGCTGCAAAACTTCCTCTGGGTCGCACTGACTCCCGGCACCACCTGGCTGCTGTACCCGATGTTTCTGTGGGGCGGCTCGGTCGCAGCGGCCTTCCTGCTGGGCTCCTTTAACATCCTGCTCAAAATCATCCCTCACGATGCAAAGACGGCTGGCATCAGCCTGAATCTGGCGGCGACATCCGTCGCTGCCGGGATGGCCCCGATCCTCGCCGGTCTGATCCTGAACTTTGGGCAGAGCATGGGCTGGTCCACGGTAGTCATTTACCGGATCGGGTTCACCATCAGCCCGGTGGCCATTTTGCTGTCGCTGCTGTTCCTGAAGCGTATCCGTGAGCCGGAGGCCGACCCACGCTACTCCACCGTCTGGGGGGCCACCCGCATGGTGCGCCAGTCTATGCAAAGTATTGGTCTGGCCTCGCTGGCCAATACCACGCTCGTGGGCCGTAAAATCCGCCGCCCGCGCCGCTCCGCGCGGAAGGCAGCCGCCAGCAAGTCCTCTCCCCCTCATAAGGATGCCAATACCGATCCTGAAAATAAGATTGAATAAATCCAGTAATAGGCTTGACGAGGGGCCGGGATAGCCCCAATTTCTACCGCTTTTCACAAGAACCCTTTCCGACGATGGCACAACCCAAACGTAAGCAGTCCAAGATGCGCAGCGCAAAACGCCGCGGCGCCAACCGATTCAAGGCCCCCTTGCTCGCCAAGGATCCCACCGACGGCACCGCCCATCTGCCGCACCGCGTCAACCCGGCCAACGGCATGTACCGCGGGCGTCAGGTGATCGAAGTCGATCTCTAAGAGATACGGTATCAACCTTTTTAGAAAACCGGCACGCCTCATGCGTGCCGGTTTTTTTATCTCCTGCCCCCACCCGTAAAAATGAGAACACACCGTTTTTCGTGCCCTGGGGTGATGGATAACTCCTTGACGCTTTTGAATGATCAACACAGCTTATGCTCCCATGGTTGATATGACGTGTGGAGCCACCGTTGCGGTGGATGCTATGGGGGGTGACCTCGGCCCGGCCGAAGTTGTTGCCGCCATCCAGCTGGGGCTTGGTAGCCCTGATTGGACCAAGCTGCACAAAATCATCCTGACAGGCCGCCAGGAAGAACTCTTGCCGCTGCTGCGTGAGGCCGGGCTGGAGAAGCACCCCAAGCTCGTGCTGGAGCACGCCTCTGACGTGATCGCCATGGACGAAAAGCCCAAGGTGGCCTTCCGGCGCAAGGAGTCCTCCCTGCTGCGCGTGATTGACCTGGTCCGCACCGGGCAGGCTGATGCCGCCGTGAGCTGCGGTAACACCGGGGCGCTGATGTTCTCCTCCACCCTGATTCTGAAAAAGATGTCCGGGGTCGAGCGCCCGGCCCTGCCCGCCGTCATCCCGAGCAAGAACCACCACTTTATCCTGCTGGACGCCGGAGCCCAGCCCGAGACGACGGCCCGCCAGCTCGCCCACAACGCCATCCTGGGCGAAGCCTACGCCCGCGCCATCTTCCCCATCGAGAAGCCCCGTGTCGGATTGCTGACCATCGGTACCGAGGAGGGTAAGGGCACGGCCCGTATCGCCGAGGCGCACGACCTGCTCAAGCAATTGACCGGTGAGATCAACTACATCGGGCTGATCGAGGGATTCGACACCTTTAAGAACGTGGCCGACGTGGTCGTCTGTGACGGCTTCACGGGAAACATCCTGCTCAAGACGCTTGAGTCCATGGTGGTGACCCTCAAGGACGTGCTCAAGGACGAGTTTAGCGCCACCCCGATCCGCAAGATCGGAGCCCTGCTCAACAAGGGCTCCTTTGCCAGCATCAAAAAGACCTTCAGCCCCGAGCATTACGCCGGCGCTCCCCTGCTCGGTCTCAACGGCCTCGTCGTCAAGGCTCATGGCTCCAGTAACCGCGAGTTTATCAAGAGCGCCATCCGTATCGCCTGCGATGCACTGGAGCACGACATGAACGCCCATGTCGGCGATGCTATCGAAAAAGCTAACGCGTTCGCAAAATCCTCTACAGAACCGGCTGCCAGCGTAGAATTTTCTGGTTAAGGCTGGCTTTTTTCGCCAAGGTCTTGCGCCATCAAGCCATTGCCCGATTTAAAACCGCTGCCCCATGGCTAAAACGGTTCTGAATCAGGTATGAGATCACTCCACACCGCCTCTTTGCGCGGTGACGCCTACACCCGAGTCAATGCCCGCAGACACAGCCTCCGTTATCGTAAAAGGAATTGGTGCCTATGTGCCCGCACGCATCGTTACCAACGATGAACTTTCCAAAACCGTCGATACCTCCGACGAGTGGATCCGCACACGTTCCGGTATCAGCGAGCGCCATGTAGCCGACCCGGACCAGGCCACTTCCGACCTTGCCACGCAGGCTGCCCTGGCTGCCATGGCCGATGCAAACGTGTCCCCCGAGGACATTGACCTGATCATCGTCGCCACCATGTCCCCTGACATGGCCTTCCCGTCCACCGCCTGCCTCGTACAGAGCAAGATCGGCGCGGGCTGTATCGCCGCCTTTGACATTACCGCCGCCTGCAGCGGCTTCCTCTACGCGCTGGAGACCGGCACCCGCATGCTGAAAGCCGGTGACTACCGCCACGCGCTCATTATCGGTGCCGAGAAGATGACCAGCCTGATGGACTGGGATGACCGCACCACCTGCGTGCTCTTCGGCGATGGAGCCGGGGCCGTTGTCCTCGGTAAGAGTGACGAGCCCGGCACCGGGGTGATCGACAGTATCCTGCGCGCCGACGGCGAGCGCCCCAGCCTGCTCTACATGCCCGCAGGCGGCTCGGCCCGCCCGGCCAGCGCCGAAACCGTGGCCAACCACGAGCATTTCCTCAAGATGAACGGCAAGGAGATCTTCAAGGTCGCCGTCCGCGACATGGGTAAGGTCGCCCTCGACCTGCTCGACAAGGTTGGGGTCAAGCCCGAGGAGGTCGCCTGCTTCATCCCCCATCAGGCCAATATCCGCATCATCGAGTCCATGGTGGCCCGGATGGGCGTGCCGATGGATAAATTCCTCATCAACATCGACCGCTTTGGGAACACCTCGGCGGCCTCCATCCCGATCGCCCTCGAAGAGGCCCGCCGCACCGGTAAGGTCAAATCCGGCGATTATGTGCTCATGGCCGCTTTTGGGGCCGGGCTGACCTGGGGCGCTTCGCTGGTCAAGCTGACCTGAGCACCGTTGAAATCCTGACAGATGCGCGCGACATTCTTTCTGCTGATCTGCCTTTGTCTGGCTCCTTTCGCCCAGTCCTGGGCTGAAACGGCCTCACCCCAGTCAGAACCGGGCATCGAGGTGCGCCTGCTGGGTAAAGGGAAGCCCGCTCTGTTCGCACTGGATAAAACCAGCCAACTGCGCGTGGGTAAGACCATTGCAGCCGACAGCGAAAAGGACGGCGTCTTCACCGGAACCATTCTGACCCTGAAGCCGACACTGACCGATAGCGGCGACATCGCCTACGAAGGCTCACTGCAAGTCATTGATTTTATGGGGCTTGAGCCCGACAAGGACGGCAATATGACCGTCCTGACCCAGTCTGAAACCGCCCCCGTCAAGGGCGTCCTCGGCAACCATCAGGCCGTGGCCGTACAGCTACCCAAGCTGGACCGCACCGTCTATTTCGCGGTAGACGACCCGGCCCGGCCAAAAAAAGATTGCGCCGCGTGCGGCCCTGACGACAAAGAGTGAACCCAATCCACCCCGATCATCAATTTATACCGGCAGCTCAATCCGTGCAAAGGAGGGCTTGCCAAGCCGGAAGGCAGCTAACACAGTCATTGATAAATATGCCTACGCGCATCCTGACATTTCTCCTGTTCCTGAGCACCCTCTGCGGCCTGCGGGCTGAGCTGGTGTGGACTCCCGATGAGGGCTGGCACGTCGTTGGCGGCGTGACCGAAAAACTCGTAGGCCCCTCCGGCGAGGACTTTGCCAATGCCATCGACATCATGAACGAGGCCCGCGAGGACCAGGAGAACGGTAGCCAATGGTCCGCCCTCGATCTCTACGACGATGTCGTCAGCGATTATCCGAACTCTATCTTCGCGCCCGAGGCCCTCTACCAGAGAGCCGTCATCTACATCGACCGCAACCAGTACGAAGCCGCCACCAAGGAGCTTCAGAAGATCGTCCGGAAGTATCCCAACTACGAGGATTTCAACCTCGTGGTTAAAAGCTTCTACGATATCGGCGAAAAGGTTCAGGACGGCTCCCTGCCCTACTACTGGGGCCTGATCCCCGGCTTTTATAACTCTGAGCTGTCCACCAAGGCCTACGAAGAGGTCGTCCAGAGCGCACCGTACAGCGACTACGCACCGATGGCCCTGATGAATCTCGCCATCGTCGCCAATGAAAACGAAGAGCCCGAGCAAGCCATTGATGCCCTCGACCGGTTGATCAACAACTACCCGGACAGCTTCATCACCTCCGACGCCTATCTCAGCCTGGCCCAGACCTACGGCTCCCTCGTCCAGGGCCCCGAGTACGACCAGGGCGCCACCCACCAGTCCATCTCCTACTATAAGGACTTTCTGATCCTCTTCCCGGATTCCACCAGTATCGCCGATGCCGAGGCTGGTCTGTACTACATGCAGGAGACCCTCGCCGGTAACCGCTACGACATGGGCACCTTTTACTGGGAGTATCGCAACAACCCGCGCGCTGCTCTGATTTTCCTGAATGAAGCTATCACCGTCGCCCCGGACTCGCCCAGTGCCCGCAAGGCCCGCGAGCTGATCATCAAGATCAAGTCCGGCGAAGAGCCGCCCATGACCCCCTACGACTGGGTCTTCGGCCGCTACCGCGAGCCCTCCGACCGTCAGTACGACGATCAGAGCGAGGTCGATATGCTCGAGAACGAAGGCTTCCAGATCGAGCAGACCGAGCAGTTCCTCGAAACGCCCGGCGACGAAGCAGTCGAGACTTACGATCCTGAAACCGGCACCACCCAGGACTACATGGGCGTAGGTGTGCCGCTGGCTGATCCTTACCTCGACGACCCGATCATGGAGCCCTACAACGGCGGTCCCATTGACCCGATGATCGGCCCCGAGTTTGAGGACGTGAACAACCTCTTCCCGGTCCAGCTCCCTGGCCCGAACACTCCCGAACAGCAGGCCGTAGACAAGCAGCAGACCGAAGCGGCTGAAAACGAAAACCTGCCCGCAGGAGCCCAGTAAAACCGCCCCCATGCCCTCTTCGACCCGCTTTCGTCCGATCTTTCTCGCTGTCATGGCGCTGATGCTCCTGCTGGGTGCCTGCTCGCACTATCAGCTCGGACCTCCCGGAGAGTTGCCCTTCCGCACACTCTATGTCCCTCCGGCGATCAATCGCACCTACGCTCCCCAGCCCGGTGCGCTGCTGACAGACCAAACCATCAGCGACCTGCAGGGGCACAGTAACGTCAAGATCGTCCAGAACGAGCAAGCCAACGCCACCCTGAGCATCTCTATCGTCGAGTACGAGCGCTCGGTGGGTGCCACGCAGAGCCAGGATACGGGATTGGCTCAGTCCTACATCCTGACCATGGTTTGCCTCGTCACCTTGACCGATAACCGTACCGGAGAAGTCCTCATGGAGGGTCGCCGTGTGACTGCCTCGCAGCAGGCTTACGTCCAGGGCGGCTTCCAGATTGCCGAGTATCAGGCCATGCCCGTGCTGACCCGTGAAATGGCACGCAAGATCAGTAACATCGTCGTCAGCGTCTGGTAATTTTTCATGTCCAAGCCCTTTATCGTAGCCCCCTCCATCCTCGCTGGTAATCACGCCCGCCTGGCAGAGAGCCTCGTACAGGCAGAGGAAACCGAAGGCGTTTCCTGGATCCATCTAGACATCATGGATGGGCACTTCGTCCCGAACCTCAGCTTCGGGCCGCAAACGGTGGCCGATCTGCGCGGAGGCAGCAATCTGTTCTTCGATGTCCACCTCATGCTGGACAACCCGCACCTCTACATCGACGCCTTTATCAAGGCAGGGGCACAGAACATCACCATCCACGCCGAGCCCGACTACCCCAAGGCGGAAACCCTGCGCCAGATTCGCGCAAGTGGTGTCAAGTGCGGCATCTGCATCAACCCCGGCACACCGGTGGAAATGCTCGAGCCCTACCTGGAAGCCGTTGACCTGATCCTTTTAATGACCGTGCAGCCCGGCTTCGGGGGCCAGTCCTTCCGTGAGGACGTCCTGCCCAAGATCGAGAAAGTCGCCAGCTGGCGTCAGCAACACGGCTACAAGTGGCGCATTGAGGTAGACGGGGGCGTGAACCTCGAAACCGGCCTCCAGTGCCGTGAGGCGGGAGCCGATACCTTTGTCGCGGGCACCGCGTTTTTCAAGCACCCCGACCGCGCCCAATTTGTCAGCATCCTGGAAAAACAGGACGCTTGAGCTGCCCCATTACCTCATTTTCTCAGAGGCAGTAGGCTAGCTACCAGTGTGCAAGCTGACAAAAATAGGCAAATGTCAAGGTTGACATCATTCATTTTTTACGGCTGAGTGAAGTTTGTGGGTCCGTGGAGAAATTATACCCTGCTTCTCCTGCTGTGCGTGATGTTTGGCGTACGGGCACATGCTGCAGAGCTGAATAAGCCCAATGAAACGATTACCGAGTATGTAGTCGGATTCGATGAAGACCCCGAGCAGGCCGAGAAAAAGGCCCTCGAAATGGCTAAGGCTCATGCCAAATACAGCCCGTTTGAGATCAAGTATGTCACCATGGACGCGGGTACCGGCGACTATTACTGCCGGATTCTCATCGAGCATAAAATTTACTCTAAGCCCAACCAGACCAAGAATTCGCAGGCTACAATCGGCTACGGCAACAGCTGCGAACGTGCTTACGAGGATGCCATCGAAAAGGCTGCTGAAATCCTCAAACAGTGTGATACCAACACCTCTCGGATCAACGACGAGAAAGACGATCGCGCCCAGACCCGCAACCGGGTGAACGACGAGAACTTCTGGGTAAAATCCCATACCTTCGAGAAATTCGGCTCAAAGTGGACCTGCATTATCAAGTTCGAATATCTCAAGGACAAAAAAGCCGACTAGGTTGTCGGGCTGATAAGCCATAAGGCATGTAGCATGCCCGGCCTTGAGCGTGAGGCAGCGCTTCGATAATCAAGTGTCATGGACTGCCCTCACCAGATCGGCAGCGATTCCAATCGGCTGATGAACTGAGCCTTTTTGAAGAGGCGGCAGCTGAATCGCAGAAGCCCCCCTCTAGCCTTGAAAGGCCCTAAGCGCACGCAATGGGGCGTATCCTGAGCATCAACATGCCCAGACAAGCCGGAAGCAACCCGGCCAATTCACTCAACCAGCAAAACGGATAGCCCTTGAGGGCCTAGTCTGCCTTTTCGAGGCGAACCAGCTTGAGCTGGTCGAGCTGGTAATTCCCCAGACCAACAGCCTGGGCATACTCGAACAGCTGCGGATCGCGCTCCGGTACGGGGAAACGCTCACGCACACGACCGTTGTAGATACGGCGCCACATCAGGTAGTCGATCGCGACCGGATTGGCACTGAGCCACAGCTTGGGCTCCTGCTCGGTATATAGAGAGTCAAAACGCGGCCCGCCCATGTACTGATAGCGCTCCAGTGTCTGAATGGTGAATATCCAGGTCTCACGCAGTTCCGGGATAGCAGCGATTTCGGCCGCAGCGACCGGGGCATTGGCCGGACTTGCGAAAAAGCGCATATTGTTGCTGATGTTCCAGAGCGTGGCATTGGCCAGAGCACCGCTGATGCCCAGCGCCTTGTCGTCCGAGGTCATAGGCAGATTGATCCAGAAGTCCACTTGGGATACCAGCGGATAAGCGAGGTAGCTCTTACGCTCCTCAGGGTCGCTCTGGTAGTCAAAGCGCGAGTTGGAGGATGCCATGGCGACCCGCTCGCGGGAAGGCAGGTTAGAGTCGTAGAACCAATCCTGGTTGTAGTAATCACCGGTATCGAGCGCATAGACGGGGATACCCTCAAATTCGCTGGGTAGGTTATCGCGGCGCGGGAGATAGCCGCTGTCGCGGAGGCGCTCGGAGTTGGCATCCAGCAGGAAAAGATTTTCTTTTTTAAAGCCGCGCTCCTCCAGTGCGGTCACCACGGCGCGCACGAGATTTTTCGGCGTGCGCAGTCCCGGACCCGAGGATGTGTAGATTTTGATGCCGACCACCCCTTTTTCGCCGGGCTCGATTTTCTTGTCGCCGGTACGCTCGTAGGCGCGGAAGAGCGTCTCAACTCCGGCCCGGTAGCCGTAGTAGTTAAAGCTCTTCATGGGGTACTCCCACACATAGGACTGGAGCTGCTCATCGGGCGTGTAGTCTGCCCCGACAGCGGGACGCAGCAGCACAAAAACCATGAATAGAGGGATCAATCGATAAAAGCCGGCCATTCTCAACACTTGACAGAGTTTACACTGGGCAAGACATTGTCCCAATCAATACGGGCATGTCTATAACAGTCGGCAAGATTGCGGCCATTTGTTTAGCAGTGGCAACCTTTTTCGTGGCCGGTTGCTCTCGCAGCGACCCCGAGGCCGAGCAGGCACGCATCGATGCAGAGGTCGCGACCCAGCTCGATGCCGCCAAGCGCCTGCTCTATAACGGCAATGTCGACCAAGCCGTCGTCATGCTCGAAACGCTCGACGCCGACTACCCGAACCGCCCCTCCGTCATCGAGCAGCTCGCCTTTGCCTACGCCGAGGTGCCCGATCCGGCCATGGCCGCTTTTTACTTTGACCAGGCCTACCAGTTGGAGCCTACCCGCTCTGATCTGGCTCTGTTCGCCGCCCAGGCCCATGCCAGCATGCAGGACTGGGGCGCAGCCGCCACCGCCTACCAGAACTATCTGGAAGATGAGCCGATGGACGCCTCCACCTGGAAGCAGCTCGCCCAGGCCCAGCGCTCCGCCGGTAAGGTACGCCCCTCGCTCGAAGCCTGGCTGCGCGCCTTCAAGGCAGAGAAGAGCAAACCGACCGTCACCGAGGCCGTTGAGCTGGGTAACCTTTACTACGAGCTCGATAACAAGGCCCAGGCCGGGGATTGGTGGAACTACGCACTCAAGCTTCCCGACGAGGGCGATTCGCACGCTCAGGCACGTCTTGGCCTGCTCCGCCTGGCTCTCTCCCGCGAGCACTGGGATCAGGCCAACGAACTTGTCTCCCGGCTCGATGAGCAGTCCCCCACCCTCATCGACAGCAGCGACCTGGCCGGTATCCGCGAACAGCTTCAGCAGCTACAGGCCAGCACGGTGATCAAGACCCCCTCAGCCGAGCCTCCCGCAACTCCCACCGCGACACCACCCGCTTCCGCCAACGAGACCGCATCTACCTCCACCAGTGACAGCACGCCTGCCACGGGTACGATGACCACCAACGTGGCCGATCTGCCCGATGGTGGCACCAAAGTCGTCGACAGCGAGGATGTCGTCCCCGCCGGTCAGGACATCGTGACGGAGGGCAATACAACCACCGGCGGCACGGACGAGCACGTCATCACGGCTACCTGGGGTCAGGGTGAAAATGCCGGATCAGCCACGGTCACAGTCGATGAGGCCGAGGGCTCCGTGGCCCCGACCCCGCTGGCCGCCCCTGAAACGGATAACCAGCCGGAAATGCCGCAAACCTCGAACGAGTACGAGCGCGGCATCATCGCCTACCAGGAGGGGAACTTCCCCGCCGCCGTCCGGCACTTCCAGCTCTCACTCGCCAATGAGAACATCGAGAGTGCCCCGACCTACTACGAGCTTTCCCGCGCCTACTACGCGATCGGTCAGTGGCAACAGGCTGAGCTCTACGCCTCCGAGGCCATGCGCCGCCAGCCCCGTAACATCCAGTACCGGGCCCAGTACCTGCGCACGATTCAGAAGAGCCAGACCCGCCAGCGCCTGATGGAGGAGCTGGTCGCCGCCTACGAAGCCTTTCCCGATAGCCCGGACATCGCCCTGGCGCTGGCCCGCGGCTACGACAAGATCGAGGGCAACCCCCGCAACGCCCGCATCATGTACGAGACCTTCCTCGACATGGCCCCGCCTGACCACCCCAAGCGCGCTGAAATCGAGGAGCTGCTGGTTTACTATCCGTAGGCACTAAGCAGCGAGAGCTGCTCCGGCACGGCGGACATCTGCACTTTACGGCGCTCCAACAGGGAGCCTATGCCTGCCGACGACGCCACAGGCATAGCCCCAGCGCAGCCAGGCCGACCCAGGCAGCCCAGGTTTGCGGCTCGGGAACGACATTGATGCTGAACACTGTGTCAATGATCAGGTCCGTCTGCTCATCGTATTTGGTATGATCGTAAGGAAGATCGCCATAATATTGGTCATAGCGCATCTTCAGCACCCCACCCTCGGTATCGTAATAGAGGTGCCCCGAGGTCATCTTGGGGCCGGAGGATGGCTCCCCGGAGCTGTAGTAGGCCGGATCAAGCGGGTCCACAAAGCTCAAGGCAGCGTTTTCTGAAAACTGGATGATGCCGTCGTTATTGGAGTCATCCCAGACCAGGCCCGAAGCCAGCAGATAGTGCCCGCCACCACCCTCGCTGGAGGGGTACAGGATGGAAAACAGCGTTGCTGCGCCGTCTCCCAGCGAGTTCAGGAAAAACGAAGATGTGGGTGCGGAGTCCGTGATGTAGCCGGGATTGCTCCAGGTGGGCGGGTCCCAGTAGTCCGAGGATAGATACATGCCGCTGAAGAGCGTCTGCGTAAAGCCGTAGTCCGAGACGATGTATTTGTTCAGCGCATAGGGGACACGCTCGTAGGCTGTCCCTGAATTCGTCGTGTCCATATAGTCGCTCCCCATCAGCACCTCAGCAGTCGCCTCCCAGGAGCTGTACGTCGTACCTGTAAGCGTCGTACCGTAGTAGCCGGAGTAGGCATTTTGCAGGTAGGTCATGGCGTTGGTCGATGAGGTCGGCACGCAGGCCTCATTGCCAGGGAGGTCAAACGTATCGAGGCTGTATTGGTCTAGCCAGCCAAAGTACGAGCTGTTGAGGCTGACACTGTAAGTCGTAGCATGAAGCGGAGCAGTCACCAGCGCGAGAGCGCCAGCCGCGAGAGTCAAACGGTTAAGGTATGGCACATTCATAGTATTAATACGTGAGAGTAGTTAAGCGAATACCGAAATGATGAGCACCTAGCGAGCCAAAATCTCCCCCGGAGCACCTTCTGATCATGAATGCTCATCAGGTACAGTGCAGACTTGCATGGGAGGCGATAGTGGTTTCTTTTCCGGTAATAAGGGCATGCCCAGGGTCAAACGTAGTAGCATCGAAAATCTCCGACAGCGGGTCAGCCTCCTGGATGTGGTTGCCCCGTACACGCAGATGAAGCGCGCCGGTGCCCAGTTTCGCGGATTGAGCCCTTTTAACGCGGAGAAGACCCCCTCGTTTTACGTCCATCCGGAGAAAAATGTCTTCATGGACTACTCATCCGGTAACGCCGGGGACCTCTTCCGCTTCGTCCAGCTGAAGGAGAACCTGGAGTTCGGCGAAGCGGTCGAGCTGCTGGCCGAGCGCTTCAGCGTGCCGCTGGAGTACGAGGACGACGGCATGCCCCGCGAGCGCCTCTCCCTGCGCAAGGAGTTGCTCAGCCTGCACGAATTCGCCACCGACTACTACCATCGCTGCTTCCAGGCCGAGCACGCCGACTCCGCCGCCATGCGCGAGTATTGGACCGCCAACCGCCGCTTCCCCCTGGAGCTGGCGGACGAGTTCAAGATCGGCTTTGCGCCCGCTGGCGGCGGCAAGCTCCCCGACCTTTTACGGCAAAAGGGCTTCTCCGCCGAAGCCCTGCACCAGTGCGGCCTCTTTTACATCAACGACCACGACACGGAGGCCCGCAGCCCCCGGCCCCGGTTCCGCGGACGGCTCATGATCCCTATCCGCGACGTGCAGGGCCGCGTCATCGCCTTTACGGCCCGGCAGACGGACCTCACCCCGCAGGACGATCCTTCCCGCGAGGCCAAGTACATCAACTCGCCCGAGACTCCGCTCTTTAAGAAAAGCGATGTGCTCTTCGGGCTGGAGCGCGCACGCCAGCACCTCAGCGACGGGCAGAGCCTGATCCTCGTCGAGGGGCAGCTCGACTGCCTCCGCTGCGTGGAAAAAGGCATCCTCAACGCCGTGGCCCCACAGGGCACCGCCATTACCGAGCACCAGCTCGCCCTCCTGCGCCGCTACAGTAACCGCGCCGAAGTCCTTCTCGACGGCGACCGCGCCGGGCAAAAGGCCGCCCTGCGCATGCTTCCGCTCGCCCTCAAAACCGGGCTCGATGTGCGCTTCCTGTGCCTGCCCAACGGCAGCGACCCTGACGAGCTCCTGCGCGAAGGCGGCGCTGACGCCCTGGAGGCCCTTTACCGGGAGGCCCTCGGCTGGGTAGAGTTCGCCGTCTCGACCCTCCTGCCTGCAGGCACGGTCCCCGGCAGTCCAGAAGAACGCCGTGGGCTGGACGAGATCTTTAGCATCATCGCCCAGAGTGAGAGCGCCGTCATCCGCGAGCAGGCTCTCTCCGAGCTGGCCCTGCGTATGAGCCGGGTTGACCGGCTCGCCCTGCAGCGGGACTTCGAACGCTTCAGCAGCGGGCAGACCCGCCCGGCCCCACAGGCCGAGCAACCCGCCCCGCAGAAAGTATCCGAGGCATTGACAAGCGCTGAGTCTCAGCTATTGTTAATCGCTTTGCATAGCGATAGACTGGCTCATTCTATTTCTAATACTGTTGATCACCAGTGGGTTAACGGCAAATCAATAGAGGGCGGGCTATTGCGTAAACTGATAATAGAGTTCCAGAGTGAAAACTGGAACGGCCTTGATGATTTTATTGAACTGCTTGAGTCCGACGAAGAAAGAAACTATCTTTATTCCCTGCTCAACCGGGATGTGGAGCTGGACGAGCCCGAGCAAACTGTGCTCGGACCCATTCAGGCGCTCTATCGCCGGCACGTTATGCAGCTACAAAAGGAGCTCGATCTCAAGCTCATGAATACGCCCGCTGACGACGCCGAGAGCATCCGCGCACTGCACCGCCAGCGGATCGAGCTTCGCAGTCAGCTAAGAAATCCCCCCGCGATCAGCCTTTAATTCCCCTTTTTAATTCCTCCTGTAACCAGCCGTTCGAACATGTCCAAGAAATCTACCGAAGCCACCGAGCCGAAGAAGAAGGCGTCTGAGAAGGCACAAGCCCGTCTCAACGACAAAATCCGGGTGCTCATTCGCCAGTCGAAAGAACAAGGGTACCTGACCGTCCAGGACATCAACCGTGTCCTGCCTGAAAGCGTCAACAACCCTGAGGAGATCGAGAATGTCATCTCGATCCTCGAAAACCTCGAAATCGACATCCTCGACTCCGAAGAGGTCGAGGCCTACAAGCAGCGCGTCGAAAACGAGGAGGAAGCCGAGTCCAAGAATGCCAGCATGGACATCCTGGACGACCCGGTGCGCATGTACCTCAAGCAGATGGGCCAGGTGCCCCTGCTCACCCGCGAGCAGGAGGTCTCCATCTCCAAGCGCATTGAAAAGGCCGAGCAGAAGGCCGCCGACGTGCTCTTCTCCGTCGGCCTGACCACCCTTTACCAGATCGATCTGGCCAAGAAGCTCATCGACCGCGAAGAGCGCTTTGACCGCGTCGTGCTCGACAAGAAGATCGACAGCCGCGAGAACTACTTCAAGGGCCTGCCCAAGCAGATCGAGCTCGCCGAGGCCGCCGAGGCCAAGTGCGAACGCGCCTGGGCCGACATCCAGAAGCACGATGACGACTCCCCCAACGAGAAGCGCGCCAAGACCCGCCTCTCCAAGTACGAGTCCTCCCTCAAGCCGATTTTCCGCAAGTTCTGCTTCAAGCTGAAGGTCTTTGAAGAGTTCCTGGACAACCTCTCTCCCACCCTGCGCGAGATCGAGGACCACCTGGAGCACCTCAAGCTCGCCAACAAGGTCAAGTCCAGCCGCCACCGTAAGCACGACCCCGAGACCATCCGCAAGCGCCTCGAAGACATCAAGCAGATGTACCGCATCGAGCCCGAGGAGCTGCTCAACCTGGTCCGCGAAGTCCGCAAGAACATGCGTGAGGCCCATCGCGCCAAGACCGAGATGGTCGAGAGTAACCTGCGCCTCGTGATTTCGATCGCCAAGAAGTACACCAACCGCGGCCTGTCCTTCCTCGATCTCATTCAAGAGGGTAACATGGGCCTGATGAAGGCCGTTGAGAAGTTCGAGTACCGCCGCGGTTACAAGTTCTCCACCTATGCCACGTGGTGGATCCGCCAGGCCATCACCCGCTCGATCGCCGACCAGGCCCGCACCATCCGTATCCCGGTGCACATGATCGAGACCTTGAACAAGGTCATGCAGGTGCAGAAGCAGCTCCTCCAGGAGCTCGGCCACGAGCCCACCCCCGAGGAGGTCGCCATCGAGATGGACCTGCCGGTCGAGCGTGTCCAGGCCATCATGAAGATGGCCCAGCAACCGATTTCCCTGCAAAGCCCCGTCGGCGACTCCGACGACACCAACTTCGGTGACTTCATCGAGGACAAGGGCGCGGAAAACCCCTACGACATGACCGCTTACTCGCTTCTGCGCGAGAAGATCATGGACGTGCTCGACTCCCTCACGGAGCGCGAGCGCCGGGTGCTCTCCCTGCGCTTCGGCCTGCAGGACGGCTACAGCCGCACCCTCGAAGAGGTCGGCCGCCAGTTCAAGGTCACTCGCGAGCGTATCCGCCAGATCGAGGCCAAGGCCCTGCGCAAGATGCGTCACCCGACGCGTATCCGCCAGCTCCACGGCTTCTTTGAGGGCGAGATCGACACCTCCGGTCCCGGCTTTGACAACTTCCGTCGCCCCGGCGAGTAAATCTACGTCCGCACGGAGAACCCCCCTGATCACCATGCGCGGGATTCGCACCGCCCTGCTTCTTTTGGCCGCCTTTTCCCTGGCGGGTACAAGCGGCTGGGCTGCTCCCCGCAAGGCTAAGCCACCGATCTCGCTGGAGCGTCAACCCGTCCAGCCGGACAGTGATGAGGCAGAAACACCGGAGCCTGCCGATGCAGCGCCGACGCCTGCCACTTCTCCTGCTAAGCCCAGTCAGGCCTCTCCGGCAGCGACGACCGACGTATCGACAGCGGGCATGCCCCCCGGCGCCAGCTTGACCCGAGGCTATGTGACCCAGATCAAGGGTGATGGTGTCGTTGCCCAGGATCGTACGCCCGGTCAGCCCGTGCGTAGCGGCCCCGCCCCCGACATCGTCGTGCAGGCGGTCCCGGTCGATGCAGACGGCAATCCCCTGTCCCCGGAGCCGACACCGGCGTTTGGACCATCCCCGGCTCAGCCAGAAACGGCCCTGAACGAAGCTGATTCAACTCCTGCCGAGTCCCCTCAAGAAGATGAAAAAGCCTCCGACGAGGGCGGCTTTTTCAGCTTTCTTTTCGGTTCTGACGATGATGAGGAGGAGCAGAAAGAAGAGGCTGCACAAGAGGAGACCATTCCCGTCCCGGACCTCTCCCCCGCCTCGCGTAACATGCGCATAGGCGAGCTGGTCACGATTGATAATGACCGCAGCCTGGGCGTCGTCTGGCTGGAGAGCCGCTACCTGGCGTTTTATGGACGTGAGCTGGTTCTCTCCCGCGCCGATGACCTCAGCGTGACCGGTGTGCTTCAGCTCACCACCCTGCGCAACGGCAAGGCCGTCGGCCTCAAGCGCCTCACCGGCACTCCCCGGCGCGGAGACGAGATCATCCTGCCCGGCCCCCAGTACACCGACTACATCAACGAGCTCTACGACACCGGGCAGATCGCCCACACCCGCGACGACCTGGACGCGGACAACGCCGAGTAGACCGTCCGGCAGCTCCCACCGCAAAGCGCATTTGGGAGTTGTTTTAGCACCCTTTTGCGCGTAACTTAATCCTAACAATTCCCATGAACGCACTTAGCTCTCTCGCCTTTATTCAAAATCTGGGCTGGCAGGAAATCCTGCTTATCCTGATTATCATCCTGCTTTTGTTCGGCGCCAAGCGCCTACCGGAGCTGGCCAAGAGCCTGGGCAAGTCGATGAAGGAATTCAAGAAGGCCACCTCTGAGGCCGAGCAGACCTTTAAGAAGGCGCTCGACGACGAAGACCAAAAGCAGCAGGCCCCCAAGCCGCAGCCCGCGCCCACTCAGCAGGCTGAAGCCGAAGCCTCCAAGGAAGCCGAGACACCCGCCTCCACCGAGACCACGACCAAGCAGTCGTAGGCACAGAGGGGATATCTTTTTTTGGGGCAAACGCTCGGCGTTTGATCCGATCAAGGAGCTGAGCTCCTGGCGCATGACCGAGTGGTGCAGTTTTGATGTTATCATCGTGTCAGCAATCGCTGAGCAGAGCATCAAAATTGGGCCGCACCATCTCGGGGAACCCTGCCAAGAGTCACGACGTACCTTCATGGCATTTTCTCCTGAAAATGCCACAAGATGCTCACCCCTTCAAATACAGGGCTCTGTCCTGCGTAGGGGCAGCGCCTCTCAGTGCCAGCGGGGGCACCCCGTTAGCCGCCGGCGAAGACCACGCGGTAACCGCGGCTCTCGAATTCGGCAGCGACAGCCTCGCGCATATCCCCCTGGATCTCGATCGACTTCCCCTTGACTGCCCCACCGGTGCCGCAACGGGTTTTCAGCGTCTTGACCAGGGCGTCCAGCTCCTGCGGGCCGGTGTGCAGCAGCCCTTCGCCCTCGCAGAGGGTCACGGTCTTGCCACCGCGTCCGGCCTTGACGCGCTTGATGTCCACGCGACCCCGCTTTTTCTGCGGTTTGGCCACGGGGGCGGACTTCGGAGCGGGCACGGGCTTGCCCTCCGGTAAGCCGGATGATGAAAGCGCGCCAAAGGGATTGTCCGCGCTTAAATCCTGCCCGCCGTCGGTCGAAAGTTTATCTTTTTTGGCCATGGAAAAATCGTTCGTTCTGTCTGCTTCAATCCTGCCACCCCAAACATAAATCTCAAGCGCAGCTTTAGACGGATCATAAAACCCCGGATGTACCGAGCCCCTATCAAAACGCATTCATGGGGGCGTAGCCCCATCGGGATGCGAAGCCCCTTGGCCCTGCGTTACCCCTTAGGGGCGCACTTTCCACGCGCAGCCTGTTTCCCCTCGTTGAGCCACATCCAGGCTTTTTCGTAGCTGCGATTCTCTAAATAGTGAGCGAGGTCGCCCGGGATTTCTGCCTTATGGTCGCGGACGAGCTCGTCGAGGGCTGCAACTGCCTCGGCCACATTTCGCTTATACACCACAACGGATTCGATAAGCTGATAAATACTATCTCTTAAGCTCATAGAAAACATACGTAAATACTTGTCACAGAGGGCAGGTCAACGTATATCCTAACAATTGGCCTTATCCCCCAAACGCGATGAAAAATCTCACATTCGCCAACCGCTGGAACGCGGACCTGATCGATGAATATTACCAACGCTGGCTCGAGAGCCCCGACGGGCTCGAACCGCAGTGGCGTGCCTTTTTTGAAGGCTTCGAGCTTGCGCAGAACGTAGCCGCCCACGGCGGAGAGGTACCGGCCGGTGTCCCCGCCGATGCCGACCCGATCACCCAATCGCGCGTTATTGGGGCGATCTACGCCTACCGCTCTATCGGCCACACGGAGGGCCACTTCAACCCGCTGCGGAAGCAGATACTGGAAAACCCACGCCTGAAGCTCGACCGGCTTGGGCTAGAAGGAGCCGATCAGGATAAAAAATTCCACACCGGCAATTACCTCGGCGGCACCTTCATGACCGTGCCCGAGCTGCTCGGCCGTCTGAAGCGCACCTACTGCGGCCACGTCGGCTGCGAGTACATTCACATCCAGGAGACCCCGAAGCGCCGCTGGATTCAGGCCCGCATCGAGCCTAATGACAATCAGCCCGTTTTCGAGCCCGACCAAAAAATCCGCATCCTGCGCAAGGTCATGGAGGCCGAGCAATTTGAGCGCTTCCTGCACACCCGCTACGTCGGCCAGAAGCGCTTCTCTCTCGAAGGCGCCGAGACGCTCATCGCCGCTCTCGACACGCTGATCGAGTACTGCCCGGAGATGGGCGTCGAGGAGATCGTCATGGGCATGGCCCACCGTGGCCGCCTCAACGTGCTGGCAAACATTTTAGGCAAGTCCTACGAGTACATCTTCCGCGAGTTCTCGGAGAACTACATCCCCGACACCATCCACGGTGACGGCGACGTGAAGTACCACCTCGGCTTCGAGTCGATCCGCCCGACCAGCTCCGGTAAGGACATCGAGCTGCGTCTGGCCGCCAACCCGAGCCACCTGGAGGCCGTCGACCCCGTCGTCGAGGGTAAGACCCGCGCCCGCCAGCGCATCCGCGAGGACTGGGACCGCAAACGCGTCCTGCCCTTCCTCGTACACGGGGACGCCGCCTTTGCCGGACAGGGTGTGGTCATGGAGACCCTTAACCTCTCCCGCCTCAAGGGCTACCTCACCGGCGGCACCATCCACTTTGTCATCAACAACCAGATCGGCTTCACCACGGACCCCCGCGAGTCGCGCTCCAGCCGCTACTGTACCGACATCGCCAAGATGATCGAGGTGCCGATCTTCCACGTCAACGGGGACGACCCGCTGGCTGTGGCCCACGTCACCCAGATCGCTCTGGAGTACCGCCAGCAGTTCGGCGACGACGTGGTCATCGACATGTACTGCTACCGCAAGCACGGGCACAACGAGTCCGACGAGCCGGTCTTTACCCAGCCCGGCCTGTACAAGCAGATTTCCCAGCACCCGGCCATCAGCGCCGTCCTGCGCCAGCATCTGGTCGAGGAAAAGACCCTCTCCGACGAGGACGCCGAAGACCTGACCAAGGAGTTCCAGCAGGCCCTCAACGACTCCTTCCTGCGCGTCAAGAAGGAGGAAGAGGAGAAGAGCAGCAAAAAGAAGAAGACCTTCGAGGGCTCCGCCGCCGTCAAGCAACCGGGCTACAACTTTGACCCGGTCAAGACCGGCGTCACCCGCGGTATGCTCACCCGCGTGGCAGAGACCCTGACCACCATCCCCGAAAACTTTAAGCCCAACAACAAGATCCAGCGCCAGCTTGAGACCAAGTGGAAGAACTTCCAGGACGGCGACGGGATCGACTGGGCCTTCGCCGAGCAGCTCTCCTGGGGCACGCTCCTGCTGGAGGGCACCCCGGTGCGCCTCTCCGGGCAGGACAGCGAGCGCGGCACTTTCAGCCAGCGCCACGCGGCCTTCTACGATGTCGAGACGCGGGTACGCTACGTACCGCTGCTCAACCTCGACCCCGAGCAGGCCACCTTCTGCGTCCACAACTCCTCCCTCTCCGAGGCCGCCATCCTTGGCTTCGACTTCGGGTACTCACTGGACTACCCGGACATGCTCGCCATGTGGGAGGCTCAGTTCGGGGACTTCAGCAACGGCGCGCAGACGCACTTTGACCAGTTCATCACCTCCAGCGAGTCCAAGTGGGGCCGCGTCTCCGGTCTGACCATGCTCCTGCCGCACGGCTACGAGGGTCAGGGCCCCGAGCACTCCTCGGCCCGCCTGGAAAGGTATCTTCAAGCCTGCGCCGAGGATAACATCCAGGTGTGCATGATGACCACCCCGGCTCAGTACTTCCACGTCCTGCGCCGCCAGATGAAGCGCTCCTTTACTAAGCCGCTCGTCATCATGGCCCCCAAGAGCCTCCTGCGCTACAAGGACTGCGTCTCCAGCGTGGACGACCTGATCAAGGGCCGCTTCCACGAAATCCTCGACGACGAGCAGCCTGCCAAGAAGACCGACCGCGTCATCTTCTGCTCGGGCAAGGTCTACTACGACCTGATCAACTACCGCGCCGAGCACAAGATCACGGACGCCACCATCGTCCGCGTCGAGCAGCTCTACCCGGTCAACGAGCAGCGCCTCTCCGAACTTCTCGAAAAGTACAAGGGCTACAAGCACCTCGTCTGGTGTCAGGAAGAGCCGCAGAACATGGGTGCGTGGACACACATCTACCCGTATCTGCTCAAGGCCGCCGGACAGGCTCCGGTCTTCGCCGGTCGTCAGGCTGCTGCCAGCCCCGCTCCCGGCTCGCTCTACCAGCACAAGCAGGAGCAGCAGACCCTCGTCGAGGAAGCCTTCACCCTCTGATCCATATCGATTTAGCCTGACAGCTAACGCGCATGCGCCTAGCCTTATCTTAACCTTTTCTCATGGCCACCGAAGTTAAAGTCCCCTCCCTGGGCGAGTCCATCACCAGCGGAATCCTCGCCTCCTGGCACGTCAACGACGGCGATTATGTCGCCAAGGACCAGCTCCTCTATGAGCTGGAGACCGACAAAATCACCTCCGAGGGCTTAGCCGAAACCGCCGGCACCGTCTCCCTCAAGGTCGCCGAAGGCGACGAGGTCGAGATCGGCGCCATCGTCGCCGAGATCGACGAGTCCGCCAAGAAGCCGGCGGGCGGAGATGAGAAAAAGGAGGACGCACCTGCCGAGAAGAAGGACGCCGAGTCTGCCAAGGCCGAGGAAAAGCCTGCGAAGGAAGAACCGGCCCAGGAAGCGGCTTCGACCAAGAGCAAGGGCCTGCCCCCCTCCCCTGCCGTGCAGCGCATCGCCGAGGAGACCGGGATCGATCCCGCAACGATCGAGGGCACCGGCAAGGATGGTCGCGTGACCAAGGGTGACATGCTCAAGGCCGCTGAAAAGCCGGCCCCCGCCAAGAGCTCTGCTCCGGTTGCCGCGCCCGCTGCCTCCGCTGAGGACGACGGCCGCGTCACCCGCAAGAAGATGTCCCCCCTGCGCAAGAAGATTGCCCAGCGCCTCGTCGCCGCCACTCAGGAGGCCGCGCTGTTGACCACCTTTAACGAGGTGGACATGAGCCGCGTGATGGGCCTGCGCAAGAAGCATCAGGAGTCTTTCGTCGCACAGCACGGCATCAAGCTCGGGTTCATGTCCTTCTTCGTCAAGGCCGTGGTCCACGCGCTGCAGGCCGTTCCGCAGATCAACTCACAGATCGACGGCGACACGCTGATCCAGAATCACTACTACGACGTCGGCGTGGCTGTCGGCACGGACAAGGGCCTCGTCGTCCCGGTCGTACGTGATTGCGATAAGAAGAGCTTCGCGCAGATCGAGCAGGACATCGCCGACTACGCCAAGGCTGCCCGCAACGGCAAGCTCACCATCGACGACCTCCAAGGTGGCGTCTTCACCATTTCCAACGGCGGCATCTACGGCTCCATGCTCTCGACGCCGATCCTCAATATGCCCCAGAGCGGCATCCTCGGCCTGCACAACATCCAGCAGCGTGCCGTGGTGGTGGACGGCGAGGTCGTCGCCCGCCCGATGATGTACCTCGCCATGAGCTACGACCACCGCGTCGTCGATGGCAAGGAAGCCGTCACCTTCCTCGTTAAAATCAAGGAAGCCATCGAAGACCCCGACCGCCTGCTGTTCGGGATCTAATACGATCACGAAGGATACGAAGAGGCTTCATCCAGTTTCATCCTTTTGCCTGTTTCCAGAACCAGTAGAATTTCTCATTAACCACCCATTGGCAGTTTGAGATAATCCTTTGTGCCTTTGCGTCTTTGTGGTTAAAAACTAAAAGTCATGCCTGAAAACACTTACGACCTCATCGTCATCGGCAGCGGCCCCGGCGGCTACGTCGCGGCCATCCGTGGAGCCCAGCTCGGCCTGAAGACCGCCCTGGTGGAGAAAGACCCCGTGCTCGGCGGCACCTGCCTGAATGTCGGCTGCATCCCCAGCAAGGCACTCCTGCACTCGACCGAGATTCTACACACGCTGGAGCACAATGCCGCCGCCAGCGGCATCACCGCCAAGGACATCAAGACCGACATCGCCACCCTCATGAAGAAGAAGGAGGGCGTGGTCAAGCAGCTCAACGGTGGCGTCAAGACGCTCGTCACCAAGCGCAAGATCGACATCGTGCAGGGTAAGGCCCGACTCGGCGGAAACGACCACCAGGTCATCGTCGAGGGCGAAAAAGGCGGCCAGACTCTCAAGGGTAAGCACATCCTCATCGCCACCGGTTCCGTGCCGGTTGAGCTGCCGTTTATGAAGTTCGACGGTGAGACCATCGTCAGCAGCACCGAGGCCATAGCCTTTGACAAGGTACCGGAAAAGCTCGTCGTCATCGGCGCGGGCGCCATCGGGCTGGAGATCGGCTCGGTCTGGTCGCGCCTCGGCAGCGAGGTCACCGTGGTCGAGCTCCTCCCGCAGATTTCCCCCAACTACGACAAGGACGTCTCCAAGCTCGCCGAGCGCCTCCTCGCCAAGCAGGGGTTGAAGTTCGAGCTCGGGGCCAAGGTCACCGGCGTCAAGACCGAGAAGGGCAAGAGCGTCCTCACCGCTGAGCGCGACGGCAAGACCCTGGAATTTCCCGCTGACAAGATCCTCGTCGCCGTGGGCCGCAAGCCCTTCACAACCGGTCTCGACCTCGACAAAGCAGGCGTCCAGCTCGACGACAAGGGCCGGATCAAGACCGACGAGCACTTCCGCACCACCGCATCGGGTATCTACGCCATCGGCGACGTGATCGCCGGCCCCATGCTCGCCCACAAGGCTGAGGAAGAAGGCGTGGCCTGCGTCGACCACATCGCCGGTAAGGCCGCCCACGTCAACTACGACCTCGTCCCCGGTGTCGTCTACACCGAGCCGGAAATCGCCGGTGTCGGTCTGGGAGAAGACGCCGCCAAGGAAAAGGGCGTCAAGGTCAATGTCGGCAAGTTCCCCTTTATCGCGAACGGACGCGCCATCGCCACGGACGCCACGGACGGCTTCGTCAAGGTCATCGCCGATGCCGAGACCGACCGCCTCCTGGGCGTACAGATCATCGGCCACAATGCCTCTGAGATGATCGCCACCGCCGTCGCCCACATGGAGTACTCCGGCAGCGCCGAGGACTGGGCCCGCACCATCCACGCACACCCCACCCTCTCCGAGTCCATGAAGGAAGCCGCCATGGCCGTATCGAAATCCTCGATACACTCGCTGTAGCAGAGTGTATGGGGAGAACTGGGGGCTCCGCGCCCCCACACCCCGCGGCAGCCGAAGGCTGCACCCTCGGTCCAGCGTCCGTGCTGCGCACAAACCCTGGACCGACTTTGAGGTCTCCCTGACACGAGGCAGCCCCAATAGCTGCGTGTGACTTGCGGCGTATCCAATGGTGGCGACCCAGTTTTGATGCTCCCTCGGCTGCCGCGGGGTTCGGGGGCGCGCAGCTCCCGAAAAAAGCCTACTTCTTGGTGAAGCGGTTTTCGGTGCCGTTGAGCAGACGCTGGATATTCGAGCGGTGGCGCACGATGATCAGTACGGCCAAGGCGACGAGGAAGGCCATCAACCAGGCGTCTGCCACGAAGAACAGACCGCACACCGGCAGAGCCACCCCAAAGGCCAGGGACGCCAGCGACACGTAGCGCGTCGTGTAGAAGATAACAACCCAGGTCACGATGCCGATGAGCAGGACCAGCGGCGCAAGCGCGAGCAGACCGCCCATGGTGGTGGCGACGCCCTTGCCGCCCTTGAAGCCGAGGAAGAGCGAAAAGCTGTGCCCGAGGATAGCGGCAATGAGGCCGATGATCCCGAGGTGGACCGGCTCGCTCGCCCCGATAAAGGGCAGCATCGGCCAGCCCGCCGCCACCAGCCCCTTCAGGAAGTCTAACGCGAAGCACAGGTTCCCGGCACGCTTGCCGAGGACACGCTTCACATTCGTAGCGCCCGGATTACAGCTACCCTCTTTCAGGATATCGACGCCCATCCGCCGTGCGATGAGCACTGCGAAGGACACCGAGCCGATGAGGTAGCCGACGAGGGCAACTCCGATAACTTCGATCAGGTTGGGCATGGTGGATGCGGGGGCGCTGTAGCCGAAAATGGACTACAGCTCGATAATGCGGAACTTGAGGATCGCCTCGTGCTTGATGATCTCGGCCTGCGCCTTTTCGGAGGGCACGCTGTCGAGCTCAAACACGCTGATCGCCCAGCCCTCGCCGCTATCGCGGCTCATGGACATATTGGCGATGTTGACGCCGTCCTTGCCCAGCTCGGTGCCGAGGAAGCCGACGATACCGGGCACGTCCTTGTTCTTGAAGACGAGGAGAATACCCTTGGTGTTGACCTCCACGCGGTGGCCGTCGATGGCGACGATGCGCGGGCTCTTACCGATGAGGGTACCGGAGGCGGTGCGGGTCTTACCGTCAGCGCAGACAGCCTGGACCTCGACCAGCTCGGTGTACTCGGCCTCCTGGTTGCTCTTGATGGTCTCCAGCTCGATGCCGAGTTCCTTGAGCTTCTTGGGCACGTTGACGTCGTTGACGTGGTCGGAAATCTTGGCGAGGAACCCACGCAGCACGGCCCGGTCGAGCGGGAGCGTGTCGAGGGAGTTCATCTTACCGGTGTAGGTGACGCGAAGCTTGAGCACTTCGGGCGGAGCGAGCTGCTGCACAAAGCTGCCGAGGGCCTGACCGAGGTCGAGGTACGGCTTGAGCACTTCGAGGCTCTTGGCGTCCACGGAGGGCATGTTGATGGCGTTGCGGACCATCCCACCACTGAGGGCCTCAGCGATCTGGTGGGCGATCTCCACACCGACGCTTTCCTGCGCTTCCTTCGTGGAGGCACCGAGGTGCGGGGTGAGCACGACCTTGTCGAGGCTGCGCAGTTCGCTGTCCTCGGCGAGAGGTTCACCCTCATACACATCGAGTCCGGCTGCGGCGACCTTACCGCTCTTGACGGCCTCAATCAGCGCCGACTCCTTGATGATGCCGCCACGGGCGACATTGAAGACGCGCACGCCGTCCTTCATCTTGGCGAAGGCGGCCTCGTCGATCATGTGCTTGGTGTCCGCGGTCAGCGGCATGTGCACCGTGATGTAGTCGGACTGGGTAAAGACTTCATCGAGCTCGACCTTTTTGATGCCCAGCGCGTCGGCGCGGGACTGCGTGAGGTACGGGTCAAAGGCCAGCACCGTCATGTTAAAGGCGATGGCGCGCTTGGCCACCTCTGCACCGATACGGCCGAGGCCGCAGACGCCGAGGGTCTTACCGTTGAGCTCGTAGCCGGAGTACAGCTTGCGGTCCCAGCGACCGGCCTTCATTGAGGCACAGGCCTGCGCGATCGGGCGCGTACCGCTGAGCATATGCGTAAAGGTCAGCTCCGCAGTGGCAATGGTGTTACCGCCGGGGGTGTTCATGACAATGATACCGCGCTCGGTGGCGGCCTCGATGTCGATATTGTCCACACCCACACCGGCACGGCCCACGACCTTGAGCTTCGGGGCGGCAGCGATGATTTCAGAGGAGATCTTGGTCTCAGATCGGACGGCGACCCCGTCCACATCCCCGATCAGGGACTTAACCTGCTCGGGCGCGGCCTTCCAGTCCGCGATGGCATCCCAGGCGACGACGACTTCGAAGCCAGGTTGTTGTTTCAAGAATTCGATCCCAATGGGCGATATTTTGTCAGCTACCAGAATTTTCATGGCAAAGGGTGGGAGTTAATCGCCGCTACGAGAAATTGCAACCCTCCAGCGCAGCCATTGGCAAGATAGGAAAAAGAACCCCCTGACTGCGTGCCGTCAGGGGGTCTCAGGGCTACATCAGCTACGCTGAGAAGCCAGGTGGGGGAAAGAATCGGGCTCAGTACGGCAGTTTACCGTCATCGCTGTCCTGATCCGTGGAGGGCGGTCCGTCACCGCGCCCCTCAGGCGGGCCACGACGACCGCGAGGGCCACCGTGCATACCGGCGAGCTCCCGCAGCTGCTCAGCGGTCGGCTCAAAAGCACCATCCGTCAGGTCGAGGTAAACCAGTGGCGGGAAGCCCTCGACATCGGCGAGGCGGACGACTCCGCGCATGCTCTTGGTCTCGACATCACGCCCCTGATGCTCAGGGGTGGTGCCATAGCGGCCGACGAGCTTGTCCTTGTCGTCCTTATTGGCGATCACGAGCATTTTGCCACCACGGGAGTTGTTCTCGTCGTCCCAGGTACCGGCCCCGAGCACCACGAAGCTCTCGTTAGTGGTAAAGGGGCGCATCAGGCGCACAGCGACAACATCGAGAGAAACGGTCTTGCCGTCGAGCGTATCGATGTGGGCCGTAACGTACGAGGCGGTGTTTTCGCTACCAGAGGCAGCACGCAGACAGAGGGGGCTTCCCAGCGCGACCAGCGCCAGAAAGGCAGGGAGGTATGACTTGAGGTGTAGGCAGATCATGTCACGGGTAAACCCGCCTCTGCGGAGAAAGTTTCGCCGGTGAGCGTATTTTACCCTTTGCACGAGCCTCAAGAACCCTACCCTGTAAAGGTTCATGCTCGAGAACCTGACAGACCGCATGTCGAAGGCCCTGCGCAACCTGCGCGGCATCGGCAAACTGACCGAAGACAACATGGCCGAGGCCCTCAAAGAGGTCCGCACCGCCCTGCTTTCGGCCGACGTGCACTTCAAGGTGGCCCGGCAATTCGTCGAGGATGTCAAGGCAGCCGCGCTCGGTCAGGAGGTATTGGCAAGCGTCACCCCCGGTCAGCAGATCGTCAAAATCATCAATGACGAGCTGGAAAATCTGCTCGGTGAAGGTGCCGGCAAGCTCCTGGACAAGAAGCCCTTGCGCATCATGTTGGTCGGCCTCCACGGCTCCGGTAAGACCACCACCTCGGTCAAGCTCGCCAAGCGTCTGGCCAAGGAGGGCTACAAGCCCGCGCTCGTCGGCTGTGACGTGTATCGGCCCGCCGCCATCGACCAGCTGGAGACCCTTTGCCGTCAGGAAGACCTCCCCTGCTACACTGACCGCGACTCGAAAAACGTCCCCAAGATCGGCCGCGCCGGGATGGACTGGGCCAAGGACCAGGAGCGCAACCTCATTATTTTTGACACCGCCGGCCGCCTCCAGATCGACCACGACTTGATCGATGAGGTCAAAAAGCTGCGCGACAAGGTCATGCCCGACGAGGTGCTCCTCGTCGCCGACGCCGCTCTCGGCCAGGAGGCCGTTAACGTCGCCCAGCACTTTAACGAGGCCGTCAATCTGACCGGTATCGTGCTGACCAAGCTCGACGGTGACGCCCGCGGCGGTGCCGCCCTGTCCATGAAGACCATCACCGGCGTGCCCATCAAGTTCATGGGTACGGGCGAAAAGATGGACGACTTTGACATCTTCCACGCCGACCGCATGGCCCAGCGCATTCTCGGCATGGGCGACGTTGTCTCGCTGGTGGAAAAGGCCCAGGACAACATCGACGAAAAGGAAGCCCAGCGTCTGGCCGAAAAGATGCAGCGCGCCGAGTTCGACTTTGAGGACTTCCTCGCGCAGATGCGTCAGGTCAAAAAGATGGGCTCCATCGGCTCGCTGGTTAAAATGATGCCCGGCATGAGCGGTCTCGAGGTCGGCGACGCCGAGGAGAACAAGCTCAAACAGACCGAGGCCATGATCCTCTCTATGACCGTGCAGGAGCGCCGCAAGCCCCTCATCCTGAACGCCAGCCGCCGCAAGCGTATCGCCGACGGCTCCGGCACCACCGTGCGCGACGTCAACCAGCTCATCAAGCAATTCGGCCAGATGCGCAAGATGATGAAGATGATGCGCGGCTCCAAGGGCCGAAAGATGATGAAGAAAATGGGCGGTATGGCAGGACTCGGCGGCGGCAAGGGCGGCATGCCCGACCTCGGCAGCCTCGGTGGCGGCGGTAAAGGCGGCCTCCCCCCCGGTCTGGGGATGTAACCATCCTGCGGCTTTCTTTCTCATAACCTCACTCTCTCACCTATGAAAAAGTCGATCCCGCTCCTGTGCATTCTCCTATCCACCTGCATCGGCCATGCTGCCGATAGTCTTCCCGAGGGTCTCCCCTCACTACCAGACACCAGCAGCTATCCCCAAGGCTTTAATCGCGCGCTCCAGGCCGTGCAGGCAGCCCCGGTGCAACACGTCGATGTAGAGGACATCACCATCGCCTACAAAACACTTGGTGAAGGTGAGCCGCTGTTCTGCATCACCGGCAACGGCGATACCATGGACCTGTGGAGTCCGATATTCATCTACCGTCTGTCGTTGACCCACAAGGTCTACATCTTTGACAACCGCGGAGCCGGGCTGACCACCGAGGGCACGGCGCCCTTTACCATCGAGCAGTTTGCAAAGGATACCGCCGGGTTCATCCGCGCCATGGGCTACGAAAAGACCGATCTACTCGGCTTCTCCATGGGCTCACGTATCGCCGCCCAGCTCACCATCGACCAGCCTGCGCTGATCAAAAAAGTCGTTCTCTATGGCTGCGCCCCCGGCGGTAAAGTCGAGATCAAGCGCTCCGCCGCCACCCAGAAGATATTCTCCGACACCTCCGGCACCGAGCAGCAGAAAGCCGAGCGGATGTTCAGCGTGCTGATCCCTGCGGATTGGCGAGCGGCCCACCCCGACACGTCCAGGTACTTCCCCAAGGTGACTGAAACCATCACCCCCGAGGTCCGCGCCAAGCAGATGAGTGCGGTGGCAAACTGGCCGGGCATTTACGATCAGCTCAAAACGATCCAAACGCCCACCCTGATCATGGCCGGTACGGCGGACGAAGTCGTCCCCCCCGGTAATGCGCTCCTGCTGGTCGAGCAGATCCCGGCCTCGTGGCTGGTGCGCTTCCGTGACGGCGGCCACGGCATGATGTTCCAGTTCCCCTCCCAACTGGCACGCGCCGTCGATACCTTTCTGGCCACCTCGAACTAGATTTAACCACAGAGGACATAGAGAGCACAGAGATTAAAGAGAGAGAGCCCTGGCCGTGCTCATGCTTGAGGAGTAAATTCAGTTAACCACGGATGGCACGGATAACACAGATGAAAAGTTATCCGTGCTTATAATAAATCCTCGGCGTGCGCTGTGGTTAGTGCACTTTCGTTAAGCGCTGTCAGCCCTACTCCTTTAGCGCAGCAAAGAGGTCGCGCAGCTTGGCGTGATCTTTGATACCGGGCTGGCTCTCGACGCCACTGTTGACGTCGATCATGGTCGCACCGCTCTTGCGGACAGCTTCAGCCACATTATCCGGGCCCAGCCCACCAGCCAGCACCCAGCGCTTGTGCTGGTAGAGCGTGGAGAGCTCCGCGAAACGCTCCCAGTTGCCCGTTTTACCGGTACCGCCGTACAGGCCCTTGCTCGGGCTATCGAGGACAACCGTATCCGCGAACTCCAGCACCGCCTGCGGGAACTCCTCCCCCTCGGGTAAACGCGGGGCCAGCCACAGCGACTGCGCCCCCACAATCCCGGACCAGGCAGCAACGGTGGCGAGTCCAAGATCCAGGTCAAAGTGCAGCTGAAAGGCATCGAAGCCGAGGTCGGCGAAGTTCTCCAGCTCGTCGGTGCCAGTGGCCACATCGACAAAGACGCGCTTGCCCGCCGGGATACGGTTACACAGGTCACGCGCCTGCTCCAGCGTCACAGATCGGGGCGACTTGGCGTAGCAGATCATGCCCACATAGTCCGCCCCCAGCTCCAGGGCGAGCTCGGCGTCGGCCATCCGGGTGATGCCGCATACTTTGACGGTGAGGTCGTTGATCACGCGCCCAAAGTGGACCAACTGCGAATCCCGCGCAAGCTTCAGATAAAAACAGAAACAGCGTCCACCGGCATGCCGCATATATACCCGCACGGAAGCTAGACCGTTCCATAACTACAAAAAAAAGACCTGCGTGGAAATTCCACGCAGGCCCGAAATCTGTAGATGAGGTTAGAGAGGTAGAACTGAATCAGTCTCCGAAACCGTCCTGGTAGCCGCCACGACCGCCACGACGATCGCGACCTCCACGATGGCCACCGCCACCGCCGCCGCCGTAGCCGCCGCCACCGCCGCGCTTAAAACCGCCCGGCTTGCGGAAGCCACCGCCACCACCGCCGCCGAAACCGCCGCCACCGAAATCACGGCGGGGACGTTCCTCACGGGGACGTGCTTCATTAACTTTCATGGGACGGCCATTGAGCTCAGCGCCGTTAAGTTCGGCGATAGCATTCTGGCCTGCTTCATTATCCGTCATGGTAACGAAAGCGAAGCCCTTGGAGCGGCCCGTTTCATGATCCATGATGATTTTTGCTTTTTCGACTTCACCGTAAGCGGCGAAGGCTTCCTGGAGCGTCTGCTCGTCTAGTTCATAGGGGAGGTTCCCCACGTAGATGTCCATTGTATTCCTTTTGGCGTCTAGCCCTTGAGACATATCCGGCTTGAGGGATTCAATACCCGGACACATCCCAATAATTCATATGAGGGGCCATTCTGTTAAGGCCTCTGCATCAATTAGCAATAGCTAAATTACGAATGTGATGAAAGACCTCTGCGAGCAGGTGGCCCTATCGGCAGGGCCATGGCGTGATTAAACCTGCTAGCACAAAGCATTTATAAACATAAAAGACAGGTAAAGAGCGATGGATAAGCCCCTTTTTCCGGCCTAACCATTTTTATCGGATTTCTCGGTGGCGGCGAGCGATGCGGACCGCTCAGCCTGCACGCCGATCTCGACCCAGTCCGCCATAATGCGGAGTGCCTCACGCAGATGGATGTCGAAGTTTGGCAGGTCGTCTTCCTCTTCATCGACCTCGATCTGCACCGTTTCGGTGTCCCCTTCTTCGCTTTTGGTCACCGTGACGGATTCACTCTCCTGCGCATCAGCATCCGGATCAAAAGATTCCTTGGGTGTGTATACGACCTCAGCCGCGGATTCGAGGCTGTCCACCTCGAGCTTCGACTTGGGCTTAAATTCGGCAGCCGTTGAGGCGGCATCTTCGGCCCCAACGGTATCGGGGCCAGCATCCGGGAGGATTTTGATCTCTTTCTCATCGGAGGCATCGCGCTCTGCCAGCTCCGCCAGGTAGGCTTCGTGTTCGGCGTTCTGCTCCTCGGTTACACGCAGGAGCACATCCTGCGAGGTGTAGTTGAGCGAGGCCAGCTCGCGGAGCCCTTCTTCCATTTTATCCTGGAAGATCTCGTCCTGCTTACGCAGGGCGAGGCGCTGGTTCAGGTTCAGCGAGTAGTCGGTCTGCTCACGACGCTTTTTCACCCAGTCGATATTCTCCTTGAGATAGATAAACTCTTCCAGCTTGTCCTGACGCTCGGCGCTGCGGCTGCGCAGGTCCTCAATCAGCGACTGGCTGATCGGCTCACCGGTCGGCTCAAAGTCGACCCCGTAGGCCCAGGTCATCGGGTTGATCGAGTCCCAGGCCATGGCATTGGGCAGGTCGTCCTCCCCGATGGGCAGGAACATGTTTGCCGAGGGCAGGATAATGTCTGAATTCACACCCTTGATCTGGGTCGAGGTGCCGTCGGGCAGGTAGTACTTTTGGACGGTCACCTTGGCCGCGCCACGGCGGGGCTTGACAGAGGAGAGGAAGTTCGAGCGGTTCATCTCGAAGATCGCCTGCACGGTACCCTTACCGTGCGTTTCCTCGTCACCGACGATGATGGCGCGGTTGTGGTTTTTCAGGGCACCAGCCACGATCTCGGAAGCCGAGGCGCTGAAGCGCGAGACGAGCACGATGAGCGGGCCATCCCAGGCCACTCCCTCATCCTCATCTGCACGGCCCATGATCTGCCCCATGGCGTCACGCACCTGCACGACAGGCCCATCCGGGATAAAAAGTCCGGTCAGGCCGATAGCCTCCGTCAACAGGCCGCCACCATTGCGGCGCAGGTCCAGCACGAGGCCCTTGACGCCCATTTCCTTAAGCTTACCGATCAGCTCCTTCACATCGTGCGTGGTGCTGGGCTCGTCAGAGGCCGGATCGCCGGAGCCGTAAAAAGCGGGCAGCTCGATCACGCCGATGGGCACCGTGGTATTACCGGCCGGCACATCGAAGACCTCCGCGCTGGCAAGGTTGGCGGTGAGCTTGATCTCATCACGCACGAGGTTGACGGTCTTGCGGTCGGAGGGGTCGCCCTTGGCGGGGCGCACAAGCAGGCGCACCAGAGTGCCTTCCTTGCCACGGATCATTTTGACGATCTTGGTCAGCTTCATCCCGACCACATCGACAAACTCACCGTTTTTGCCCTGGGCGACGGCGAGGATCTTGTCCTCGGGGTCAAGCTCACGGCTGCGCTCAGCGGGACCGCCGGGGAGCAGTTCCTTCACGGTACAGTAGCCTTCCTCGTCCGAGAGGACGGCGCCGATACCGACCAGCGAGTTACGCATGGCGATCGAAAACTCTTCCAGCGAGGCGGCGGAAAAATACGTCGAGTGCGGATCGTACATGTGCGTCAGCGCGGTGAGGAAAATCTCCTGCACTTCGCTGGCCTCCAGCTCAGTGACCGACTTCTCCATGCGGTCGTACTGCTTGGAAATCGCGTCACGGGCTTCGCTAAGCATCTCCGGGGTGATCTCGGGGACCTCCACCTGCTCGGCCACCACTTCCGTCACCTTGTCATCGGCGGACTTCTCGACCTCCTCGCTCACAGCGACCTCGTCGTTATCAATCTCGCTCAAAATCTGGTCGAGCACCTGGTACTCGATGCGCTTTTCCCAAAGGGCCTCCGCCTCGGCCTCGGTCGTGGGCCATTCGGTCTTCGAGCGATCCGGCGCAAAGGTATCCTCGCTCTCGAAGCTGAAGTCCTCCTTCAGACGCTCCTGAGCCCAGGCCACGCGCTTGATAACACGGTCCCGGTAATCCTCAAAAATCACAAATGCCGGGTAGAGTCGCCCGCGGTCCAGAAACAGGTGCAGGCTGGGACCAAAACGCGCCTCGTAGGCATCCACTTCGCTCTGGAGAAAAAACAAATGCTGCGGATCAAGGTCCTGGATGTACGACTCGATAAAACCGGAGCTGTCCAGCTCAGTCAGGGGCTGGTTCAGGTAGTGCTGGGTTTCCAGGCACTGGATCAGGTAGCGGGTCTCCTCCCGCATGGTGCCTGTCGTCTCGAATGGCACACTGCTGAGAGGCTCAGCCCGGAGGTTGACCCCGGCAGCACAGAGCAGAACGAGGGCAAGGGAGAGAGTTCTGGCAAATATCATGGTAAAAAGGGAGAGGTTCAGCCGTGGCGCACGGAATTAAAAAGCATATTGGAGTCCCCGAATTTGTCGAACGCTATTTCGATTTCGTACCGGGGCTGCCGAGAAGGTTGAGAAAGTGCTCCCGCACGCGCTGGGTGTGCATTTCAAGGGCATGACGAAGCGCTTCAAAATCACCATAGCCCATCCAGCGGGCCAGCGATCGGCGCGCGAGCGACGACTCCGGCAGGCGGGTAACCCCGGTAAAATCAACACGTCTTAAATTCAGTTCCATCAGGCGCAAAAAGCTATGGGCATTGAGCAAGTCTTCAGCCACCTGTGCATCCAGACAGCCGATTCGGGCGGCGGTTCGGAGAATTTTTCGCGTTGAGGTGCCGCGGAGCGCCTTTTCAGAGCGCCCCAGGGTCATTTGCAGCCACTGAGCGGCGAAATCGATGTCCACCCGCCCACCGGGCCCGGACTTGAAGTCATCGGCCCCTGCCGCACGCTCGATTTTCGCCCGCATCCGGAGAAACTCATACGCCCTCGGCGACTCCCCCTCATAGAGCAGCCGCTCCCGCTGCGCCTCAAACGCCGCCTGCAAGCCGGGATTTCCGGCCACAGGACGACAACGGCACAGGAGCTGTCGCTCCCAGGACTGCGCGCCGCCCCCGGCGTGGTAATGCTCAAACGCCTCCGGTGTCACCACCAGCGGACCATCCTGCCCGTGCGGACGCAGCCGCTGGTCGACCTCAAAGATTTTCCCCAGCGGCGTACCGTAGCCCAGTAGCTGAGCCAGCGCCCGCGCCTTATCCACGAGCTTGGGCAAACGCTGCCGGTGTCCCCATACCATGAGGTCCAGATCCGAGCCCGGTGTCAGGCCGCGCCCCCCCAACTTACCCGCCGCGATCACCGCGAGTTCGCCTTGCGGATCAACCTCGGCCAAACAGGTTTCCACCACGGCCTCGGCCAAATCCGTTAACGAGCGGACGGTTAACCCCGTCTCCACGCCATAGAGCAGCTCACCCATCGTCAGGCGCACCTGCTCGGCCTTGACGTATAGCCACAGCAACCTCGGAAAATCCTCCCCACGCGGCAGCAGATCGATCTCTTGGCGCATTTCCGCGCGGCTTTTACGGCGTCGCGGGGCCTCCACCATTAGCTCCTCCACCATCTCAGGATGGGCGCAAAAAAGCCGAAAGATGAAACTACTGCGGTCGAAGAGCGTGCAGAGGGTACGCACGCCGCCCGGATCGGCTCCAGTCTGGAAAAACTGGCGTCGGGAGCTGTAGCGATCAGCAAAGTCCCCCACCCGCTCCAGCGTTCGTAGCGGACGTGCCAGAGTCGGCAAAAGCTCCTCCCAGTGCACGGATACGTCCAGAAATGCCCGTACCTGATCTCGCGTAACGAGATGCCGCGCCTCCCCCAGTACAAATCCGCGTAAACGCTCAGCGGCATCATGCGCATCCGGGAACCACCGCCGCAGGCATTCGCTCACCTCGGGCTCAGGCTCGGCCCCGGCAAAGAAAGCGCACCACCCCTGCAGGAGCGCTTCATCCCGACTGGCTGCAAAGTGCTGGGAAAAGCACGCCCGCACATAATCCCGATGGCGGGCGAGCTCGGACTCAAACGCCGCGGCATCTGGCATCCCCAGACTTTCGGCCAGTGCCGCGCGCTGGGCCGGGTCGGCGGGCAAGTGATGGCAGGGACTGTCGCCGCGCATTTGCAGGCGGTTCTCGACCGCCCGCAGGAAACGATACGCCTCGGCCAAATTCTCCGACTCTGCTGCGTCCATACAGCCATAGCGGGCCAGCCGCTCAAGCGCCTCCAGCGTCGAAACCGTTTGCAGGAAAGGGTTTTGCCCGCCTTCCAGCAGTTGCAGGGCCTGCACCCGGTACTCGATCTCGCGGATACCGCCGGGCCCGCTTTTGATATCGGCCTCCAGCCGCGTCTCGCCCACGACTTCGTGCTCGATGCGGGCTTTGAGGGCGGCGACTTCGTCCAGCAGGTTGCCGCTAAAGCTGCGTGGATAGCGAAACGGGTTGAGCTCATCGAGGATTTCGCCCCCCAGCGCAAAGTCTCCCGCCACGGGGCGGGCCTTCAGCCAGGCCAGACGCTCCCAGAGCTGACCCGTGCTCCAGTAGTAGCCACTGAGCGCCGTAAAGGTCCGCACCAGCGGACCGGAATCCCCCTCGGGGCGCAGGCGCAGGTCCAGCCGATAGAGCTGACCTGCGGGGGCACTCTGAGTCAGCCGGGCAGACAAATCCCGGAAAAAGCGCCCGTAAAAGCGCTGACTGTCCCAAGACCCCTCACGCCCATGCCGGAGGCAGGGCCCGTGACCATCGACCACGTAGATCAAATCCAGGTCGGAGCAGAAGTTCAGCTCCCCACCACCCAGTTTACCCAGTGCCAGGACACACCAACGCACCGGGCGGCCCGTCTCGTCATTCATCGGCTGGCCGTGGCGCTCAACGAGGGCCGGGTGCAGCCAATTCCCGAGCTTGCGCAGGCAAAACTCCGCGAGGAGCGTCATCTCGCGCAGAGAGGTTTCCACCGGGGCCAGACCACTGATCTCCCGGGCAGCGACCCTGAGCGAAACCTGCTGGCGAAATCCCTGAAGCGCCCCCAGCACCGCATCCGTGCAGGCCGTCGGCTCCTCCGGGCATAGCGCACGCCAATGTTTTTCCAAATCCGCCGTATCCCAGTCGCCTCCATGCGCCAGCTCTTCACACAGCCAGTCACGCTCCTGCGGGTAGCGATCCAGACGCTGCGCAAAATGCGGGGACCCGGCCCGCAGCCGATCCAGTACCGACGCCACCATTTTCCGTAAGCTAGTGCCCTACCTCACCCCACGCAACCCCAAGGTGGGGCGTTGTTTCGGGGGCCTATCCCCAGCATTATCCGGTGCGGCCTCGCAGGCAACCGGGCTATTTGTTCAGGATGTCCTTGGCCTGCTCCAGGATGTCGCGTTCCTCGGCATTGAGGGCGCCGAAGCCCTCGTGATTGATCTTATCGAGGATGCGGTCCACCTCCTTGCGCAAGGCACTGCGATTGCTGATATTAAGCTTAAAGGGACGGGCTGAGCCAGCGGCGGCTTTTTTCCGGCGCATCCAGCTCGGCGGCTCGATTTTCACACTGCGGCGGGGCATCCACGGTGCGCTCACACCGCGCATCACAAAGGCGTAGTAGAGGTATCCCACCAGCATACCACCCAGGTGCGCGGACCAGCCCACCGGCCCCATATCCAGCAAGGGCGGAGCGCCAAAGAGCATGGGGATCTCATAAAAAAGGAAACCCGCACCGTTAATCGCAAGCGCTCCCCACAGCAGCCACTTGGGCTGGAGGCGCAGCGGCAGGATAAAAAACAGCAGCAGCGTAATCGTCTCGTCCGGATGCAGCAGGCAGAACAAAGTCAGCAGCCCGAGCGAGGCCGCCGAGGCCCCGATGAGGACGCTTCCCGGCGAGGTCAGGTGAACCAGCGTCCAGAGCACTCCACCCGCTACGATCATGACCACACTCAGCTGCGTAAGGCGCTTATGCCCCACCTCGGGCAGCAGCGCGCGCCCCAAAAAGAAAATCCCCAAGCCGTTGCCCAGCAGGTGCCAGAAGCCCCCGTGCAGCAACGCGTAGCTGGCCAGCGTCCAGACCTTAAAGGACATCAGGCCACTGGGGCTCAGGGCCACCCAGCTACTGAGGACGCCGCTCATGCGGAACCACGCCACCAACATCATCTGCAGCACAAAGCCGCCAACCAGTACCCCCAGGAACCAGTACAGATACGGGGGATTCTTGCCCATCGGCTCCGCCCGCATATATGGTCGATCGTAAAGCATTTTTCTGTAAAACAGGTCCTTCCGTGCCCGTAAAAAGCGAAACAGTGCCCAAAAGCCTTCTTCTGGCAAATATATATTCGAAAACATAACTTGACTACCCGCCCGCCTAGCAAGTATTGCATGCTTCTTATGGCTGATATAGGAGACAAGTGGCCCGAAAACATCTCTGGGAAATTTTATGTCGATGAACAATGCATCGACTGCGACCTGTGCCGTGAAACGGCGCCGGATTATTTCGCTCGCAATGACGACGGTGGGTATTCCTACGTCTATAAGCAACCTGAGTCGCAGGACGGTATCGACCAGTGCACGGAAGCCCTCGAAGGCTGCCCGGTCGAAGCTATCGGCGACGACGGCGACGACTAAGCCCCCTCCCCGCGCATTTCCCCTTTTCCCTCTCCTGAAACTTAAGTCTGCGGGTATTTAACCGTAGGTGTCCTAATGCCGCGCTCTCACCGGCCCAGACATCGAGTCGTTAAGACAAACGTAAGACGCGTCGTAAAGTGGCGCGCCAAACGTAACTATGCGCCCTATATCATACTGGCGCTGCTCTTACTGATGGGCGTATTGGTCGTCCTCTTCTACGACTATCTGCGCTGAGGCGGCACCCTGGTGGCGAATCCAGTTCGCCACATCACTTTTTTACGCCCGATCTTGTCGGATCAGGAGAACCGCTTCCACAGGGAGGGAGCGAACAGCACCAGTACGGCGTAGAGCTCCAGGCGCCCCATGATCATCAGCAGTGACAGGAACAGCTTGGCGGCCTCGGAAAAGTACGAGTAGTTCTGCGTCGGCCCCACTTCGTTAAAGCCCGGCCCCACATTGAAGAGGCAGGCCAGCATGGCCGAAAAAGCCCCCTCAAAGCTCAAGCGATGCTGGAAGAGCGACACGATGGGCACTGAGACCACGCACACGATCGTCAAGAGCACGATGTAGTTCATGACGTTGTCCTGATCGTCCTTGTCGAGCACCCGGCCGTTCATGGTCAGAGGCCGAACCACCCGCGTGCGAAAGGCGTGCTCGATCTGCCGCCGGGCCATTTTCAGAGCCACCACCACGCGCACGACCTTGGTCCCGCCCCCGGTCGAGCCGGAGCAACCGCCCACGATCATCGCCGCCAGCAGGAGCGTGTGCACGGCGTTGGGCCACATCTGGAAGTCCGCCGTCGAGAACCCCGTACTGGTCATCAGCGAGACCGCCTGAAAGGTACTCAGCCGAAACGCCTCCTCAAAATCGCCATAGGTGCCCTCCGCCAGCAGGATCAGCGTAATAACGATACTGAAAGCGGCCATAATCACCAGATAGGAGATAAACTCGGTGTTCGAGCGAACATAGCGGACGTCCCCGCGGACCATGCGCAGCATGACGAAGAAGCTCGTCCCGCCCAGAGCCATAAAGAGCACCACCATCCACTCGATCAGGGGGCTGTTAAAGGCCGTCACGCTGCTGTTGTAAGTCCCAAATCCCCCCGTGGAGACCGTGGCAAACATATGGCAGAGCGCGTCAAACCAGTCCATCCCGCACAGGTGGTAAACCACCGCGCAGATGGTGGAGAGCCCCAGGTAAACATACATGATCTGCAGCACCCCGTGCTGCACCCGGCCCGACTCGATATCCGTCGAGTGTCCCGAGGATTCATTGGAGAAAAGGATCTTGGCCCCGGCCCCCAGTGAGGACAGCAGCGCGACGAAGAAAACAACGACCCCGAGACCACCGATCCACTGGCTCAGGCAGCGCCAGAACAGCAGGCTGGTCGGGATGCTCTCCAGGTTCCCAAAGACGGAGGCCCCCGTCGTCGTCAGGCCGGAGGCCGTCTCGAAGATCGCGTCAGCCATCGAGGCCTCCTCCAGGATCAGGTAGTACGGCAGAGCTCCGACCACACTGGCCAGGATCCACCCCACCCCGATCACAGTCAGGGCCTCCTTGCGCAGGAGCTTTTTACCTGAGTGACGCCCCAGCATCACAAAGACCAGCGTCAGGACACACGCGATGGTTGAGCAGATGAGCCATTCGTCCAGAGTCCCGTCCTCGCGCACCGATTGGTCAAAGACTTGGCCCATGCCGAGGCAGATGAGAAAGGCGACAGCCAGCGTAGCGACGATGACGCTGAGCAGTTTGCTGATGATACGGTAGTTCACGGCAGAAGGACCTATTCGGTCAGCATTTTCAGGAGCGGCTTGAGGCTATCCTCACGGACAATCGCCACCAGTCGGTCCCCCGGCAGGATCACATCATCAGGCCCCGGCATCTTAGCCTGAAACTTATGCAACAGCACGACAATGATCGCCCCCCGCGGCCAGGAGATATCGCGAATCTTCCGGGAAACGCAGGGGCTGTCCGAGCTGACGCGCAGCTCGATGATTTTCCCGCCCCGGTCCGGCAGCGTGGCCAGCTCGGTATAGCGGTCGAGCGTGAGGTAGCGCAGCAGCTCCTCCATGGTCGCCTTACGCGGAGCCACGGCCAGCTCGACCCCGAGGGTCTCCTTCAACTGGTCGAGCACATCCTCGTAGTCAGGCTTGTTGATCACGAGCTGCACATGGCGGGCGCCGAGCTTGTTGGCCTGCAGGCAGGTCATGATGTTGTCCTCGTCGTCCTTGGTGCAGGCCACAAAGTAGTCCACGCTGCCGATCTGCTCCTCCTCCATCAGGCGGAGAGAGGTCGCCGAGCCGTTGATCACCGTGATGTGCGGGAAGCGTTCGGCCAGGGAGCGGCAGAGCTTGGGGTCGCTCTCGATGATGCGCAGCTTGAAGCGCGGGTTCTTCAGCAGGCGCACCAGCGCAACCGCTGTCTCCGACCCGCCAAACAGCACCACGCGGATATTGTCGGCCAGCTTCTCGGGCTCGAAGTACGGGCGCACCTTCATGAGCACGTCGGTCAGGCCAAAAAGTGTCAGCAAATCCCCCGTTTCAAGAACGGAGTCGGCATCGGGCACCTGGGTCTTCCCCTCACGCTGGACCATCCCGATACGCATCCCGGCGGGCAGGTGCAGCTCCTTCAGCGGCTTACCCGTAAAGCGGGACTTGCGGGCGATACGCAGCTGGTGCACCTCGATCTCGCCACGGGCGAAGTTCTCCACTGCCACACGACCGGGGTGGCGGATGCACTTGGCCAGCTCAACCGCGCTGAGTGCTTCCGGGTTGAGCAGAAAATCGATCCCGAAGTGCAGTTGGTAGTTAACCAGCGAGTTGTCGCTGTAGGTCTGGTCGTGGATGCGGGCGATGGTCGACATGGCTCCCAGCGCCTTGGCCAGCGAGCAGGCAATCAGGTTCGTGCGGTCGTCACTGGTCATGGCCAGGAAAAAGTCGCAGTCGCCCGCCCCGGCCTTTTGCAGCATCTGGGCCGAGGCACCATTGCCCTCGACCACTTTCACGTTCGCGGACTCGTCCACCTCCTGCGCCGTGGTCTCCGAAGTCTCAATCACCGTGACGTTGTGCCCTACGTCGCTCAGCGTCTGACTGAGAAACCGGCCCACATCGCCTGCCCCTACCACCAATATCTTCATAAGCCTGCTGTGCTGATACGCCCGGTTTTGCCACAGCCACCGGAATACGGTCGCTTATGCAGGGGCGTAACCATCATTTGCATATTCGTGCTATCTTCTCGCATCCGGCGGCCCAATGAAAGCCTTTTTTCGACCCCCGGATGTGACAGATAGCATCGACAACAGTCCCAAAATGTTGCTCAATAAGGCCATGCCCGTTTGCCCCAAAGTCGTTCTGGTCACCATGTTTGAACCAGCCGGCCGCCCCGGCGAACTCTCTTTGTTCAAGGAGCGGCTCGATCTCACCCCCGTCGAGTTGGCCGAAACTGGCCTGCGCGAGGTCCACCTCGGCGCCGAGGGCGACCTGCTCGCCCTGTGCACCGGCGTCGGCACTGCTAACACCGCCATATCCCTCACCTCACTGGGCTTATGTCCCGAAATCGACATCTCGGAGAGCTTTTTCATCATCGCCGGCATCGCCGGGGCCGACCCGACCGCGGCCACCCTCGGCAGCCCTGTCTGGGCGGACTGGTGCGTGGACGGTGACCTGGCCTTCGAGATCGACGCGCGGGAGATCCCTGCCGACTGGCCCACGGGCATCCTGCCCCTCGGGTCTACTCGCCCCTTTGGCCCCTCTGACAACCTCCCCCAAGACGACCTCGGCTCGTCCTATCAGGTCTTCGAGTTCAACCACGCGCTGGTCCAGGCAGCCTACGACCTGAGCGCCAAACTCGCTCTGGAAACCTCCCCGGCTCACGAGACGTATTTAAAGAAATTCCCCGATAACTTTGCCGCCCGTCAGGCCCCGACCGTCCTGCGCGGAGACTGCCTGAGCGCCGCCCGGTACTTTCACGGTGAACGCGCCACCACCTGGGCCCGCGAATGGGTGAAACACTGGACCGGCGGCCAAGGGCGCTTTGCCACCTGCGGTATGGAGGACTCCGGCACCCTGCACGCCCTCAAGGTGCTCGGCACGACCGGCCACGCCAACCCCGCCCGCGCCCTGCTCCTGCGCACGGCCAGCAACTTTACCCAGCCCCCGCCCAGCGAACCGGCCACCGAGCACTTCACCGACGAGAATACCTTCCCGGCCTTCGACCTGGCCCTCGAAAACGGCAATCGCACTGCCACCGCCGTCATCGACGACATCCTCGAAAACTGGCCCGAGTGGAACAGCCGGTTTTAGCAGAACTCGTCCTGCACCTGTGATCCTCTGGATCACTCTGGCATTTTCAGGAGAAAATGCCATGAGCAGTTCGTCCCCATTATATGGCGACCAATATGGTGCAACCCAGTTTTGATGTTTGCCCCTCGGCGATTGCTTGAACCAGCAAAGCTGGTTCAAGCAATCGCCAACACGATGCACAGCATCGAAAGTGCAGGCTCTGCCTGCTGCGGGTCTGGGCTGCATAAGCCCAGGAAAAATCCCTCACCGGACTTCCCCAGCCTAGGCTTGATAAGTCCGGCCAACTCTCCACACTGAGCGTTTATGGCGAAAAGTACGAAAAGCGCGGCGGCCAAGCCCGTCGTCGGCATTATCATGGGCAGCACCTCCGATTGGGAGACGATGCAGCACGCGGCCGAAACCCTGGCCACGCTCGGCGTGCCCTTTGAGAAAGAGGTCGTCAGCGCCCACCGCACCCCTGAGAAGCTTTACGACTACGCCAAGACGGCCGAAAAGCGCGGCCTGAGCGTGATCATCGCCGGGGCTGGCGGTGCCGCCCACCTGCCTGGCATGACCGCCTCCATGACGACTTTGCCGGTCTTCGGCGTACCCGTGCAGTCCAAGGCCCTCAGCGGTATGGACTCGCTGCTGTCCATCGTGCAGATGCCCGCTGGTATCCCCGTGCCGACGCTGGCCATCGGCCGCGCCGGTTCCATCAACGCCGCCCTCTCCGCCGCTGCCGTCATCGCCCTCTCCGATACCAAGGTACGCCGCAAGCTCAAGGCGTTCCGCGAGAAGCAGACCGCCACAGTAATGGAAGCCGAACTGCCCGCGTCATGATCCAGCCCGGAGCTACCATCGGTATCATGGGCGGAGGGCAACTCGGCCGCATGTCCATCCTCGCAGGGCGCCAACTCGGCTACCGCTTTCGCGTTTTCGAGCCCAAGGCTGGCTGCGCCGCCGGCATGGTGGCCGACGAGGAGATCAACGCCGACTACACCGACGAGGACGCGCTCATGCGCTTCACTCAGGGCCTCGGTGCCGTGACCTTTGAGTTTGAGAACGTGCCCGCCGAGCCGCTCGCCGTGCTCGCATCCGGCGCCCCTGTGCGCCCGCGACCCGAGGTACTTTACGTGTGCCAAAACCGCCGCCGCGAAAAGGAGTTCCTCCAAGGGCACGGTTTCCCCTGCGCTCCCTTCCGCGTCGTAGATAGTGCCGAGTCGCTCGCCGCTGCCGTCAGCGCGATCGGTCTGCCCTGCGTTCTGAAGACCGCGGACTTCGGCTACGACGGCAAGGGCCAGATCAAGCTCTCGGAGGAAAAAGACTGGGAGCAGGTTTGGAAGACTTTTGACGCACCGCTGGGTGTATTGGAAAGCTGGATACCGTTTGTGGCCGAGTGCTCGATCATCGCTGCACGCACCCCCGACGGGCGCATCCGCTGCTTCCCGCTGGCGGAAAACATCCACCGCAACCATATCCTGCACATGTCTATCGCGCCCGCGCGGCTAAGTGAGCAAGTGCACGAGCGCGCGGAGGAAATCGCGCGTGACATCGCCGAGGCGCTCGGCGTCGTCGGGCTGATCGCGGTGGAGCTGTTTGTAACCGACAAGGGTGACGTACTCGTCAACGAGCTGGCTCCACGCCCGCACAACAGCGGGCACCACACCATCGACGCCTGCATGACGAGCCAGTTCGAGCAGCACATCCGCGCCGTCTGCGGGCTCCCGCTGGGGGCGACAAATCTCCATACGCCCGCCGTGATGGTCAACCTGCTGGGCGACGTCTGGCCGCAAGGCAAAGATCCCGACTGGTCACACCTGCTGCGCAACCCGCGCCTCAAGCTCCACCTCTACGACAAGGGCGAGCCGCGCCCCGGCCGCAAGATGGGCCACTTCACCCTGCTCTCCCGCGACGACAAGCCACCCGTGGACGAGGCCGCCCGCCTCTTCGACGAGTTCTTCCCGCGCTAACAGCAGCGTGCATGGATCGGAGATATTGAAGACCATCCGAAACGTATTCCGGATATTTCTCATCCTGTTTCTGGCAGGGCTATGCGCTGTATTCTTTCTTAGGCTACCCTCGTGGCCGTTCGGTGGCGACATCGACAGGATCGACATCACCTACTCGTCGGCAGGGAAAGATAACGATACGCCTTATACCTTGACCCATGAAGCTGACATCGCCGCGATACGGGAGGCCGCCGGCATCGTCTGGTTCTCCCCTTTTACCCTGAATTCGCTCGGGGGTCTCGAGCGCTGGCGGATCGAAGTCCACCACCCGAATGACAGCTCTGAATGGTACTGGGTCACGCCAGACGAATTCGCTGACCGCGGCAGCACCCCACAGCGTCTGCGTGAGCTACTACAGCAAAAGTACCGGGAAAAGCCTCACGCTGAGTAGTCTCCACGACTTCCTTCGCGCCAAGCACAGCGGCCAGACTGGTAAAGAATAACGTGTGGCAGTAGTCCCTCGTTCCACCGTAGGGTATGGTAAGAAATAGTGCGTCCACAGATTACACAGATGGGCACAGATTATTTCAGACCTATCTGTGTGCATCTGTGTAATCTGTGGATATAGATCAAGCCATCGGTCGCTACGAGCACGCTAATAATAAAAAAGGGCCGGTTGCCCGGCCCCATGACGCAGTTACTTGGAAAAGCGTTTATCGATCAATAAAGCTGCGGCTCAGGAGCCGAGCTGCTTCATGATCATATCGGTGACTTTCTGCACGAGGGCTTCGGTCTCGTCCTTGCCACCGGGCTTGAAGCTCATCGGGTTGATCACGCCGGTATCAGCCTGGCAGACGACGCCGGGGCGGAACTCCACGTTGTCGCACAGTTCGCATTCCTTCCAGTCGGCACGCTTTTCGGGCATCCCGAGGCTGGTGCGGATGTTCATCAGGTCCTTGAGCTTCTGCGGCCCGTAGGTCTTCATGCCACCGAGCTGCGAGGCCACGTAAACCGTCTGGCAGTACGACTCGGTGTTTTCCATCTTCCAGTAGGCGTCCTCGACGTCCTTACCCCAGACGATGACGCCGTGGTTTTCCATCAGGATCGACTGGTGGTCTGGAGCCATCGCGCCGACGGTCTTGGCCATCTCGGCAGAGCCGGGAGTCTCGTACGGAGCCAGGCCAATCTGGCCGAGGAACACCTCGGGCTCAGGGATCAGGCAGGTCGGCGGGACCATGCCGCAGACGGCAAAAGCGGTGGCGTAGATCGGGTGCGCGTGCACACAGGACTTGGCTTCGGGCGTGGCCTTCATGATGGCCAGGTGCGTGTTACACTCGCTGGTACGCTTGCGGCGACCGGCGACCTGGTTACCGTCCATGTCCACCAGGGCGATGTCATCGGGATTGATGTAGCCCTTGGAGATCAGGGTCGGTGTGCAAAGCACGAGGTTGTCACCGACGCGGATGGTGATGTTACCGCCGTTACCGTCGCAGAAGCTGCGGGCCCAGATGCGGCGGCCCATGTCGCACATGCGCTCCTTGAGGACGCGGATTTCGGGCGAATTAAAGAAAGCCTGAATCGCCTCCGGGGTCTTCGGGTCGGTGCCCGGCTTCCAGTGAAATTCGTAGTCGGGCACGATCGGCTCGTCGGACTTGGAAGACGGGGCGGCGGCCTTACCGGAGGCGGCACCCTTCTTCAGAGCTTCGCGGATCGCGTCGCGTGCCGAAGGCGTGATCACCGCGCCCTCGGGGATGGCGGTAACGTCGCCACCGGCGGCTACGATGTCGGCAATGTCTTTGGCTGTGTAAACCTTCTTCATGGTAAATGTCGGTGTTGGGTAAGGAAGGGTAAAGGAATCAGCCCGCGGGCTGGTAGTTAAGATTTTCGATGATGGCGGCGTTATAGGCGTCGATGGGCGTGGGCTGCTCAAAGGGAGCGGTCGCCTCGGCACCCTCGACAAAGCCGATAATATCGCCACGGGTCGCGCCCATGTCGTCGTAGACAACGGTCGAGGGCGAAGCGGAAATAATCTCCTGGTCCGGCTGGCTCAGCTGCGGGCGGGACATCGGGCTGACCAGCAGCCAGCGCGCCCCGCGAAAGGCGGGGTCCTGACGGCTGAGGGTCACTCTGCCTATGACGCGTCCGAGTCTCATGGCTAGTCAACAATCCCCATCACCATGTTGCGCAGCGGCGAGTGCTCATCGCCTACGTGCTCGCGGGCACAGCTGCCATCGGTGGTGTAAAACACCCGGTCACCAATGCCCGCGCCCTGCTCGTCCATGGCAATGACGGGGTCGCCCTTTTCGCGACCCTCTTCGTCGATGCCCTGGAGGATGAGCAGACGCCAGCCCCTCAAGGTCTTGTGACAGACCGTCGAGGTGATGTTACCGTCTACTCGGGCTAGGATCATGGTGACTGGATGGAGTTTGGGTTATGCAAAAAAAACGAAACCTCTACGACCTCTAGTACATCTGGAGGTTATCCACCATCACGCAGCGGCGGCGGCGGGTAAAGGTGTCCGGCGTAGTAATGCCCTCACCGGTGGTGGTGGCGATGGAGAAGCTGGAGTAGCCCTCGCCGCCGGTACCGAGCCCGGCCAGGCAGGAGCCGTTCTTGACAAACACGGTGGAGTCCAGCGCGCGGGCCATCATGCCCATGTGCTCGACATTCAAAGAGTGGATCATGGAGGAGTGCTTGTATCCATGCTCGGATACACGGGCCAGCTCGATAGCCTCCTCGATGTCGCGCACCCGCACGACGGGAACCATCGGCATCATCTGCTCCTCCATCACAAAGGGGTGGTCCGCATCGGTCTCGGCGAAGAGCAGCTCGGTGCTCGCCGGGCAGCTTGCGCCAGCAACTTCAGCCAGGCGGGTAGCGTCAGCGCCGACCAGGTCGCGATTCAGCACCGGGTGGGAGCAGCCGCCGCCATCCTTCTTATAGGTAAAAGCGGCCTCGGTCAGCTTGCCCAGCTGAGAGTCGTTGATCTGGATCGCACCGGCATCCTTGAAGGCTTGCAGGAACGCGCCGTAGACCTTGTCCAGGACGAATATCTGCTTCTCACCGACGCAGAGCAGGTTGTTATCAAAGGCGCCGCCGACGATGATGTCGCGCGCGGCTTTTTGCAGGTTGGCGGACTCGTCAACGACGACCGGCGGGTTACCGGGGCCGGCGCAGATAGCGCGCTTGCCGCTTGCCATAGCGGCATTGACGACTCCGGGACCACCCGTCACACACAGCAGGTTGACGTGTGGGGACTTGCAAAGGGCGTCAAAGGATTCGAGGGTCGGCTTCTCGATGATTGTCACGAGATTTTCGATACCGACTTCATCCTTGAAAAGGCGGTTGTAGTAGCGGATGGCCTCGGCCGCGCAGCGGGCGCCACCGGGGTGCGCATTGAAGACCACACCGTTACCGGCGGCTACCATGCTGACGATGTTGCAGCTGATGGTCGGAATGGAGTGCGTCACCGGGGTGATCGCTCCGACAACACCGAAGGGCGTGTTTTCCTCCATGGTGATGCCGTGGTCGCCGCTCATGCCGCGCGGGGCGAGCCACTCGACACCGGGCAGACCGGGGATACCGGCGAGCTTGGCGACCTTGTGCTCCAGGCGGCCGATCTTCGTCTCGTCAAACTCGAGCTGGCCCCACTCCTGAGCCTTTTCGGCGCAGGTTTGCTTGACCAGGTTGACGATCTTGTTGCGACCGGCGATGCCGAGCTTGCGCAGTTGCTTCTGGGCGTGGGAAGCGGCCTCGGAGGCCTCACCAGCGTCCTGAAAAACACCGTCGCGGCCCTTGGCGGAAGCGGAGGGCTTAGAGCAGCCGCAATCCGAAGCGGCAGCGGGAGCTGCCTGCTGGCCGAGTTTTTTCAAAACATCTTCCACCACGGACTTTAGCGTGGCTTCATCAATATTCAGGCTCATGGGAGGGAGAGTTGTCGGTGGTGGGTTGCTCAGGGCTTATCCTTGTAGACCTGCTGGCCGAGGACGTCGACCGTGTCCACGATGCCGATCACGGCAGCGTCCACGGGGAGCGGTTTCATGCCTTCGGCCTGCCGGGCTGAGCTGCCCGAGCAGAACAGGACCATCTCGCCGACGCCGGCACCGAGCCGGTCCACCGCGATCACGGTACTGGAGCCATCGCGAAGCTCATCCGGGCTGTCTGCGCTGGCGACCTGAGGCCGCAGGATCAGCAGCCGCTGCCCGCGCATGGCGGGATCTTTTTTCGTCGAGACGACGTGGCCGATGACTTTGGCGAGAAACATGGGTACTAAGTGAGGTCGGGCGCCCCTGCTCCGGCCCCGGCTCGTCCCCTGCTCGGGGAGGGCGCGGAGTCCGAAACCTGGCGCGTCCGCCGGGTTACTTCTTGGCGGCGGGAGCCTTGATGATGCTCTTGGCCAGCTCTTCAGCCGGGCGGGCAATGACGTGGGCGCTGACCACTTCGCCGAAGGCGGAAGCGGACTGGGCACCGGCGTCGATGGCAGCCTTGACGGCGGCGACATCGCCGACGATCGTGGCGCTAACCAGCGCGCTGCCGACGTTCTTCATCGGGCCGACCAGTTCGACATTGGCAGCCTTGAGCATGGCGTCGACGCCCTGCACGAGCGAGATGAGACCTTTGGTTTCGAGAAGTCCGAGTGCTTGGGACATGATTGCGTGAGTTAAGGTTTCTTTGGGTTGATTTTGAAAGTGGTGGTAATCAGTTGGCCGGGGCGAGGCGCGCCTGCATGAAGCGGTAAACTTCGCGGGCGACGACCAGCTCTTCGTTGGCCGGAATGACGAGCGCCTTGATGGCGGCGTCGGGGGTGGAGAAAATCCCCTCGTCCTTGAGGGAATCGTTGGTAGCGGTGTCGAGTTTCAGCCCGAAGGGCTCCAGACCAGCGCAAACGGCGGCACGCAGGCAGGGATTGTTCTCGCCGATACCGCCGGTGAAGGCGATAGCGTCGATGCCACCCATCTGCCAGAATAAGCCGCCCGCCCACTGGCGAATGCTGTGGATCAGGACGTCCATGGCGAGCTTGGCGCGCTCATTGCCTTCTGCGGAAGCATCCAGCAGGTCGCGCACATCGTTGCTCACGCCCGAGAGGCCGAGCAGCCCACCCTCCTTGGTCAGTTGGCGCTCGATCTCGTCGATCGAGAGTCCGCCGACCTTGGCCATGTAGGGCACAGCCATGGAGTCGAGGTCGCCCACGCGGTTGTTCTGCGGGAGGCCACCCTGCGGGGAAAAGCCCATGCTGGAGCCAATTGCCACGCCATTGCGGATACCTGTGACAGAGCTACTGCCACCGAGGTGGCAGGAGACGACGCGCAGCGGCTTTTCCACCGGCGTATCACCTTTCTGATACAGGCTCTGAACCTTGGCAGCGACATCGTCGCGACCCAGAAGTTGCGCCGAGCGCTCAGCCACAAACTTGTGACTCGCACCGTGGAAGCCGTAGCGGCGGACACCGAGCTCGAACCAGCTCTCCGGGACAGCGTAGCGGCAGGCCGCGGGGCTCATCCACTGGTAGAATGCCGTCTCAAACAGAGCCACACGCGTGACCTTTGGCATGACCTTGGCGAACATTTTAATCCCGTTCGCGTAGGCCGGGTTATGAGCCGGGGCGATAGCCTCAAAGCCCGCCAGGGCCGCGAGGACTTTCTCGTCTGCCTCGACACAGCCGCTCAGATCCTTACCGAGCACGGTTTTGAAACCGACCGCGTCCAGATCGTCAGCGCCTGTGAGGTGGCCCTCAGCTTCGAGGTTCTTGATACAGTCCTCGATGACCGGGCCGAAGTCCTCAACGCGCTCGTACCCTCCCTTGGCAAGGAGAGTCTCTGCCACGCCGTCCAGCTCGAAGAGCCGGTACTTGAACGAGGTCGAGCCGAGATTGGAGACGAGTATTTTCACCGCTGCTTAGGTAAGTCTAAAGCTGAATGGCTGGGCTGTGCAGGAAGTGGCCGGATATGGCCAAGACTTCTTCCACACGCCAGCACTCAAGCCGTAAACGTCTGTCTTAGCCGATCCAGGGGCCGAGCTTGGAAAGGTCGTCGTGGGGGCGAGGGATCACCTGCACACCGACCACCTGGCCGACTGCAGAGGCGGCCTCAGCACCGGCGTCAACGGCAGCCTTGACTGCAGCGACATCGCCGTGGAAGAACCCGGTGACGATCCCGCTGCCGATTTTTTCCCAGCCAGCGAGGGTGACGTCAGCCGACTTGAGGGCGGCGTCCGTAGCTTCGAGCAGGCTGATCAGGCCCTTGGTTTCGATCATACCGATAGCTTGTTTTGCCATTTTCGGAAATGTGTTGGATGTTGGATTTTACAGTTCGAACTGCTTGATGAGGTCCGCGTGCGGACGGGGGATGACGTGCGAGGAGACGAGCTCGCCCACGCGTGCAGCTGCTTCAGAGCCGGCGTCTACCGCCGCTTTGACGCTGCCGACGTCGCCCTTGACCATGACGGTAATGAAACCGCCGCCGATCTGGACGCTGCGCGAGAGGGTGACTCCTGCCGCCTTGACCATAGCGTCGCTGGCTTCAATGCTGCCAACGTAGCCCTTGGTTTCGACCATGCCTATTGAATCGCTCATGTGATGTTGTTGGGTTGGTTTTAAGGAGGGTTCTTAAAGTTCGGGGTGTATTGAAAATTAAATACGCTGGGCGGAACTACTTGATCAGCTCCACCTGGCTGTCCGGGCCGAGACGGCAGGCGTTGCCCTCGTCGGTGTCGATGTGGACCTCCAGCTTGAAGGACTTGTCCACGCGGACGAAAATCTTGTCGAAGGTCATGCCCAGCTCGCCGCCGACACGCATCTTCATAAAGTCGCCCTGCTTGACGCCGTAGTGCGCGGCATCTTCGGGGGCCATGTGCACGTGCGGGGCGGCGCGGATGACGCCCTTGTCCAGCTCCAGGAAGCCCTTGGGGCCCATCAGCATGCAGCCGGGGGTGCCCTCGATGTTACCGGACTGGCGCACCGGGATGTCGTAGCCCAGTGCGATCGCATCCGTAAAGGACAGCTCCACCTGATTGAGCGGGCGGCACGGGCCGAGGATGCGCAGGTTAGAAATAACACGGCTGCGCGGACCGACCAGTGTGACGGATTCCTGTGCGGCGTACTGCCCTTCCTGATAGAGCCACTTCATGGGCGTCAGCTGATGGCCGGGGCCAAAGAGCTTCTCAACGGCCTCGGGCGAGAGGTGGCAGTGGCGGGCGCTCACGTTGACCACGAGGGGGTTCGGAGCCTGGCTGGCAGCTGCCGGCGCGGACTTGCCGAGCTGCTTGTAAATACTCTCACGCACCAGCCGCTCAATAGCGGTACGGGTCAGATCAGGAGTAGTTTGGGCCATGTAAAATGAAAGGGGCTTGAAAGGATTCTAGAAGATTATGCACGAAATCTCTCAAAATCTTCCAAACCTGTCAATAGCAATCCTCTCCCCTTTCGCACGGTTTTTCAAAATAATTCGGCCCCTGCTAGATGTTACCTTTCGGTAACATAAAAAGCATTCAGGCGTATCGGAGTGCCAGCGATACTTGGCTCACTCAGCCCGCCGAGTCCGTATAGCAGCCCAGGCAAAGAGCAGCGCACTGAGGCCGACGAACCAGTCCCCGTAGCGCACATAGGGGGTCAGACGGCCCTCCCAGCGCAGATCCCGCCCCACATCCAGCACACCGGTGCCCTGAAAGTAGATCGACCCGTTCAGACCATGTAAAACATCGCGGACACGCCCCTGCTCGTCGATCCAGCCACTCCAGCCGTTATTACCGCAGCGGACGACGGGGCGCCGTGTCTCCACCGCGCGCAGAACCGAGTGGGCAGCGTGCTGGATCGCTCCGGCCTCCTGGCCGTACCAGGCGTCATTTGTCACCACCAGGAGAAAATCCGCCCCTCCGGCCACCATCTGGCGAGCCAGCTTCGGAAAGATATCCTCGTAGCACACCAGCGGACCAGCGGTGACAGTGCCATCCGGCAGGTCAACCGGGAGCACGACCGGACCCGGTCCCTGGGCGATATCCTCCGTGGGCACGAACTTCCCGAGGAAGGGCAGGAACTTGCGAAACGGCACGAACTCGCCATAGGGCACGCGCTTCTGTTTGGCGTACCAGTCCACATAGGTACCGGTGGCCGGGTAGATGAGAAAGACGCCGTTATACCAGCGCCCGTCCGAGATGGCGAGATTACCCGAGAGCAGCGGGCAACCGGCGGAGTTGACCACCTGCTCCACCCAGGCCTGCATACGCGGGTCGCGCGGATCGAGCAGCGGGCCGGGCGTAGCCGCCTCGGGCCAGATAATCAGATCCGGATCGGAGACCACCACGCGCTCGGTCAGCGAGCTGAGCGTCATGAGGTTTTCCCGGAAGTACTGGGAATCCCATTTTTTGTTCGGGTCCGTCCAGGGCTGCACGACCCCGGCCTTGAAGAGCGGAGCCATCTCCCCGGCGTGAGGCAGGGTCTTGAAAAAGAGCCACAGACTGCCTAAAAGCATGGCCAGCGCGAGCATCAGCTCCGGGCTCAACCGTAAAAACCGCGCGAAGCCGCCTCCCGGTGAGCGTGCCAGCGAAAACGCCCCACTCAGCGAAAGCGCATTCGTAATCGGGCGTTGAGGCCGGGAATGCAAAAGCGAGCGCCCCAGACTGCGATACGGGCGTCCGTCTTCATCCAGCTCATCTTCGTCGTCCTCATTATCGGTAGGACGGGGTGGAGACTCAGCTGCGACCGAGGCGGGGTCCTTTTGCGCGGATGCTCCCCCGCCCGCTTGAGCCAACTCCTCCCGAGGGGTGGTTTCCTCTGCCTCATCACCAGCAGCGTCTTCTTCGTCGTCTTCCGTCTCGCGGACAGGATGGCCGAGACGCCAGGCATAGGCTGCGAGCGCTAGGTTAAAAAAGATCAGGATAAACGACACCCCATAGGCTCCGGTCCAGGCAGCCACCGTCAAGACGGGCGGACGTTGCCACTGACTGGCGGCCAGCGTCGCCCAAGGGAAGCCAAAAAACATCCAGCTGCGGACCCACTCCATCACTACCCAGCCTCCGGCCAGCCCCAGCAGTGCAATCACTCGCGGGCGTGTAGAGAGGGCTACCGCGCGGGGGAATAACCAGCGTGCTGCCGCGTACCATACGAGATTAAAGCCCGACATGATGCCCGAGAGGATCACGAGCGCCACCCACCCCATGGGAGGCTCCATGTGCCGCAGCCAAATGAGCAGGATAAACCAGCTCACCACACCTGCACCCCAGGCGCCGAGCAGATACGTCCGCCAGCGCGGGCGGGACGATGCCCACAGCAGCAGCGGCACAGCCAGCACGTAGGCCGCCTCCGCCACATCGAAGGGCGGGAAGGCGATCACAGCCAGCAACACCGTAAACAGCAACGCCGCCCCCATGCAAAAGAGGCGCAGAAGCTTGTTTCTGTCGGGCTCGGCCCCCTCAGAGTGGTTCATGGTGCGGGCTCGGCTGACAGCATGCGGGCAGGCCGGTTATTTCTTGGCCGGCTCGTTGGACGGAACAATTTCCCAGCCCTCGTCACGTACCATGCCCTCGGCCTTTTTCCACTTCATGGACTCGACCTTACCCTCCTTGCGGATGGAGACCATCTCGTTGCGGCCGATCTTGGGCAGCTCGCGCTTAACGGGCTGCACCTTCGGCAACTTGATGGCCTTACCGTCGGCAGTACGGCCTGCGCCAGCGGCGGCGCGGCCAGCAGGGGCGACGGCTCCAGCGGCAGGGGCGTCCTCGGGGCCCGTGGTCTGAGCGCGCTTCTGCATCTCCAGCACGCGGCGGCGGGCAGCCTCCAGCTGTTCGGGGCTATGGATAATAGCCACGCGGAAAAGCCCGGTGCAGATGTCGGTCCGCACCCGGCCAATCATGTCCTGGAAGTAGGTAAACGCTTCGCTCTTGTACTCGACGAGAGGGTCCTTCTGGCCATAGCCACGCAAGCCGACGGCGCGACGGAGCTCTTCCATTTCCGTAAGGTGGTCCTGCCAGTTTTTGTCCACCGCGCGGGTGAGCACGTAGCGCTCCAGCCCCTTAAAGGCGGTGGGATCCTCGGCAGATGAACGCTGCTCGTAGGCCTTGGCGATGCGCTCTGAGAAGAGTGTGAGCAGCTCGGCGTGGGTCTTACCAGCGGCAAGCTCCATGTCGATAGCGACGGGGAAATGCGTATTGAGCCAGGAAAGCAGCATTTCCAGGTCTTCAGACTCAGGCTGCTTATCCGCACCGGGGGCGATGGTGTCGAGGCGGGACTCCAGCTCCTCCGTTACCATTTCCTGAATGACCTCGCGCGGTTCCTCGCTGTGGAGGGCGTCGTTGCGGATGCCGTAGATGACTTCGCGCTGCTTGTTGAGCACGTCGTCGTACTGGAGCAGGCGCTTGCGGATGGAGTAGTTCTGCTGCTCGACCTTCTTCTGCGCCGACTCGATGGAGCGGTTCAGCAGCGGGTGAGCAAGGACTTCACCCTCGCTAAAGGAGCTCTGGAGAATCTTCGAGATCGGCCCGGCGTTCGCGAACAGGCGCATCAGGTCGTCTTCGAGCGAGATAAAGAACTTCGAGCGTCCGTTGTCACCCTGGCGGGCACAACGACCGCGCAGCTGGCGGTCAACGCGGCGCGACTCGTGGCGCTCCGTACCGATGACGAGCAGCCCGCCCTTATCGTTAACGCTCTCGCCCAGCTTAATATCCGTCCCGCGACCGGCCATGTTCGTGGCGATGGTGACGGCGCCGGGGCTACCAGCCTGCGAGACAATCTCCGCCTCCTGCTGGTGGAACTTCGCATTGAGCACGCTGTGGGGGATCTTCGCGCGCTGAAGCATACGGCTGAGCACCTCTGAGGCCTCGACCGATGCCGTCCCCACGAGGACCGGCTGGCCGTTTTCGTGGGCAGCTTTGATATCCTCGATGACCGCGTTGTACTTCTCGCGGCGGGTCTTATAAATGACGTCGTTTTCGTCCACACGCTGGCAAGGCTTGTGCGTGGGGATAACCATGACCTCCAGGCCGTAAATGTCGTGAAACTCGCCCGCCTCGGTCTCGGCCGTACCGGTCATCCCGGCCAGCTTTTCGTAGAGGCGGAAGTAGTTCTGAATCGTGATCGTAGCGTAGGTCTTGGACTCCTTCTCGATCTTGACGCCTTCCTTGGCCTCGACGGCCTGGTGCAGTCCATCGGACCAACGGCGGCCCGGCATCATACGGCCGGTGTTTTCGTCGACGATGGCGACCTTGCCCTCGTGGATGACGTATTCCTTGTCACGCTCATACAGGGAGTAGGCGCGCAGGAGCTGGCTGATGCAGTGGATATCCTCCGAGCGTTTGCCAAAGATTTCCTCTTCCTTCTGCTTTTCCTTCATCTTCTCCTCGTCCGAGAATGAGGGATCGCGGTCGATCTCCATGAAGATGGTAGGCAGGTCGGGCAGCATGAAGGCGTCCGGATCATCCGGGCGCATGGCGGTGCGACCCTTTTCGGTCAGGTCGCTCTGGTGCTGCTTTTCGTCGATAGTGTAGTAAAGCTCTTCCTTGAGCGCATACATGATCTTCTTCTGGAAGTCAGAATGCATCTCGGTGTCGTACTTCTCGAAGGCGCGGCGCAGGTGCCCGTGCTCCATCATCTTCATGAAGGTACGGTTCTTCGGCATGCCAAGCTTGACCTGCACGAGCTTACTCAGGGCCTCGTCGCGGGCTTCCTTGTCCACGTTCTCCTTGGAGAGAATTTCCTGGGCCTCGTTGGCCAGATGGGTGCAAAGGCGTGTCTGCAGGGAGACGAGCTTCTGGACGGCAGGCTTGTGATCGAGGAACGGGGCCTGGCGATCTTCGGGAACGGGGCCGGAAATAATGAGCGGGGTACGAGCCTCGTCGATCAGGATCGAGTCAATCTCGTCCACGATAACGTAGTAGTGGTCGCTCTGCGCCTGATCTTCGCTGCGGGTGGCCATGCCATTATCGCGCAGGTAGTCGAAGCCAAACTCCGAAGCGGTCCCGTAGGTCAGGTCGCAGCCGTAGGCGGCCCGCTTTTCCTCGGGGTTTTGCTGGTTCTTGATCACGCCCACGGTCAGACCGAGGAACTTGAAAAGGTGGCCCATCCACTGGGCATCACGCTCAGCCAGGTACTCATTGACGGTACACAGCTGGCAATTACGGCCCGACAGCGCATTCAGGTAAAGCGGCAGTGTGGAGACGAGCGTCTTACCCTCACCGGTGGCCATTTCTGCGATGCGGTTGTCATGCAGCGCCATACCACCGATCAACTGCACATCATAGTGGACCATTTCCCAGCGCAGCATATGGCCCATGACGTCAACATCCTGGCCACAGAGACGGCGGGCGGCATTCTTCACCGTGGCAAAAGCCTCGGGCAGGAGCCCGTCCAGAATCTGCTGATTGGCTTCGGCCAGGCGGTCAGCATCGGGGTTGTCGCCCAGGCGGGAGCGAGCCTCCTCCATCTCCTTCTGATAACGGGCGCGGAACTCGTCCGTCTTGGCGCGCAATTGCTCGTCACTGAGGGACTGGTACTCCACCTCCAGCTTGTTGATCTGCACGATGATGGGCTGCGCTTTCTTCAGAAAGCGGCGGTAGTGGCTGCCCGCGAATTTCTTGAAAATCTTGGTGATCATGATCGGACCTATCCGTCTCGGAAAAGGAAAAGTGGAAAAGGTTGCCAACAAATCTTCCCCTTGGCAAGGCAGGACATAGTCCTGCACCTGTGATCCTCCGGATCACAAATGCCTTTGCCTGAAGCAAAGGCAGGAAGGGCCTCCCCCTCTTGGCAAGCTCCGGCTGGAGCAGCATTTAGGGACTGTGCTCCTACGCGGCCAGAAAGGCCGCTACACCGGCAACTCACCATCTATCCTCCCCCAATGGTAGCGACCCCGTTTCACTAAACGCTGAAGCGATGCGCAGCATCGAAGGTGCAGGCTGTGCCTGCCGCGGGTCTGGGCTGTGCAAGCCCAGCCAGTCTCTCCAGACTCCCCTGCCCGGGATCAGTCCTCGGTACGCTCGGGATCGGCGTAGCCGGTGTCGCCGGACTTGAGCAGATCGTCGAAGTACGCGATGGTCTTCTTCAGACCCTCTTCCAGTGCCACTGTGGGCTCCCAGCCGAGCTTTTCGCGGGCCAGAGTGATGTCGGGCTTACGTTGCTTGGGGTCATCGGAGGGAAGCGGCTCAAAGACGAGCTTCGAGCTGCTACCGGTCAGTTCGATGACCTTTTCGGCCAGTTCGCGGATAGTAAACTCGCCGGGGTTGCCGATATTGCACGGGCCCGTGAAGTCCTGATCGTTGTTCATCAGGCGAATCATCCCCTCGATCAGGTCGTCGCGGTAGCAGAAGGAGCGCGTCTGCTGGCCCTCACCATAGATGGTGATCGGGTCGCCCTTGAGGGCCTGGACGATGAAGTTGGAAACCACGCGCCCGTCCTTGGGGTGCATGCGCGGGCCGTAGGTGTTGAAAATGCGGATGACGCGGATCTCGATAGCGTGCTGGCGGTGGTAGTCGAAGAACAGTGTCTCGGCCACGCGCTTACCCTCGTCATAGCAGGAGCGGATGCCGATGGTGTTGACGTTGCCCCAGTAGCTCTCGGTCTGCGGATGGACGCTCGGGTCACCATAGACCTCGGAGGTCGAAGCCTGCAGGACGCGGGCCTTTACGCGCTTGGCCAGCCCGAGGACGTTGATAGCGCCCATGACGGAGGTTTTCACCGTCTTGATCGGGTTAAACTGGTAGTGCACGGGCGAGGCCGGACAGGCGAGGTTGTAGATCTGATCCACCTCGGCCTTGAAGCCGTCCACCACGTCGTGACGCACGAACTCGAAGTTGTGGTCATCCATCATATGGATGACGTTGGCTTTGCGCCCCGTAAAGAGGTTGTCGAGACAGATGACCTCATGCCCCTGAGCAAGAAGCCGTTCGCAAAGGTGACTCCCAAGGAAGCCTGCACCACCAGTTACAAGGATACGCATAGGGTCTTTAGTAGAGGAGAACTCCGTTGGGGGAAAAGCCTAAAGTGAGCGAAGTGACAGACTTGTCACGCGTCCTCAGCCTCCCCGGCCTCGTAGCGTGCGATCCAGGCTGCGGACCAGCTCTCGTAGTCGCCGGCCTCGATGTGCTCGCGGGCCTGCCGCATCAGGTCGAGGAAGAAGTGGGTATTGTGCAGGCTCAGCAGGGTGTGGCCGGTGATCTCGTTGGCCATGTTGAGGTGGCGCAGATAGGCGCGGCTAAACTTGCGGCAGGTGTAGTTATCCAAGCCCTCAACCAGCGGCGCGGGATCTTCCTTAAAGCGGTTGTTACGCAGGTTGATCAGGCCGTCCGGGGTGAAGGCGCTGCCGTGCCGCGCCAGGCGGGTCGGCATCACGCAGTCAAACATGTCCGCCCCCAGCCCGATCATTTTCAAAAGCTGTGGCGGCGTGCCCACCCCCATGACGTAGCGGGGCTTGTCAGCGGGCAGATGCGGGATGGCCGCGGCCACCTGCTTGAGCATTTCCGGCTCAGGCTCACCCACGCTGACACCGCCGATGGCGTAGCCGGGGAAGTCCATCTGCGCCAGCGCCTGGGCGCACTCGGCGCGCTGGTCCTCAAAAACCGAGCCCTGCACGATCCCGAAGGCATGGTGCCCGCGCTCGAAAAAGCCGTCCGCCGCCGCGATATCCCGGAACTGCTGCGCCCAGCGGATGGTACGCTCCAGAGCCTTGCGGCTGTCCTCCTCCGAGCAGGGAAACGGCGGGCACTCGTCGAGCACCATGGCGATATCGCTGCCGAGTGATCTCTGGATGCGGAAGCAGCTCTCCGGGTTGAGAAAAATCTTTGTCCCGTCGATGTGGGACTGGAAGCGGATGCCGTCCTCGGTAATCTTGCGGATCTTGGCCAGGCTGAAGACCTGAAAGCCGCCACTGTCGGTCAGGATCGGTCCATCCCAGCCCATAAAGTTGTGCAGGCCGCCAAACTTCTCGATCAGCTCCGGGCCGGGCCGGAGATTCAGGTGGTAAGTATTACCGAGGATGATCTGTGCGCCGACCTCTTCAAGCTGGTTGCAGGTCATGGCCTTGACCGTGCCCTGTGTGCCCACCGGCATAAAGATCGGCGTCTGGATCTCGCCATGACGGGTCTTGAGCACGCCACGACGCGGGCCATTAGAGGCAGGGACTTTTAACTGGAAACTCGACTCCACCCGGCCAGCGTGAAAGCTCCGTGCGCGGGCGCAACGCTATTTTCAGTTTCCCGCAAGGACTTACCGCTGCTGTCGCCAGCCCAAGAGTCCGAGCGGATGCCTGCGGCTGGACGGCGCAGAGGTGAGAGAGTCCATAGCGTGAGTGGATACGGGTGAGAGGACCGTACCCCAGCACCTTGCTGGCCACTTTAGCGAGGTCAACGGGAAGGCCCTCAGCCCTCGCTAAAGGGTGAATATGAGCGATTGAACCCATATCTAGTAAGGGCAAGGGGGCGCTTGACTATTTGTGGGGGAGCCCCCAGATTGATTCTTTACTGATGATACTGGTCATCGACAACTACGACTCTTTTACCTACAATCTGGTCCAGTACCTGGGCCAGTTGGGGGCCGAACAGCGCGTCTGCCGCAATAACGAGATCACGGTCGAGGAAGCTCTCGCCCTCAAGCCTGAGCGTGTCCTGCTTTCGCCGGGTCCGTGTACGCCTGATGACGCGGGCGTTAGCCTGGACATGATCAAGGCCTTTGCCGGTAAGGTGCCGCTCTTCGGCGTGTGCCTCGGCCACCAGTGCATCGGCCAGTACTTCGGCGGCAAGGTGATCCGTGCCCCGCGCCTGATGCACGGTAAGACCTCCCCCATCCGCCACAAGGACACGGATGTTTTTAAGGGCATGCCGCAGGATTTCGAGGCGACCCGCTACCACTCGCTGCTGGTCGAGCGTGAGACGCTCCCCGAGTGCCTGGAGGTGACCGCGGAAACGACCGAAGGCGAGATCATGGGCCTGGCCCACAAGGATCTGCCCGTGTGGGGGGTACAGTTCCACCCCGAGTCCTACGCCACCGACGGTGGCCTCAAAATGCTGGAGAACTTCTTAAAGCTGTAAAAGCCCCTGCGTTTTACCTTCACAGGCTGATATTTCCAGGAAGCTTTCGCCTTCACGAGACTCTAACCCGATAACGACCTACTTCCTACCAGACGGAGCCTTCTCTTATGTATTGCCCCAAATGTGGACATAAAGACACCAAGGTGCTCGACACCCGGATTGGTAAAAGCAAGCTCTCCATCCGCCGCCGACGCGAGTGCCTGGACTGCGGCTATCGCTTCACCACGGTGGAGGAAATCCTCCGCGAAGGCCTCGTCGTCATCAAGCGTGACGGACGCCGGGAGGACTTTGACCGCATGAAGATCCTCGATGGTCTGCGCAAGGCCACGGAAAAGCGCCCCATCCAGGCTGAGCAGATCGAGATGATGGTCGCCGAGATGATGGAAGCGCTCGATAGCGAGTTTGACACGGAGATCCCGACCAAGGCTATCGGCGAGCACATCATGAACCGCCTCAAGGCCATCGACTCTATCGCCTTCGTCCGCTACGCCAGCGTGTACAAGGACTTCCGCGACATCAACGAGTTCGCCAAGGAAATCAGCGCGCTCAAGAAGACCGCGCGCTAGCGCGCCTGCGGGAGACACCTAAAAGAGCACGCCTCAAGACGGGTGTGTAAACACCATCTCTTTCTTCGCCGGGAATGCCTGCGGGGTTTTGCTCTCCAGCAGCATCTCCGTGAGGACCACGCGCAGGACTTCATTCGTCCCGTAGTTGTTAAAGTAGTACGCGCGCTCGCTCAGGCTCATGACGCTGCGATACTGCGTATAGTCCGGGACGCCCCCGGGCTTGAGGTTCACCCCCTTGGGGATGGTGACAGGGTTGAGAATGCCCAGGATGGCCGCCACACCGGCTTCCGCGCCTGCGGGCCGCTCTGTGTACTCACGCAGAAAGGCCGTGCGCAGAAAACGCTCCGGGGGCGTATAACCACCGGGCAGGCCGAGCGTACCCGCCCCCTGCCCGAAGGGCTTCAAGGTAAGCGTACCGAGCGGGGTCTCAGGGGGATTCTCCGGGCGCAGGCCCAGCAGGTTATTGAGGTTTTTTAAATGCCACTCCAGCTCGGGACTGTTTGTCATGACGCCCGCCGGGTTTTCCTTGAGCTTGAGGCCGTCGGCAGTCGGCTCAATCACCACGCAGGCCCCGGTCGAGTCGCTGACGATAAAGTGCAGCGGCAGCACGGTGCCGAGAAGTTTGAACTCGTAGGAAACCAGCGCCAGCGCCTCGAAGCGCGCGCGCAGCTCCTGCACACTGCCAATCTCGCTCAGCAGCCACGTCACCAGCTCGTGAGGGGCGAGGTTGACCTTTCCAGCCACCAGCTCGGGCGCATAGCTCGCCTCATCGGGGAAGTATAGTTCGCACACGGCGAGACCCTTTTCATTTACGCCGTCGGCGAAAAAAAACTGCTCCAGCTCGCGCCCCGCACCGACAAACCCGTAGCGCCCCCGGTGCTCCTCCCCACTCTGGCTGCGCCAGCCGAAACGCCTCGGGTGCACGTGCGGCGTCCCCTCCAAAACGAAGGCAAAGTCCATGGTCCGGGCCAGGAAATGGAAACCGTCCCGGGTGGCGTAGGTCAGGCTCGTACACATGGGGCCAACATGGCGGGCTTTGTCCGCTTTGCCAAAAATATAAATCAAATCGCACAAAAACAGCCGTCCACAGCCCATCGTGAATAACTTTTACTTGTCGCCACGCGCGACCTGCGCAGTTGTTACACAGACACATGCCTACGGATAGCCTCAGTCAGCTTCGCACGCTCAATACCCTGTTGAGCGTCGCCACCGGCTCCGATCAGGAACTGGCCCGCCACATCGAGCAGGCGATCGAGTTCAGCCGGGAGCAGGTCGGCGAGTCCCACCCCTCTCACGAGATGCTTGCCCGCTCCGCCCGCCGCCTACTGGAGCTCCACCTCGACAACCGCGCCACCTGCGGCTTCCAGCACTGCGACCTGCACGGACACCCCAACGACCCGCTGTGGATTCGCGCGCACATCCTCAAGGCCCTCCGCAAGCTGGCTGGCTCGCGCGAAGCCATCCTGCTCGTCTCGGGGCTGCCCACACTCATCCGCCCGCAAGGCCGCCGCTGGTCCCCCAGCCGCCGCAAGTCCTACCAGGACCTCATCAACTACGTCCAGCACCTCGCCGCCGCCCACTGCTCCCCCCGCACACGCCTGCAGTTGCTTTTTCTGTGAAGAACAAGCGTTTGGGAAGGCTTGAATTGAGCCTTTTTTAATGCGTCCTGCACTGATTTGTTTTTGCGGCATGGGATGATATCGCATATACAAATTTTCATGAAAACGTTGCTGCTATCTCTGTTGTTTGTCGCAGGGCTCATTTCGTCCTCATCCGCCGACATTACTGAAGTAAAGCCGCGCCTGCTCTCCGCTTTTGGTAAAGTTTCGAAGATTGAGGCGTATTTTGTTGAAAAGCCTGATAGCTATTACGCTCAAAATATCGTCAACGAACCCTTCTTCCTGAAAGTCGTCGCCATTGATGGTCAGCAGCTTGCCGAACCTGTAGTCATAGAGTACTTGGGAGCACTTCCATTAGATATCCAGATGTCGAAGCGTTATCCATTGAGAGCTTACGAAACGTTAAGACCCCTTGGGGCTCCTCGTGGTTGGGAAGAGTATCCCTCGCAAATAGATTATGGCGTTTCGACCTACCTAATTATTCAGCTACTAAACAGATAAAAGCCATGTCCGAGAAAACCCTCTTTGAAAAGATCATCGACCGGGAGATTCCGGCCAAGATCGCCTACGAGGACGATAAGTGCATCGCCATTCACGACATCGATCCGAAGGCGCCGACGCACCTCCTCGTCATCCCCAAGCGCGTCATCCCGCGCATCGCCGAGGCCACCGCGAGCGACGCCGAACTGCTCGGCCACCTGCTGCTAACCGCGCAAAAGCTCGGCTCCGAGCACGGCCCGGAGGGCTTCCGCATCGTGATCAACAACGGCCCCCATGGCGGCGAAACCGTCCCCCACCTGCACGTGCATCTACTCGCGGGTCGTCCCCTCGAGTGGCCCCCCGGCTGAGGCAGGGCCGGGTTGCGCCCGGTGGCGCTCCGGCAGGAGCCGCATTCATACCTCCGCGAAGGCGTAGACCTGGACAAGGGCGGTTGACGCCGACTCAAACGAACTCCGCTTTAGCAACCGCAAGTGAAAGGGGCAGGCACGCAGTGCCGATGGGGATATCCCCATCATTGGCAGCGGGTGTAACCCGTCTATCCCCGCGCCTCGAAGGTGCCGTCAGCGCGTTTGACGACGCACTTTTTGAGTTCGAGCATCATGAGGGTGGCGGCGACGGAGGGCATCGGCAGGTCGAGACTTTCGGCGATAGTGTCGGGAGCGCACAGTCCCCCTTCACGCAAGTAGCCATAAATCCGGGCTTCGTCCCCGCTGAGGTCAACCGGTGGCCCGGAGGATGCAGCTGTTTTTTGCCCGGCACTCCCCTCCCCGTCCAGACCGGGGATGGAAAGCTGCTCGCCGGAGAACTGCAGCTCCTCCAGCAAATCCTCGACGCACGTCAACAGGGTCGCCCCGTCGCGGATGAGCTGGTGGCACCCCCGGCTGGAGGGCTGGTCGATGCGCCCCGGCACGGCGAAGACCTGGCGGTTCTGCTCGGCGGCCATGCGCGCGGTGATCATGCTGCCGCCATGCTCGTCACTCTCGACCACGATGACGGCGAGACTCATGCCCGAGAGCAAGCGGTTGCGCATGGGGAAAGTGTTCTTCGTCGCACGCGTGCCGAGTCGGAACTCCGAGAGAATGGCCCCGCTGTTTTCCAGACGGCGGTAGAGCTCGATATTTTCCGGCGGATAAATGATGTCCAGCCCGCAGCCAAGCACGGCCACCGTCGGCCCGCCCGCCTCCAACGCCCCCTCGTGGGCGGCGGTGTCGATACCTCTGGCCAGTCCACTGGCCACGCAGATCCCCAGACGCGCGAGGTCTCCGGCCAGACGCCGCGCGACCCCCTGCCCATAAAGCGTGGTGTGCCGGCTACCCACGATCGCCACCGTCTTACGCGAAAACTCCAGCGGCCCTTTTTTATATAAACCAATGGGCGGGTCGTAAATCTCCCGCAGCAGCGGCGGGTACTCCGCACTCTCGGCCGGGATGAAGCTCACCCCACCCTTGGCGAGTTTTTCCTCCTCTTTACCCAGGTCAAAGTGCTCGCTCCAGTTGGCCAGCAGACGGGCTGTCTCCGGGCCGACACCGGGCACCTGCCTCAGTGCGCTCACGCCAGCACCGAGGATGACGCGCGGGTCGTCCCCAAAGCAGTCAAATAGCCGCCGCAGCGTGACCGGGCCAATACCGGAGAGGCCGTTGAGCACGAGCGTAGCCTGAGCGCGGGTGAGTTCGGTAGTCATCGTCGCTAAAAAATCTCCCGCAGGACCGGCCCGAGGTGGTCGAGCAGGTCGGTGGTGTGGACACTGATCTGCCCCTTTGTCCGTGCCAGCCGGTCCGCCGCAGCCCCATGCCACAGAGGTGCCCGACAGGCTGTCTCAAAAGGCTCACCGGGGCGCTGTGCGAGCAGTCCGCCCGTAATCCCGGCAAGGATATCGCCACTGCCACCACGAGCCAGCACTGGCCCACCACGGGGGCTGAGCGCGACCTGCGCGCCGTCGCAAATGTGCGTGTGCGGCCCCTTCAGGATCGTGACGACGCGGTGTATTTTTGAAAAATCCATCAACGCCTCATGCGAATACTCGGCGCTCTCACGCCCGGCCAACCGCATAAACTCGCCCATGTGCGGCGTGAGGATGACCGACCCGGCGTTGGCGGGACGGGCAGCAGCGGCGTGCGCCATCTCCGGTTGCAGCGCGTCGGCGTCGAGCACCAGCGGCAGCTCGGTGCGCTCGACGAGGTCCTTGACCAGTTGCAGGGTCTCCGGCTCACGCCCGATACCCGAGCCGCACAGGATAGCGTCGGCGCGGGGCAGCCTCTCCTGCAGCAGATGCCAGCCCTCCAGTGCAAGTCCGCCCTCCGGAGTTTCCGGCCAGGGCACCCACATAGCCTCGGGTACGGCGGCAGCGTACTGGGCGCAGAGCGACTCCGGCGCAAAGGCGGTCAACAGACCCACCCCGGAGCTGAGCGCGGCCTTGACGCTCATCAGCAGGGCCCCCGGATACGAGCGCGAGCCACTGAGCACGAAAAGATGCCCGTAGGTGCGCTTGTCGCAGAGCGGTGAGCGCAGCCCCGCCAGCTCGGCCAGGGCACCGTCCGGCAGAATATTCTCCGCGCAGCAACGCTTCCCCTCGTAGGGAAGCTGAAAGAAACCGATATCGAGATAGCGCAAACGGCCGATCTTGGCGGCGTTGGCCGGGTCAAAGAGCGGGGTTTTCGCAATCCCGGTCGCGTAGGTAAAGTCCGCCTGAAACGCCTCCGGGTCCCCCAGCCCGCTGGGCAAGTCCACCGCAGCACGGAAGCGGATACCCGTGCGGGCATTGACCTCGGACAGGAGCGTGGCGAGGTCTTCGCGCAGGGGTGGTCGGAACTGCATCCCGAGCAGCCCGTCGATCACGATGTCAAAGGCTTCCTGCCGGTAGCTGAGCTCGTTACACAGACTCGCGCGCGAGCTTTTTAACAGATCGTCCAGCGGACGCAGCGTGAGGCTGCGCAGTTCTTTTTTATCCGAGCGCAACAGCACCTGCACCTCAGCCCCGCCGTGACGCTTGAGGATCTCATCAGCAGCCAGCAGCGCGTCCCCGCCGTTATGCCCCTTGCCCACCAGCACCAGCAACCGCAGACGCGAGGGCATCGCCGTCAACTCGCCAAAGTCCTCCAAAATCACCCGCCCGACGGCACGCCCGGCGTGGTTCATCGCAGTCCACTGCAGCTCACGGCTGGGCAGGAGCACCCGCTCCAGCTCCAGGGATTCGTCGGTCGAGAGAATGGGATGGGCAATCGGCATGGCGGTGAGTATTTGAGATATAATAAAGGGCGACTCTGCCACTTAAAGCCATTTCCCACCCGAAGTCACCCAGCTTTTTGTGGAGCACTACGCCCCGCCCCTCAATTCCTTGTGCGGTCACGCACCAGGGCTTAGTCCTGGCGGCGGACGATGAGGGCGACAGCGTGCCCGATGGTGGCGGTGTGCGAGAGCGAGAGTAGGACATTAGTCCCGCCGACAGCCTCCAGCAGTGCGCGAGCTTTATCATCGAGGACAGCAATCGGCTGCATGCGCGAGCCGTGCTCCACGCTGACCGAGGTCCACGCGAACTCTGCCCCGATGCCGGTCGAGAAGGCTTTGGAGACGGCTTCCTTGGCGGCGAAACGTGCGGCCAGATGCGGGTACGGGTTGCTCTGCGAGAGGCAGTACTCCTGTTCGACTGCGGTGTACAGGCGCTTGAGGAAACGCTCCCCATGGCGCTCGTGCGAACGCTGGATGCGCTCCACATCGACCAGATCGGTGCCGAGCCCGAGTACGATGCCGCCTTCTTCGAGTTCGATCTTCATCGCAGTTTCCCGTTCATCAGGGCCTTCATCTCGCGCACAGCCTCGGTGATGCCGGTGACGAGTGCGCGGCACATGATGCTGTGCCCGATATTCATCTCGTGCAGGTGCGGAAGCTCGCGTGCGAGCCGGATGTTGACGTAGTTGATGCCGTGCCCGGCATTGACCTTGAGCCCGCCCTCGTGAGCACGTACCGCACCGTGGCGCAGGCGCTCAAGCTCAGCCTTGGCCTGCTCGGGCGTTTCGTAAAAAGCATGGGCAAAGGCGCCGGTGTGCAGCTCAACATAAGCACAACCCGTCTCGACCGAGGCCTGAATCTGCGCAGAGTCCGGGTCGATAAAAAGACTGGTGGCGATACCGGCGTCTGAGAAGCGCTTCACCGCATCGGTGATCGCAGCCTGATTAGCGGCAACGTCCAGCCCACCCTCGGTCGTGACCTCATTACGGCCCTCGGGCACGAGCAGCACGACCTCCGGCTTCACCTGCAGGGCGATCTCGATCATCTCCGTCGTGCAGGCCATTTCGAGATTGAGCGGCACCTGGATCATCTTGCGCATCAGGTGCAGGTCACTGTCCTGGATGTGGCGGCGATCTTCGCGCAGGTGCATGGTGATGGCGTCGGCCCCGGCGCGCTGGGCGTGCAGGGCGATCTCGACCGGGTCCGGCTCGACCATCTTGCCGCGGTCGAGCGCATTGTCCCGATAGCGCGCCTGGCGGAGAGTAGCGCTGTGGTCGATATTGACGCCGAGAAGAATGTCTGGGGATTGCATGGTTGCGAAAAAGGGACCTATTCCACCGCTTTGTTGCGGTTTTGTGAAGGCTAATTTCCCGCGTGAGGATGAAAGGCAAAAGAGATAAATATCTTCAAAATCAGCTCCGATTCAGAGACGACTATCAAAGAGAAAACTCCGTGACCCTGTACCTCCGTGTGAGTTCTATTTTAGCACCTTACGCAGAAAAAGCGCCCGGTGGTGCGGACTGGGGCCGTACTGGCGAAGCGCCTCGCAGTGTGCGGGGGTCCCGTAGCCCTTATGCCCGGCGAAGCCGTAGGCCGGGAACGCCGCGTCCAGCTCGACCATGAGCCGGTCGCGCGTCACCTTGGCGACGATGGAGGCCGCCGCAATGCACAAGCTGCGGCTGTCCCCCTTGACCAGTGCGGCGTGCGCGTAGGGAAACTTTTTCAGGGGCTTACCGTCGATCAGGATGTGTAGGCGGGCAGCAGGTGCGACCTGCTCAAAGAGCGGCATCGCCTCGGACTCGGCGCGGGGGAGCTCGCGCCGGAGTGACTCCAGTGCCCGCGTCATGGCCAGCCGGGTCGCCCCGAGGATGTTCAGCTCGTCAATCTCCTGCACCGTTCCTGCGGCCGCGGCAAAGGCCACCCGCCCCTCGTTGCGCCAGCCTTCCAGTCGGGCCAAAATCTCCTCCCGGTGCGCAGGCTTGAGCAGTTTAGAGTCGGTGATGTCGGAGCAAAGCTCGCCCAGCCCGCTGTCTTCGAAAAAGCCTTCTCCGGGGCAAAACGCCGCCGCCACCACCGGCCCGGCCAAAGCGCCGCGCCCGGCCTCGTCCACCCCGGCCAGCGCCCCCTGCGCCGCTATCAACGCGCAGTCGTGCTCCCACAGGTGGCGGTTATTTTTCATTTTATGAATGGGTCACAAAGTATACGAAGGAGACACAAAGAGGGCAAAGGTTAATGTATTCAATATTCCAATACAAAGAGCCGTTTCTAAATCAATCTATCGACATTTTTTTTCAATCTTTCTTCTTCGTGCTCTTTGTGTCTCCCTCGTGGACTTCGTGACCGTATTTAAACTAGTACCGCTGCCAGGGCTGTTTCTCGGGGACGGGCAGGCCGAGCACCTCGTAGGCAGTGCGGAAGTGCAGCTTGGCGTAGTCGCCGAGGCAGTCGGGGCCGAACTTTTCCACCAGTTGCTTGCCCTGCTTTTTAACGGTGGCGCTGGCCCCCTTGCTGAGCTTGAACCCGGCCTGATCGGAGAGCTTCTCCATCTGCCGCACGTACTCGGCACGGGCGATGACGGAGGCCGCCGCGACCACGGGGTCCGACTCGGCCTTGGTCCGCATGCGCAGCTCGAAGTCCTCGACCTTGAGCTGGCGCTGCACCAGCGGCTGCTTGCTGAACTGGTCGAGCAGCCCCCACGGCACATGGCGCTTGGCCAGGGCGTTCTCGCAGGACTTGGCGTGCATCCAGGCCAACAGCTTGTTCAGATTGTTGCCAAATTTCTTATAAAGCTGGTTGTATTTGGCCATGCCGGCCCAGGTCGTCTCGATGACCACGCCCTTGGTCTGGCGGATGAGTTTCTCCAGCCGGTAGATGGCGGCGTCCGAGGTGATCTTTTTGGAGTCCTGCAGGCCCGCCTCGCGCCACTTCTCGATCATGGCCTTGTCAGCGATGACACAGGCCGAGATGAGCGGGCCGAAGAGGTCGCCCTTACCGCTTTCGTCGAGCCCGGCGTGGGTCTCGAACCATTCGGGGTTGAGCACCTCGTCGTAGCCGAGCTTCGGATCGTGGGTGATCTCACCCTCCAGCACATAGGTCACCCAATCCTCGGTCTTCTTGCCCTGCACCACGAGCTTTCCGCTGGCGTAGCCGACGATGTTCACGCCGTCGCCCTTGAAGGCGAAGCGCGCGTAATCGACCTCGTAAAAGCTCCACAGGCGCTTGTCGCACCAGGCCTTCACCTGGTCCATCTGCGCGTCATCGAGCTTGATCGTGTAGAGGGTCTTTTTCTTCGGTTCGCTGTCGTCGGTCTTCGCCATAATTGAAAGGCCCTAGCACACCGGCTGCCGGGGCGCTTGACAATGACTTTTCCCGCAAAATCCACCCCACCCTCCGCAGGCCGACCTACCGACAATTACCGGGCCTCATGCAGGAATACACCCAATCCGCGCACGCGGTACCCCCCGAAAAACCGCGCCCCTGCCCCCGCCTGGTGCCAACGCAAAAAAGCGAGTGGCGCGTTGACCCAGTGACAATCCCCGGCGAAGTTATCCCACCGTGAGCGCCCCCGATGTCATCCGCAATCACCGGGCCTTCCAGGCAGCCCTTGGGCGTTGGTACGAGCAGAACCACCGCAAGCTGCCATGGCGTACGCAGCCGAGCCTCTACCGGACCGTGGTCTCGGAGTTCATGCTCCAGCAGACGCAGGTAAACACCGTGCTGCCGTACTTCGATGCGTGGATGAAGCAGTTCCCGGACTTTGAAGCGCTGGCCGCCGCCGACGAGGATACCGTGGTCAAGGCCTGGGAAGGACTCGGGTACTACCGGCGCGCCCGTAATCTGCTGGCGCTCGCCCGCGCCTACGTAGACGCCGACCCCAAGCCCGTGACCGCCAGTGAGTGGCAGGCGCTGCCCGGCGTCGGCCCGTACACCGCAGCGGCCATTGCCAGCATCAGCCACCACGAGGAGATAGCCGTCATCGACGGTAATGTCGTACGCATCCTCACCCGTATCCTTGACGACCGCACCGCCTACAAGGACGCCTCACAGGCGGCCCGGCAGCTTGTCGGTCAGGCGAACCAGCTCATCAAGGGAGCGTCCAGTCCCGGCGACCACAACCAGGCCATGATGGAGCTCGGAGCAACCGTCTGCACCCGGGGTAATCCCCTGTGCCCGCTCTGCCCTGTGCAGGCCTACTGCCGCAGCCACCTCACCGGCGAGGCCGAGCTGCTCCCCATCTTCGCCAAACGCAATACCGTCTACCGCCAGATCAACCGCTGCTGGCTGGAGCGCGACGGCAAGCTCCTGCTGCAAAAGGCCCCCAGCGACTCCGCCCGCCTGGCCGGGATGCATGAGCTGCCCGAGGGACGCCTGCTCAAGTGCGACTACGACAAGGCACCCCTGATTTTAAGTAAAAAGCGCGGCATCGCCAACGAACTCATCGAGGAGCGCATCTATGCCCTCGCCGGCGATACCCCCGTCCCCGACTCCCCGCACCTGCTCTGGGCCGACATCGACGAGCTCGACCAGCTCACCCTCTCAGGCCCCCACCGCCGCTGGGTCAGCGAGATCCTCGGTACCCGCAAGCAGGAACTCTTTCCCGGTGCCTGACGTGGGCTTACGCAGCACGGGTTGCACCCGCTGGCATTGATGGGGCTCTGCCCCATTGCTCACAGTCAATGGTAATTCGCCTACAGGTTTCGTATCCTGCCTTTGTGGGGCGTGGGGCGTTCATTTAGGTTGGCGACAATGGCCGTTGTTCAGGCCGACGCTCCAAGCGGAGGCCTCAGAGCCCCCGGGTGCAACCCGGCAGGCTGTGCCCTGCCTGCAAAAAACCCGGTCCGCGAACGGGCCGGGTTCAAACTCTCAACCGACAAGGCGTCGGTCAAACGGAAGAAAGGGGCTTACTGATTCTCGTAGCGCTGGCGCAGCATATTGCTGAACGCGGAAGCCTTGTTCTTACGGCGCTTTACTTCCGAGGGCTTCTCGAAATAGCGGTTGGCACGGACGTCGCGGATGATACCTTCGCGGTCCAGCTTCTTCTTGAGGCGGCGGAGAGCCTTCTCCATGGTCTCGCCTTTGCGGATTCTGACTTCTACGGGCATGTGGATTGATTAAAATTCAGTTGCGGGAAAAGCGGAGATAAAGACGCGTTTTCCACAGCCCGTCAAGGCTTTTTAGCAGCACCCAACTAAAATACCACAGCAAGAATTTATTATTATATTATACAACACTATGAATTGACAATATCCATAGAAATAAACATAATTTCAATTTCAACCCTGTAACCACGGAGTAATAGCATGCCAGTAAAACATACACCCACGCAAGAAGTACATAAAGGCACTAAAGGTGGACATACCGGATGTGGCTTCGACACCAAAGAAAACCCTACACATTGGGTAAATACATCCGAGAAAATTACATGCAAAAAAAACGGTTGTAAAAACTAGCGAATACTAGACTGCCCGCTCAAGGCGAATCGCTATGCCACTTCTAGAGCATACGCGTTTACAATCATTACATTGTTAGTTTCTCGTGCTTGAAGCTACCGCGTTAACGCGGTAGCTTCTTTTCTTTTCTGCCGCCCATGTCCAAAGACAAAGAATTCGTCCACCTGCACGTCCACACCGATTACAGCCTGCTCGACGGGTGCAGCCGCGTGGACCGGCTCTGCAAGCGGGCGGAAGAGCTGGGCATGAAGGCCCTCTCGGTCACGGACCACGGGGTGCTCTTTGGGCTGGCGAGCTTCTTTAAGACTGCGAAAAAGTACGGCATCAAGCCTCTGCTGGGCTGCGAAATCTACCTCGTCTACGACGACCACCTCGGCGCCACCAACGAGGAACGCGCCAAGCAGAAGAGCTACCATATGGGCTTGCTGGCGAGGAACTTCCAGGGCTACCAGAACCTGACCCGCCTCGTCTCCAAGGGCCACACCGAGGGCTTTTACCGTAACCCGCGGGTATCCCTGACCGATCTGGCCGAGCATAAGGAGGGGTTGATCGGGTTCAGCGGCTGTCTGGCCGCCGTCATCCCTCAGATGCTGATGAAGGGCGACTACGAGGCCGCGCGCGAGGCCTGCGGCACGTTCGTGGACATGTTCGGCAAGGATTATTTCATCGTCGAGCTGATGGACCACGGGCTCAAGGAGCAGCAGTCGATCATCCCCGACCTGCTCAAGCTGGCCGGGGAATTTGACCTTAAGGTCGTGTGCACCAACGACGTGCACTACGTCAACGCCACCGACCACCGCCCGCACGACTCGCTCCTGTGCATCCAGACCGGCGCCCGCGTCTCCGAGGAGAACCGCCTGCGCTACGGCTCCCAGCAGTTTTACCTGAAAAGCCGCGAGGAGATGGAGAAGGTCTTCCGGGAGCGGCCCGACTCGCTGATCAACACCTCGGCCGTGGCCGAGATGTGCGACGTCAAGCTGCCCTTTGGCGAAGACCACTACCCGGTTTTCGAGCGGCCGATCGAGACCGTTTACCAGCCCGACGCGAAGAACTTTGACCGCGTGCTGGACATCTATGTCGAGCGCAAGAACACTGTCCTCACCCGCGAGGGGGACGACCCGATCAGCCTCGACGAGGAGGCCCGGGAAAAGTTTCGCGCCAACGGCCTCTACCTCTTTGACCTCTGCAAAAAGGGCCTGAAGGAGCGCTACGGCGTCAACTACGACGAAGTCCGCCAGCTGGTCGAGAACGGTAAGCTCCTCGACGGCGACGAGGAAAAGCATAAGCAGGCGCTCAGGCTCTGCGAGCAGCTTGAGTACGAGCTGGCCATCATCACGGGCACGGGCTTCGTGGACTACTTCCTGATCGTTTGGGACTTTATCAAGTGGGCGCGCGACCGGGGTATCCCGGTCGGGCCAGGCCGTGGCTCGGGCGCGGGCTGCATGGTCGCCTACGTTCTCAAGATCACCGACATCGACCCCTTCCGCTTCGGGCTGCTCTTCGAGCGTATGCTGAACCTCGAGCGCGTCTCCCCACCGGACTTCGACGTGGACTTCTGCATGCGCCGCCGCGACGACGTGGTCAACTACGTGCGCGACAAGTACGGGCGCGACCGCGTGGCCAACATCATCACCTTCGGCACCTTCGGGGCGAAAATGATCGTGCGCGATCTGGCGCGCGTCAACGACCTGCCCTTCGCCGAGGGTGACAAGCTCGCCAAGATGATCCCCGACGAGCTGAATATCTCTCTCGACGACGCCGTGGCCAAGTCCGGCGAGCTCCAGAGCGAGATCAAGCACAACCCGATCGCCAAGACGATCATCGAGGAGGGCAAGGTCATCGAGGGCATGGTCCGCAACACCGGTAAGCACGCCTGCGGCGTCATCATCGCCGACCAGCCGATCACCAACCTCATCCCCGTCACCCTGCAGGAAGGCGACCTCACCACCCAGTACCCGAAGGGGCCGAGCGAGGACCTGGGCCTGCTGAAGATGGACTTCCTCGGGCTGAAGACGCTGACCGTCATCGCCGACGCGCAGGAAAACGTCCGCCAGCTACCGGGGCAGGAAAACTTTGACATCGAAAAGGTCAGCCTGGAGGACCCCGCTACCTTCCAGCTTCTGAAGGACGCCAAGACCGTTGGCGTGTTTCAGCTGGAGTCCGGCGGCATGCAGGCACTCTGCCGTCAGCTGGAGACCAGCAGCATCGACGAGATCGTGGCGCTTATCGCGCTGTACCGGCCCGGCCCGATGCAGTTTATCCCACAGTACATCAAGGGTAAGAAGGACCCCTCGACCATGCAGGTCCCCCACCCGCTCCTGAAGGATCTGGTCGAGGAAACCTATGGCGTGCTCGTCTATCAGGAGCAGGTCATGCAGTCGGCCCAGATCATCGCCGGGTACACCCTGGGCGGCGCGGACATCCTCCGCCGCGCCATGGGTAAGAAGATCAAAGAGGTCATGGACGCCCAGAAGGACATCTTTATCAAGGGCGCGAAGGAGACCAACAACATTGAGCGCAAGAAGGCGGAGGAAATCTTCGGCATCCTGGAGAAGTTCGCGCAGTACGGTTTTAACAAATCGCACTCGGCGGCCTACGCGATGCTCAGCTACCGCACGGCCTTCCTCAAGGCGAACTTCCCCTGCCAGTTCATGGCCGCCGTGCTCTCCTCCGAGCTCGGCAACGCCGACAAGGTCTCCCACTTCATCGAGGAGTGCGAGAGCCTCGACATCGAGGTGCTCGGCCCCGACATCAACGAGTCGGGCCTCATGTTCACTCCGGTGAAGGACGAGTCCGAGGACGCAGAGGCGGCCTGGAGCATCCGCTTCGGCTTGGCCGCCATCAAGGGCGTGGGCGACGCAGCCGCGCGCATCATTCTGGAGGAGCGCGACAAGGCTGGCCCCTTCACCGACTTTCACGATTTTATCACCCGCACCGCCGACGCCGCCGTCAACCGCCGCGTGGTCGAGTGTCTGGTCAAGACCGGCGCCTTCGACTTCTGCGGGCTGGACCGCGGGCACCTCTTGGCTGCCGTTGAGCAGGTGATCAACGAGGTGGCTGACCTCGCCCGCGACCGCGCCGCCGGCCAGGCGAATATGTTTGATATGCTGATGGACGACAGTGGCGGCAGCGACGAGGACTCCGGCGGTGGCCACAGCGCCATCCGCACTGATGGGCCCGCCATGCCCATGGCCGAAAAGCTCCAGTACGAAAAGGAGCTGCTGGGCTTCTATGTCTCCGGCCACCCGATGAACGACTTCCATGGGCTCGACGACACGATCAACAACCTTCTCCCCGGTGAGGACCTCAAGCTGTGTGACCGCCAGAGCTTCCGCATGTGCGGCGTCGCGCTCAATATTAACAAGCGACTCACCCGCAAGGACAACCGCCCCTGGGCATTCTTTACCCTGGCCACCCGCAAGGCCTACTACCAGATCAACGTCTTCCCCGATGCCTTTGAGCGCTACGCGCCCCTGCTGGCCGAGGAGGGGCAGATCGTGCTCGTCGAGGGCGAGATCCGGCACGACGAGGAGCGCGGCGAGACCCGGCTCAATGCCAGCTACATGGCGGCGCTCACCCCCGAGACGGCTTCGGCCTACATTACCACGGCTACGCTCTATGCCAGCCCGGAGGAAAAACCGCTGGCCGACCTGGCAAACTTCCTGCGCGAACTGGTGGACAAAAACGAAAGCGGCGGCACCAAGCTGCGTCTCGCCGTCATGGTCAACGAAGACGAGGCCCTCTACTTCGAGAGCCCCGACTACGTCGCCTGCCGCCTCGTCCCCACCCTCTACGATAAGCTTCGCAAGCATCCCGCCATCCGACGCATCCTGCTCGACTCGCGCCCTCTGCGCGAGCCCGAGCGCCCCAAGTGGATGAAAAAGGGATAGGTTTTTATGGGGGCTACGCGCCCCCAAACCCCGCGGCAGCCGAGGGCTGCACTTTCGATGCTGCGCATCGTATCAGCGATTTCCTAAACCAGCTCAGCTGGTTTAGGAAATCGCTGAACAAAGCATCAAAACTGGGCCGTCCCATTATGGACACTATTCGCTACCGTAGGATAGCGTCCGCTTATGGCATTTCAGGAGAAAATGCCAGGGGTGATCTGATGGCGAGGCCGTGTCAGGGAAGGTTTCAATGTCGGTCTGTCGTTTGGTGGAGCCCGGACGACGGACCGAAAGTGCAGCCCTCTGCTGCCGCGGGTCCGGGGTGCGTAGGCCCGGTGCGGGGCGTGGGGGCGCGCAGCCCCCACACAACAACTTGACGGCGCTCACCCCAGGCGTTTGTTCATCATATCGGTAGCCTTGCGGTGGAACTTCGCGCGGGCGTCGATCATGCGGTAGAGCTGGACCTTAAAGATATCCAGGCCGATCATCCAGGCGAGGTTGTAGCCCCAGACCAGTCCGATCCATTTCCACGGCAGCGGTGGCATGAGCTTGAGGCCAAAGGCGCAGATGAGCACGGCCACGACCTGGGTTGCCACGATCGCTCCCAGCAACTGCCACGAGGGGAACGGCGGCTGGAAGAAGAACTTGCTCGTGCGGGTGAGGAAGAGCAGCAGGTGTCCGGCGACGACCAGTTGCAGGAACAGCATGGTCTGGAGGTGTCCGGGGTCCTTGGAGAGTCCGAGGTACTCCATCCCCAGCCAGAGCAGGCCAAAGGTCTGCACGACCGAGAACGCCCCCAGCGCCGAGGAGACGGTGATCACCCGGGGCATGTTCCAGCGTACGGGCTTGGGGTCGATGCGGGTGCGGTCGTAGGCGATAGTCATGATCGGGATGTCGTCCAACAACGCGAGCAGGATGATCATGATCGGTGTCAGCGGATAGAAGTGCGCCCCCGCCACCACCGGGAAGATCAGCATCGAGAGCACCACGAAGAACATGATGTCGATCGTCATCGCGATGCGGTAAATGGTGTAGCTCATCATGCGCTCGAAGATCTGGCGTGAGATCTCGACCGCCTTGATAATCACGGACAGACCCGGCTGCGTCAGGATGAGCGCGGCAGCCCCGCGGGCGGCATCCGTCGCCCCGGAGACGGCGATGCCCACATCGGCCTGCTTGAGAGCAGGGGCGTCATTGACACCGTCCCCGGTCATCCCGACGAGATGCCCGCGCTCCTGCAGAGCCTTGACGATCCCGTACTTGTGCTCGGGAAAGACCTCCGCAAAGCCCTCGGCCTGCTCGATCGCCTTACGCGTTTCGGGCATCTTGTGCGAGAGGTCCGCCCCCTCTTTAAAGAACTGGCTGGCGGGGATAATGTTTGTGCCCATCCCGAGCTGACCCGAGATTTCGGCCGCAATGGCGGTGTTGTCGCCGGTCACCATTTTTACGTCGATGCCGTGTTTGCGGGCTTCGGAAATAGTCTCCGCCGAGTCTTCTCGTGGCGGATCAAAGAGCGAGAGAATCCCCAGAAAGGTCCACTTGCCGTCGGCCTGCCGAGCCACCCCGAGTGTGCGGTAGCCTTTTTTAGCGTAGCTGAGCACGTCCGTATCAGCCTTCTGGCGCGTGGCAGCATCCAGTCCGCACAGGTCAAAAATCACCTGCGGAGCACCCTTACTGTAGGCTTCTTCGTGCCCGTCCTGTGTTTTCACTTTGGCCTCCGTGCGTTTGCTCACCGGATCGAAGGGTGTGAAATTCTCCGGCGTGTACGACTCCAGTGCCTTGCGGTCCGAGAGACCGGCGAACACTGCCAGATCGATGGCGTCGTTATTCTCCTCCTTCGAGGCGAGCGCCCCGGCCAAGGTCAGCTCCTGCGCGTCCTTCGCAGCGTACAGGACAGGCTCGCCGAGGGTGATCTTGTTCTGCGTGAGCGTGCCGGTCTTGTCCGAGCAGAGGATGTCGATCCCGGCCATTTCCTCAATCGCCTGCAGGCGAGAGACGATCGCCTTGTGCTTGGAGAGCGCGAGCGCCCCCAGCGCCATCGTCACCGATAGCACCGCAGGCATAGCCACCGGGATCGAGGCCACCGCCAGGATGAGCACAAACTGCAGCACATCGAGGAATGCATCCCCGCGCTTCAGCTGCACCGCCACCAACAGCACACACAGCACCAGCGCCACGATGATGAGAAAGTTACCGATGTGCAGCACGGCCTTCTGGAAGTGGCTGACCGCCCCCGCACTCTCCACGAGCTTGGCCGTCTTCGCGAAAAAGGTATTCCCGCCGGTGGCTGAAACCACCCCGACCATTTCCCCCTGCTTGGCCACTGAACCGGAGTAAGCGATTTCGCCTGTCTTCTTGCTCACGGGCAGGGACTCCCCGGTCAGCGCGGCCTGGTCGATGCTCAGGTACTCCCCCTCGGTCAGCTTCGTATCCGCCGGGACGACATCCCCGAGGCGGATGCGGATCACATCGCCGGGGACAAGCTCCCGGGCAGGAATCTCGCTCCATTTCCCGTCACGCCGGACGCGGGCCTTGAGCGCGAGCTGAGCCTTGAGGGCGTCCAGCGCGTCTGAGGCTTTGTACTCCTGCCAAAACCCGATACCGGCGTTGATAATCAGCAGGGCCAGGATGATCGCGAAGTCCATCCAGTCCTTGTTGATAATGGAGAGGATAGCGGCGATTTCGATCATCCACGGGATCGGTCCCCAAAAGTACCCGAAGAGCATCTTCCAGATGCTGGTTTTCTCAACATTCAGCTCATTGGCCCCGAGGGCTTGCAGGCGGCTGGCGGCCTCTGCGGCGGAAAGCCCCTGCTGCGAGCTTTCGAGTTTAGCATACAGCGCCTCGGCCGACATGGCCTCAGCTTCTTTGGCATCCACGACTTGCACCATAGCGCACCTCCCAGGGGTTCAGGGTTGGATAGAAATAGGGTAATTCTGATAGAAAACTAACGGCTTCAGGCGCAATCGTCACGAGAAAAAATGCGGGCTGAAGCCAGTCGCAAACAGCAATCCAGAAACCATTGACACCCGTGAGCGCTTCGCTCAGGCTTGCGTGTTTTGCCGGGGTAAGTTGTGGCACAAGACGAGCTACTGCACCCCGAATTTCCGAGTAACATGTTGAGTACCATGCAGAACGACCTGGCCCGTATCCTGGTCAGCGAAGAGGATATCCGCAGCCGCATCCAGGAGCTGGGGGCCGACATCACACGGACCTACCGAGAGATGGGGACCGAGGAGATTGTCGTCATCTGTATCACCAACGGCTCCATCATGTTTGCGGCGGACCTGCTGCGTCAGATAAACCTCTACGCACAGCTCGACTGCATCCGCGTCTGCTCCTATCAGGACGACGTCAATCCCGTCTCCGAGCCCGAGATCGTCGATAACATCCGGCTCGACATCGCCGGGCAGCACGTGCTGCTGATCGACGACATTCTCGACACCGGCCGCACCCTCGAGCGCATCGTCCACGTGCTCAACGACTTTGCTCCCCAGACCCTGCGCACCTGCGTGCTCCTCGACAAGGAAGGCCGCCGCGAGGTCGGGCATGAGCCTGATTTCGCGGGCTTCACCATCCCCAATGAGTTCGTGGTCGGGTACGGACTGGACTTCGCCGAGCGCTACCGTAACCTCAGTTGCATAGGCATCCTCAAACCGGAACTGCAAAATCCGCCCGAATGGTGCTGATCGGGGTGCCAATTTTATTCATACCCGTCAATCTGGTATGAATCTGGCACATCCCACGTTATACTTAGACATGACTCTGGCTGAAAAAAAACAGGAACTGGTCGAAGAACTGACCATCATCGAAGATCCGCAGGAGCGCTTCGCTTACATTATCGATTTGGCCCGCACCCTTGAGCCCCTGCCCAAGGAATACCAGATCGAGACCTTTATGATCAAAGGCTGCATGTCGCAGCTGTGGCTGGTCCCGACTTTCGAGAATGGCCGCTGCCACTTCCGGGTAGACTCCGACGCCGTCATCACAAAGGGCGTCGCCCGTCTCCTCAGTGACCTCTACAGCGACTGCACCCCCGAGGAGATCCTCGCCAACGAGCCGACCTTCCTCGCTGAGCTGGGTATCGACCAGCACCTTTCCCCCAACCGCCGCAACGGCCTCAGCAACGTCTGGAAGACCATCAAGGCCTATGCCGAGCTGTGCCTGAAGAACCAGGAAAAAGACGCCGTACGCTAGGCTCCCCCTGCCTGCTCAGGCATCTCCCCCCACCCGAATAAGTGGAATATTATGGGGTCATTGGGCTCTAAAGAGTATACCCGACTCTTAAGAAAAGTGTAAAATTCCCGATAGGGATAGAGTATGTATCCCTGTCTTGCACGATAGAAAGCCCATAGATTATGAGCGAAACACAAGTCTTGATCGCTGAAGATGACTTCATTTCACGTAAGTTGCTTGAGGCGAATCTGACCCAGATGGGATACGGTGTATCCGTCGCTCAGGACGGAGAAGACGCTTGGCGTCAGTTTGACGCTCAGCCCACCCGTATCGTCGTCAGCGACTGGCTCATGCCCGGCATGGACGGGCTCGAGCTATGCCGTAAGATTCGCGCACGTGAAAACACCGACTACACGTACTTCATCATGCTCACCGCCAATGTCGGCGAGGATGAGAACTACTTTAAGGCCATGGACAGCGGGGTGGACGACTTCCTGACCAAGCCACTGGATCGCAACCAGTTACAAATCCGGCTACGCGTGGCCGAGCGTATCCTGCTCAGCACCTCTCGTATCCAGTCTCTGGAAACGATGCTCACGATCTGCGCCTACACCAAGCGGATCAACTTCCCCGATGAGGGTTGGCAGACCATTGAGGACTTCCTGCTCAACCACTTTGGCATCCAGCTCTCACACGGCGTGGACCCCGACTACTACGAGACCCACATCAAGCCCGAGTTGGCACGCCTCACGGCGAAACACGAGTCCGGTCAGGCCTGAAGCAGTACTCAGTCCTTGCGCTGAGCGTCGCCCAGTTTTTTCAGGGTATCCCAGGCGTAGATACCGGTGTTGTGCCCATCGCTGAAGATAAACACCACCGCGTAGTTACCGGCGAAATTCCAGCCGTCCACCGTCACGCCCGGAAATTCCCGCGCACCGTCCCCGCCGTATTGGTTCCCGAAGATATCCTTCTCGCCGACATTCTCGGCACTGGGAGAGTTCGCGCGCAGATACTCCGGGTCGAAGTAATCTTCGCGGCCGTCCGGCCAGCGGATGGCAACTTCCTTACCGATGAGCTGAATGTCTACGGGGGGCTGTGTCATGGGGCTATCCTCGCCCGAACATCGCCCCATGCGCAAGCCTTCTCATCCGGGGGTACTCATCTCTCTTGAGCCTATGTCGCCTCGTCGTATCGATGTGCTTTAGGACCACTAATAAAGACATCTGCGCGGCATCCGCATTGACTCTCTCCCCCTTGCAGATGAGACTTTCCGGCTTTGTAAGCGGCTACGAGGATGGCCGCCTTATCTCGATATACGATTACTGCTATGAGCCACCAACGTTTCCAACTGACCATCACTCCGCGCGCCCAGGAATTAGCCGATAGCCTGGATATTTCTGAACTGATCCTGCAAGTCTGCACCCCCGCCTATGCGCATGTGGCGGACCAGCCCATGATCGCCTATGGCGGCCTGTTTTTCCACCAGAGTGCCCGCGAGCATCTCGCCAAGGCTCTCGCCGAGCATGCCAAGGTGAGCGACATCCCTCCCTTTATCATGGCGGACATCGAGAGCGGGATGCGCTGCCTGATGGAAGACGACACCCTGAGCTTCGGCTCGATGATGAGCTACGGCGCCGCTAACGACCCGGCCCTCACCCGCGAGATAGGTGAAGTCACGGGGCAGGTCGCCTGCAAGCAAGGCTATAACTGGTCACTGGCCCCCTGTGTCGACCTGATCGGAGACACAGACTCCCCCATGGCCAGCTTGAGGAGCGCCGGGACCGACCCCACTCGCACCAAGGACGCGACCTGGGCTTTTGCCGAAGGCATGCAAAGCAACGGTCTCATCGCTACCGCCAAGCACTTCCCCGGGGATGGCTTCGGGACCCTCGACCAGCACCTGACCACAGTCGCGAACCCCCTCAGTCAGGAGGCTTGGTACGCCGGCCCCGGGCAGGTCTTCCAGCACCTGATCGACAAGGGGATCAAGGCCATCATGCCCGGCCATATATCGCTCCCTGCTTTTGACGAGCCCGACCCCGAGCTCGGCCTTTGCCCACCTGCCACCCTCTCCCACCGCCTCCTGACAGACCTGCTCAAAAAAGAAATGGGCTTTGACGGGTTGATCGTCTCCGACGCTGTGGAGATGTCAGGGTTCTGTGGTTTCATGAATTACTATGACGCCTGCGCGCGCTTCCTCGAAGCCGGTGGCGACATGCTGCTCTTCCCACTCGTCGACGACGCATTCATGAAGCAAATGCTGCGCTGCGTCGAAGAGGGCAAACTCACCGAGGAAACCCTCCGTAACCGCGCCGCCCGTAATATCTCGATGAAGGAGCACATGGGCTGGCTCGAGCATACCGTCTCCGACACGATCAGCCCGGCCGAAGTCGATGCGGAGACCTACGGACTCCCTGCCCTTGCCGAGCGCATCACTGCCAAGTCTGTGGGCATCCTGCGTGATCGTCACCAGACGCTCCCTCTCAGCAACGCCCAGGAGAAGAATGTGCTGCACGCCGTCATTTATAATGACTACGACATGCACAAGGATCTGCTCACGCATTTCACTCAGGAGCTGGGTAAAAACTTCGGACAAGTCACGGAGTGGGTGGACCCCGGCTGTCGCTCGTTGTTCAAGGCCGCTCGCGACAAAACCTTCGACTACATCATCTGCTCGATCGGCGCCTCCGTGCAGTACGGCACCAACATTATCCGTGTTCACGGCACAATCGCGCGCAACATGATGTTTGGCTGGACGAAGTTTGACACTCCGGTGATCTTTGTCGCCCACCATCACCCCTTTGTCATCAACGAGTATGAAGCAGCGATCGACTGCTGCGTCGCCTCGCTGGGCAGTTCACGCTATACCAACTCCTGGCTGGCCGCCGCCCTCGCTGGTAAGCACGACATGCCCACCCTCACGCTCTAGGCAAAGGAGATCTGCGGGCGTCACGGTGCAGAGCTGTCGGCATCCGACCACACCGAGCTGAGCATGACGGTCTGCCTGTATGCGGGCAGACCGTATTCAGCGTTACCCAGCATACGGTGCAGCAGATTCACCGCCGACTGCCCGATGACGGGATAACGAGCCGTGAAGTACGGCACCCCCGGCTCACCTCCCTGCGGGCTGGGCGAGAGCTGCACGCGCGGCAGCTTACCCAGAGCCTTTGCAATGGACCGGGTAGCTCCGCTGAGCTGCCAGGATAGCACGAGCCCGTCGGGTCGGGTCCGGTGTAGCCATTGCACGACACCTTCCGGCTTCTCGGGGTCCAGTTCGTAAAAAAGCTTCCTGCCCCACGCGCCCTCTTCATACATCATCGCGGCCTGCATCAGCGGACGCCTAAAGACATGCGCCCGGTCGGTCTCCACCACAAACCCCGGTCGCCGACAGCCCCGTGACTTCAGCCACGCCAAAGCCTGCTCGATATCGACCCGGTAGTCCCGCCCGACCGCATGCAGGCCGGGCTCCATCAGCGTATCCCCTACCCGCACCCAAGACAAATCCTCCCACGGAAACGGCAAGCTCTGTCTCGCCTCGACAAACGGCCCCAGGATAACCCCGCGGATCCCCCGCGCACGCCAGACACTTGCCATACGCTTCAAAGCGGCAGCTGTCGGCTTGCTGAAATGGAAGTGCTGAACGTCATAGCCCAGCCGCGTGCCGTAGTCTTTCAGTGATTCAAAAAACGGCTCTAGCCAGGGCATCTGGTCAGGGGCCGCATCTCCGCACCAGGCCAGCGTTTCGCGATAAAAATTCTTTTGTCGCACACGGGACAGGCCTGCCGACACCACAGGGTCCAGCTGATAACCGGCACCTCCGAGCGCCTGCTGCACCCGCTCCGCCGTCTTCTCCGATATCCGCGGATCACCATGCAGTGCCCGCGAAACGGTCGAAGCCGAGACTCCGAGCTGAGCGGCTATCTGTCGTAAACTGGGCTGACTCATCACTGCTATAAACGAAGAACTAATCGGCGAATGCAACAGTTGCACTTTCACCGACATTGCACAAGCCCGAACGACGCACAGACTTGCCCCATAGAACGGCGCAGTCCATGACCGCCCGCTAAACCACCCCCACCCGAACTTACCATGAATTCGCTCATCACCAAAGAATACGAACGCCTCTGGGACGACCCCAAACTGCAAGAACGCATCGAGGAGGGCATCCGTGCCCACCGCCAGAGCGATGCCTGCATCCGAGTGACGGACTTCAAGGGGGCGCCGATTCCCGGCGTCACCGTGACTGCAGAGCAGCACGACAGTGCCTTCCACTTTGGGGCTAATATCTTCAAGCTCGGAGACTTCCCGCAGGAGCAGCTCAACCGCGACTACGAGGACGCCTTTTGCGGACTTTTCAACGGCGCCACCGTCCCCTTTTACTGGCGCACACTTGAGCCCGAGCAGGGGCGCCCGCGGTTCAGTGAACACAGCGTACCGATCTCCCGTCGCCCCCCGCCGGACCAGGTCGTAAAGTTCTGCCAGAAGCGTGGCCTGCGCATGCACGGGCACACCTTCTCCTGGGCCATGCGCAAGTGGAACATCCCCGACTGGCTCCCCGAGGACCCCGCCGAGGCTGCCCCCTACTGGGAGAAACGCATGCGCGAACTAGCCGAGCGTTATGGCGACAGCATTAAGCGCTGGGACATCGTCAACGAGGCAACCGCTGATTTCATCCATCTCCCCAAGTTCATCGAGCGCAATGTCGCCTTCCCCATGCAGGAGAAATACGAGGAGGCCGCATTTGCGTGGGCAGGCAAGTACATGCCCGCGGATAACCGCCTGGACCTGAACGAAGACACCGGTGTCTGGGGCGAGGATAGACGCGCCGCTTTCACCGACCTCATTAAGCGTATCCAGACTTCCGGTGGGCGCCTCGGTGGCATCGGCATGCAGTTCCACTTCTTCCAGGATCAGGACCTCAACCAAATCCTCAACGGCCAGTCCTACACCCCCGAGCACCTGCTCAAAGTCCTCGACTACTACGGTCAGTTTGACCTTCCGCTGCATGTGAGCGAGATCACCATCACCGCTCCCGGAAACTCCAGCGAAGGACTCGAAACCCAGGCCACGCTCGTCCGCAACTTTTACCGACTCTGGTTCAGCCACCCCGCGATGGAAGGCATCACCTGGTGGAACATGCCAGACGGCGCCGCCGCTCCCGGCGAGAACAAGGTCTACTCCGGCCTGGTCTTCTCGGACATGAGTCCGAAGCCCTCCTACCTCGCGCTTCAGAATCTCATCCGCCACGAGTGGCGCACACGCACGCAGGGCGTGACGGACGAGGACGGCTGCTTCCGCTTCCGCGGGTTCCACGGGACGTATCGTCTCGGAACGGACTCTGGACAAGCCGATGCCGGGATCGAGTCCGCCATCACACTTGAACCGGGTAAGGACGCCCAGCAGCAGATACGCCTCTACCGAGATTTCGGTCACGCTTAACGCGTTCGACGAACCAGGGCGGCAATTGCAGTTGAAGCGGGCGTGGGCATCCACGCTTGCATCACTGGCTCAGCAGCAGTAGAGACAAACGTGTCGGGGAAGCATCCCGGCGCAATCTTTCAACTGCTGCAGTCATGATTACCACTGTCGAACTAAGCCTCTACCCGCTGAACGAGAACTACCGCCCGCTGATCAAGGACTTCCTTAAGAAGCTTCAGGCCTGCGAGGGCCTCCAGTGTACCACTGGGGGCACCTCCACGGTCATCATCGGCGAGCATGCGCTCGTCATGAAGACACTCGACGATCTCATGCAGTGGAGCATCGCCGAGCACGGCCGCTCGGTCTTTGTGGCCAAGTTCCTCCTCGACTACGACGCCTCCTAAGCTCTCGCCCAGAGGCATCCCACAAGGGACGCCCTCAGCGTCTGACGTATTCGTTTTCCATGACAGTATTACGCATCGCCATCACCGGATGTCGCTGAGCCCTGCTGAGCCTTTTCAGCCTCCAGCTCCAGGCGTTGGCGCCGGTCCCTGCGTTTGCCGCTGTAAATCATCAGCGCACCCACCAGTGCCACCGAGAGCCCGACGAAGAGGATGCCCAGTCGGCCGTCGATTCCCCAGGTATTACCCGGGATGAACATGATCAGGCACACACCGAGCCCGATGATCATCGCAAACGAGCCCAGGATGCGCTCCTGACTCGAGTCGTTGGCCACACCGACTTCCTTTTTAAAGTCCACCGGCGTCTTCATCAACGTGAAGAAATCCTCCACCTGCGCCTTGTACTTGGCCGAGGAGTACTTCCAGAAGGGCATGGTCAGCATAAAGACCAGTGCTCCCGCCCCCATCTTGAGGAGCACGCCCCAGTGCCACTTGTACTCGTGGCTCATGAGCGGTACGCCCAGGAAGGGGTCCTTACCACTAAAGTACATGAACAAGCCGACCGGCCACACCAGGGTCATCGTAAAAATCGCCGACCACCACGGCACACGTTTGATGAACAGCCCCAACAATAGAGGTATCTGCGAGGCGGGCAGTAGAAGTGACAGGATGAGCATGTAGCGGAAGATGCCCTTGCCCTCCTGCTTGGACAGGTACAGCGCGATGCAGATGATGATGACCCCGCAGATCAGCGTCCACACCTGCCCGATACGCAGCTGCGCCTTCAGGCTCGGCTGTTCGCGCCCGGACAGTTTGAACAACGGCGGCAGGATGTTCTTCACCAGGTTGGCGGCGCTGCCGTTGAGGCCCGAGTCCATGCTGCTCATCGTCGCGGCAAAGATAGCCACCGCAATCAGTCCCGCCATCCCCTCTGGCAGAAGTTTCAGGCTGATCAGCGCATAGGATGACTCCGCCGGGGAGGCGATCGCCATGGCATCCACCTGCTCAGGTATCGTCAGGCGTGCGATCATCGGCGGAATCAGCCAGATAAAGGCACCCGCCGTCATCATGATACAGGCCAGCCAGGCCGCCTTGCTCGCCTCGCGTCCGTCCTTGGCGGCAAAGTAGCGGGGGGCAGCCCCCATAGAGTTATAGCTGATGATGTGGTCCAGCGTGATGGCGATGGCCCAGTAGATCGAGAAGTCGATCATCTCGTCCGAGAACTCGATCGTATTGATCGGCCGGAAGTGCTCGGCCAGGTTGAGGCTGTGGATCAGATCGTTCATCGGCCCAAAGCCGCCGATGAAGCGTAACGAAAGGATCGCGATGAGGATAGTAATCGGGATCAGCAGCAGGCTCTGGAGAAAGTCCGTCGCCTTCACCGCCCAGCTACCACCGACCATGGAGTAAAACAGGACGATTGCCCCGATGATGACGATCGTCGTCTGGATATCGAAGCCGAAAATGGCGGAGGTAAAGATGCACAGCCCGTAGAGGTGAAGCGCCGCCACATACCCGTAGAAAAGAAAACCGGTGTAGCTGAGGTACTGCTGCGTAAACAGCCCGTAGCGCGCCAGGATGATCTCGCCACCGGTCGTCAGGCGCATCTGCCGGAAGCGCGGTGCCAGGTACACAGCATTAAACACAAAGCCGATGCTGTTCGAAAGATACAGAAAGATAACACTCCATCCGGCGGTATAGACGACCCCGGCGGCGCCGGTAAACGTCCACGCGCTGAAGGCAGCCATAAACGCACTGGTCCCGATCAACCACCATGTCCCCTGACAGCCATTACGGAAGTAATCGTTCGAGTCCTTGTTGAATTTTTTGAATACAAAAGATACCGCAAACAAGAGTATGAAGTATCCAACGATTACGATGTACTCGACTGCCGTGTTCATATGGCTCTCTGTCGAATCATCGTTTCAAACTCGTGTAAATCGAAACCGCCCTTTACGGGGCCCGACAGGCATGCACACATGCGAGTCCGTTTTGCGAACGCACAATATCTGCCCTGTACTCCTGCCGATGGGAATGCCATAGACAGCGATTCAGCGCCTGAACATTTCTTCTCCACATCGTCCGCTGACTTAAACCGAAACAGATGTACGAAACGACCAGGCCATATCCACGGGCAGGCCCCAATTACGTTAACATCCGCTCCAGATAGATTTCGTGGTAGTTCGGGTGCACATTTTTCAAAGATGCCGGCGTTTTTTCCGAAATGTTTTCATTAACGCGCACATCCAATGAAAATTACACATGCCGAGTGAAACAAGTTCTATTGAAGTGCAAATATTTATAGGCTTGTATGGAGGCATCAATAGCAGCGCAGGACACATAGCCTGCCTGCAAAAGCTAAGACTCCCCCATGAAAAACACCCCTATCGCCTTCGGCATCTGTGGCCTCGGTCGAATCGGCGCGCAGCATTGCGAACACTTTACCGAGCATGCGGACCGCTATAAGGCCGTGGCATTCTGCGACCTCGACGCCGCCCGCGCTGAGGGCCCTGCCCAGCAGTACGGCGGCACACCCTACACGGATTTCGCGCAGTTCCTGGCCAACGACGAGATGGAGCTGGTGATTATCGCCACCCGCTCCCTGGACCACGCGGCCAACGCCGAGCAGGCGCTCGCTGCTGGTAAGACAGTCCTTCTCGAAAAGCCCATCGGCGTGACCGCTCAGGACCGCCAAACACTGCTGCGCCTCAACCGGGAATATCCCGGCAAACTCTTTTTCTGCCACAACCACCGCTTCGAGCCTGCCTTTGCGAACACGCAAGCGATCATCGCCGAGGGGCTGCTCGGAAATGTCCAGGTGGTGAAGATTCACAAGTACCATGACTTCTCCCGCCGCAATGACTGGCAGATGCGCCTGGACTGCGGCGGCGGACAGCTCAGCGTCTGGGGGCCACATCTGCTGGATCAGGCGATCCAGTATATCGGGGCTCCTATCCGTGATGTATGGAGCTACCTGCGGCGCGTCCTCACGCCCGGCGACGCCGACGACCACGTCCGCATCCTGCTCACGGGAGAGAACGACATCGTCGCCGAGCTGGAGATCAGCAACGCAGTCGCGCTGACCGGCCCCTACTGCACAGTCTATGGTGACAGGGGCACGCTCATGTATAATCAGGAGCAGACCGAGCTCCACTTAAAGTACCTTGATCCGGAGTTCAACTGGCCCGCAGCCACCGCCAGCGGTGACACCCCTGCCCTCGCCCGCGACACCTACGGCCAGGCTGAGCTGCCCTGGATTGAAGAGACGCGTGCCGTCGAGCCGAGCGTTAACATGTGGGCCTTCGTCGAGCAGGAGATCGCTCGCCACCTGCACAATACGCTGCGCAACGGCGTCCCCTTTCCCGTGAAAAACGAAGACGCGCTCGAAGTCGTCCGCCTGACCGAAATCGTCAAGCAGCAGAACCCGCAATTCAACTGGATCGACTAAGCGTGTGCCACGATGCAGAGTCACTCAGACGGCATACCAGTACTCCTCCACCCCTACAGGAAAACACGATCATGAGATTTCAGGATAAAGTCGTAATCGTCACCGGTGCAGCCTCCGGCATGGGGCTGCTCAGCTCCCAGCAGTACGCCCGCGAAGGCGCAAAGGTCGTGCTGACGGATGTCAATGCCGAGGCGGCGACAGCAGCAGCCGAGAGCATCAGCAAGTGTGGCGGTGAAGCCATCGGCATGGCTGTAGACGTCAGCAACTACGCAGACGTTGAGAAGGCCGTCGCCAGCACGCTTGAGCACTATGGCCGGATCGATGTCGTCCTCAACAGTGCCGGCGGAAGCCCGCTTCGCATCTGCCGCTGCGAGGGCGGGTTTGACCAGATGGACCTCTCCGCCCTCGACTGGGGCGTGGATGTAAACTTCCGGGGACCGATCTACTTTAGCCGGGCCGCCCTCCCGATCATGATCAAACAGAAAGGCGGCGTCATCATCAACATGGGCTCAGTGGACGGCGTGACCGGCACCTCCGGTGATCTGGTCTACAGCGCCTGTAAGAGCGGCATGATCGGCCTGACGAAATCCCTCGCCCTCTACGGCGCGCCGCATGGCGTGCGCGCCTGCTGTGTGTCTCCCGGTCCGGTCCTGACACGTGCCGCCATGGCAAATATGAAGACCCCGCTGGGCCGCGCCGCCGAGCCCGAAGAAGTCACCAGCCTCATTCTCTACCTCAGCTCCGACGAGGCCGCATTCATCACCGGGACGAACTACTCAATCGATGGTGGCCGCAGCTGTGGCGGGCGCGACTAGACGCTCTTCAACACCATCTCTCTAAAATGCCTACCCCATGAAACGAAAAGCTATCGCATTTACAGCGCCCGGAGTAGCTGAACTCGTGGAGGCACGCCTGCCCGAGCTTCAGGCCGACTCCGTCCTCGTCCGCACTGAAGTCTCCGCCATCAGCGCTGGCACTGAGCGGGCAAACCTGCTCGACCTGCCGAACCTGGCGGACAGCCCGCACGGAGTTTTCCCCAAATATCTCGGCTATAGCGGCGTGGGTCATGTCGTGGAAACCGGTAAGGCGGTGCAGAGCGTCAAGCCGGGGGATCGTGTCCTGACTCACTGGGGAAGCATTCACGCTGACTACAATGTTTTGACTGAAAACAATGTGGTCAAAATCGAGGATGACTCGCTCGCCCCTGAGCATGCCGTCTTTGCGGTCATCGCCGGGTTTGCCCTCAACGGCCTGCGTAAGACCCGACTGGAGATCGGCGAAAGCACTGCCGTCATCGGTATGGGCATCCTCGGGGTCTTCTCGCTCGCACTGTGCCGTATCGCCGGAGGCTCTCCCGTGCTCGCGATGGACCTAAGCGAAAGTCGCCGTCAGCTCGCCCTCGAACTCGGAGCACACCTAACTTTTGACCCAACTGACGCGGATTACATCCAGCAGGTCAAAGCAGCCTCAGGCGGTGGCGTTAACGCCATCATTGAGGTCACGGGCCAGTCCGTCGCGTTGAAGCAGGCGCTGGATTTTTCCGCGAAGTTCGGACGTATCGCCCTGCTGGGGTGTACCCGTGTTTCGGATACAGCCATTGATTACTACCAGCAGGTTCATCGGCCCGGCGTCGAGATCATCGGAGCACACACGGCCGCACGCCCCTCACTGGAGTCGCGCCCGCACAGCTGGACCTGGCAGGATGATGCGCGCGCGCTGATGCGGTTCATGGCGGATGGGCGCTTGCCCATGGATAAGATCGTCTCGACCCTTTACCGCCCCGCAGACGCCTCGGTCGTCTACACAAAACTGGCTGAGAACCATCACGACTTCCCCATCGGCGCAGTCTTTGACTGGCGCGACTAGATAGAGCCCGTCAGCACGCCGTTAAGCAAACTGCCGCACACGCGGCAGAGTCATGCCTCGGACACGTCGTTAATGTTCCAGTGGAGATTATCCATAATCGCCCGCATAGCGCGCACCGTCGGCTGCCCCATACCATAGCGCGGCTCGTACTGCGGCACGGCGAAGAAAGTCGATATCCCCAGGGCAGGCCCCATGCAGCGATGCGGGCGACTGTACTTGCCATTGCACAGGTGGACGAAGGGCAGCTTAAGCTTCTGCTTTAAGACCATCGTGGTCCGAAAGGCCTCGGCCAGCTCATCAGGCGTATCCACCGTGGTGACGATCTTCACGATGTCCGGACCACGAGCCTCCAGCGCGAGCATGTGCTCGACCACTTCGTCCGTCGTTCGCGAGGAAGCCATGTGCGAGGAGATAATGGCGTGCGCGCCACGGGCACGAATCTCTGCGATGAGCTGCTTCTGGCGTTCAATCGCATCCGGGTTCGACGTCAGCTCTCTTTCGGACGGGTCGTATAGGTCTCCCATCACATCGATGACAGATGCCCCCGCTGATGCCGCAGCGAGCAGCACCTGCTGCCGAGCCTCGTCACCCAGTTCCTGTTGTTTGTCGTTCCGGTAAAAGAAAAACATCCAGGGCAGATTTACCGCCGCGATGATTTCGCGCAGCGAGTCCTCGTTGCGATACTCAGGCTTCAAGTCCTCCAGACTGGCAGCCAGGCCATCGGCCCCCTCATACTCCGAGTGCCGGGCAGTGGCGATCAGCTCCTGCGGTGTCTGTCCGGCGAAGATCGCGGTAAGGACCGGATGCGATTGGTTGAGAAATGTTTTCTTCATAGCTCCGTATCTCAAACAGAAGTTTAGCGCGTCCAGTGGGTGTAGCCAGCAGCAGCCAGTAACACCTCCTGTACCTGGCAATCATGCTCGGCGCTGTAGGGGTTGGAGATCTCTCCACGGATCATGCGGTAGAAATCGACCAATTCGTCTTCATAGCGGTCACGAACGGGGCCAAACTCCAGCGTGTGCGCCCCGGCGGCAAAGTCACAGGCATCGTCACGCAGGATCAGCTCCATCCGCAACACCTCCCCGTCAAATCGCTCCATCGGGAAGATCTCGACCGTCCCGCCCGTACCGCAGACCTTCAGGCGTCGCCGTTTTGTCGCGCCCACCTCGCGGCTGCACGCGCGTAGTGTCGCCGTCGCCGTCGGGTACTCCAGGATGGTGAGGCAGTTATTCTTGATGTAGCTCTCATCGCCGGGAGCGGTCTTCAGGATGGGAGTCACACCGGTCGGCATCCCCAGCAGGGACACAACGAAGTCGATCAGGTGGCACCCCAGATTAAACATGATACCCCCACGAAAGCTCCCGATGTACGGCTGATACTCCTCGCCGCCGTAGTCATGGCTCATACAGCCCTGCACCTCAAAGATCTCACCGAGCCAGCCCTTTCGGGTGGCATCGAGAATCCAGTTCATGGCCGGATTACCGCGAAACATATAGCCCATCTGAAAGGCCAGTCCCTGCTCCTCGTAGCCCCAGCGCAGCCGCTCGAAATCAGCCAGATTCTCACCCCCGGGCTTATCCAGATGGATCGGCAGGCCCTGTGCCAGGCAGCGCTCAGCGGCAGCCACCAGGTCGAGATTGGGGACCTCGACGGCAACAGCCTCCAGGCCAGGAGTACGGAAAAGCTCCTCCTCGCTGAGCCAGGGCAAACCCGCGTAAGGCTCCAGATCGGTGATCGCGATATGCGCCGCCTGCGTGTCGCGGTCGTCCACCACCCCGACTATATCAAAAAGCTCCGGGCGCAGCTTCAGGCTATTCATTTTGCCGGACGCATGCTCATGGCAGATGCCGATTTGGCCAATTTTCAGGGGCTTCATAGGATGCTCTTATCTGTTAAAGGGGTTAAAGCGGTGGGTATCTAGGGGGCAGAATCAGCAGAAGGCGGCGTATGCATCAAGTGCTGCTTCTGAAGTGACCAAGTATAGCAAAAACGGCCCTGAAAGAGTAGTTGAAAGACAGAAAAATATTCCGAAAAGTTTGAAAAATTATCAGAAACTCAGATCGCTTTTCAAACGGTAGCCAGCACAGATCCCATTCATCACCCCAAGGGGTGCGCAATGGCGTGCACAGGCATCTCGTGGACATTTCTCTGCCAAAAGCGTTGCCTGCAAAAGACATGCGCGGGACACACACCCCGCCCCACCCATAAACGATACTTACCATGAGCAAAAACGTTTTCACCTCAGCCCAAATTACCCCTGAAACCATTCGCGTCGCCGATTCCGATGAGTTTGCGATCAAGCTCGTGCTCGGAGAGGATTACACGAGTAGTGCCTCGCGCATCATGTTCGACTTTAGCTGCACGCTGGGCACGTCCCTGCCGACCCGCCAGTTCAACGAGGCGAGTGGCTACGTGGAGGCTTATGTCAGTAACCCGGAGGTCGACTATCAGGTGCGTTGCTGGGATTTTGAGGCCAAATACTTTGTCGACAAAGAGCACCCGCCCTCACGTGAGGCGATGCGAATGGTCGTCATCGATCTGGAGCCCGGCATGAAGGCTGGTGACACAGTCGAGCTTCACTGGGGTGAAACGCTCGGCGGCTTCGGCCCCGGCGCCAAGGTCAGCTCCGTCCTCCCCCGCCCCGACTATCGCCCGCGCGTCGAGGTGCGCTACTTTGACGCCCCTGATAAGGGCCTGCCTGACCACGGCCGTGACTACGAGGGCTACACCCGCCCGATCCCCGACCACAGCGTGATGCTCCAGTATCAGCTCCTCCCGCGCGAGCCACGCCGCATGCGCCTGCTACGCCGGGCAAACGGTGCCACCCTCATCCCTTACGATACCTTCTGGAACATCCCTGCGATCGAGGACATTTCCGAGATCGCCGCGTGCAGCGAGGCTCCCGTCAAAAACCCGCATGGCGTATTCGATTTTCAGGACAAGGCCGTCACCGTCCAGCCCAAGGGCATCGAGTACCGCGAGAGCGTCCGCATGGACGACGCCTTCGAGGGAATGAATATCTACTGGGGCGACATCCACTCGCACTCGGCCTACTCCATCGACTGTGCTCAACGCTCGGGCATGGACATGAAGCCGCACGACCTCATGCAGTTCGCCCGTCACCGCGCCGGGCTGGACTACTATGCGGTCACCGACCACCACATCCCCTCATGGGAGCCGATTCGCCACATCGGCCAGCCGAAGTGGGAGGACACAGTCGAGGCCATCGAGCGCAATCACCGCGAGGGCGAGTTCGTCGTCGTCCCGGCTCTGGAGTTCACCGACAACTGTGGCGACATCTGCCTGTACTTCCGCGAGGCTCCGACCTACGCGCAGATCACCAAGGAAAAGTTTGTCAATGTATCGGATTTTTACGACGAGTTCGGGCAGGGCATGATGGCCATCCCGCACCTTCACTCTTTCGGGGATCGCCCGTTCGGCGAATGGCGCAAGGGCATCCGCGACATCCAGCCTGTGATCGAGATCTACTCCGACCACGGCAGCTATGAGCGCAAGCACGTGACCGAAAATGGCCGCGCCTGGTGCAAGTTCTTCCGCGAAGACAACTGCGTGGAGTACTTCCTCAAAAACGGCTACAAGCTCGGATTCGTGGGCGATGGCGATGACCACAAGGGCCACGTCGGCGTCAGCGGGCTGACCGCGATGTTCTCGACCGACCTGACCCGCGAGGCGGTCTTCGATGCCTACCACAACCGCCGCACCTACGCCACGACCAACGCCCGCATCAAGCTCATCTTCACCGCCAACGGCAAGCTGATGGGCAGCACCCTGCCCTTCACCGAGCAGAAAAGCTTCCACATCCACGTTGAGGCGGAGAACAACCTCAAGAAGGTTGAGCTGTTTAAAAACGGCGACCTCTTCAAGCGCATCACCCCCAAGGGCAAAAGCTTCATCACAGACATCGAAACCACCAGCGACAGCCCGGACTTCTGGTACGTGCGCGCCACTCAGCTCGATAACCATATCGCATGGTCGAGCCCGGTTTGGTTCGAGTAGACCTCACGCAAGCCTCAGCGGAGGTCAGGCCTTCGCTGAGGCTTTGTGCAGACGCCATGGTCGGGGTGGCAGTAGCTTACCGACTCCAGCCACCTCGCGCACGCCTTGTCCTGCGCATTTAGTCCATCGAGCATCGCCGACAGGCTTAGGCCGCAGGTCCGCCCGAGTCGGGCTTAACGGGCAGCTCCCAATCTCGTAAGAGCCTGCCGCCCGCCACCAGCCATAGAATCAGGATAACGGTAAAGGCCGTCCACGCGTGCAGCACGGCCGCCATCGGCAGCAGAAACGTCGTCACCTGCCAGATGACCGCAGTGATGAGCCTGACAATATCGCCACGGTGTTCCTTGGCATCGTCGATTTTCCAGGCAGGATTCCAGAGCCCCCACGGGCGGATTTTCCGGTAGAAGTCCTTGCGGACCGTCTCCGGCGTTTCCGAGGTGCAGTAGGTGCCGACAACCGAAGCAAGGAGCGAAATGCCGGTGATAAAGCCCAGCATCGCCACTTCGTTCAGATCCCAGCTCTTTCCTATCGAGCCTAGAAAAAGCGCTGCCGCGAAGCCTGCCCCCACACCGATACTGAAGCCCGCTCCATTGAAGCGCTCCCAGTACCAGCGTAGCGCAAAAGGCACCAGAAAGGCCGGAAAGAGCCCGATAACGATCACCACCCAGACATCGACCACACTCTCGACCTGCAGGGACAGCATCAGCCCGGTGCCGACGATAAACGCCGAGGCCAGGTAACCGACAACGACCAGCTCCCGCTGCCCGGCTTTTTTACGCAGGGGCTGCCAGATATCCTTCACCAGATAGGAGGCCCCGGCGTTGATCGTACTGTCAAAGGTCGACATCGCAGCTGCCAGCATGGCAGCCAGCACGATGCCCCGCACGCCCGCCGGAAAGAAACCGGAAAGCAGCACCTCGGGCAGCGCCCGCTCGGGATCGTCCTGCCCCACCCCCAGCGCCACGGCCAGAATCGCAAAGCCCAGCACCATCGGCCAACGAAAGGCGAAAAGCAGCGTCCACAGCATCCCGATCTTCAGCCCGTCGCCCGGAGTACGGGCGGCATAGAAACGCTGCGCCATGTAGGCGCTTCCTCCGCTGCCTCCCAGGCCTTCCAGCAATCCCTTACCGACCCAGAAAAGCAGGAAGAGCCCGAACAGTCGGTAGTCTTGCCCATCCGTGGCCAGACGCTCATCGAAGAGCTTCGGCAGGAACTGGTTAAACTGCGCCCCCGGCCACTGCTCTGCCAATGCCGGCGAGTACTCCAACCCGGCCACCACGGCCACATAGATGGCTGCGCCACCGATCAGCACACTCTGGATAACGTCCGTCCAGACGACTCCGTACAGGCCGCTCATCATCGTGTAGACCAGAGCAATCAGCAGCATGCCCACCTGGCACTGCAGCGGAGTAAAGGGCAGAAAAACCGCGAGGAACTTACCCGCGGCGCCGAGAAAAAATACGACCATTCCAATCGTGATGACCAGGTAGGTCACGGCAGCCGTCATGCGCGCAGCCTGCCCCTGAGCACCGGTCCCGAAGCGCAGCTGCATCCACTCGGCAGTCGTCATCACGGCACTGCGGCGGTGCCACTTACCCATGAAGGCGACAAACACCGCAATCGGCAGAACCACCCCGCCCCGCATCTCGATAAAGAATCCATGCAGGCCGTAAACATAGAGCAGGGTGACGATCGTCATCGTCCCGGCGACATCGAGGTTACTCGACATCCCGGATGCCCCGAGCGCCCACCAGGGCAGCTTATGGCCGCCGAGGAAATACTCCTCGCTGTTGGCCGAGGCGCGCTTCGAGAGGTAAGCGCCCAGCGCGAGAAGTCCCACGAGGTACGCGGCAACGATAGCATAGTCAATTCCGGTCACAACCTGACTTTATCGCACGCAGCCCCAAGATAAAAGGGTTTTTCACAAAAGCCTCCTCAATCTGGTGGAAAAGCTGCCCGATCAACCGGTAATCTTTCCGTCAGTAAGCATTGTCAAACCATGAGGTTTCGGGGTAGAAATGCTACTCATCCTTACGCCTGAATCCGATATCCCGCATGGATAATTATCCCGACCCCACCCACGCGAACATCCGCTACAGCGAGCACTACACGCAGTCTGTATTAGACATCTGGATACCGGCGGCAGACTCGCCGACTCCGGTCGCTGTTTATTTCCACGGCGGCGCCTTCACGGGTGGCAGCAAGGATACACCATTCGGGGAAGAAGCCGCGCGCACGCTGCTCGATCAGGGCATCGCCATCATCAGCGTTGAGTATCCCTTTCTCGGCCAGTCCCATTTGCAAACCGGGCAGGTCATTCCCTCTCTGGACGAGCAAGGCTACTTTGCGGTGCTTGAGGAGTGCGGATTCGCGATCCAGTACATCATCGATCACGCCTCGGATTACAACATCGACCCGGAGCTCATCCTGCTCAGTGGTGGCTCAGCCGGAGCCGTCATCTCCGAGTATCTGACCTACGGAACGGATTTCCCCGTCGCGGCCTGTGTCGCGATTGCCCAGCCCTACCGCTTTGATGAGTATGCGCAGTCCTTTCACCCCCGACCGGTACCGCTGTACCTGCTTTCCACCGCAGACACCGATGACGTCGTCCACCATCCGCAGCATGCCAGGATGATGGCCGAGTTTTGCCGTAAGCATGACATCCCGGTCGAGATTTATGGCTCGGGTAAGAATGGGCTCCCCAAGGTGCCCGGCTCTCAACCGATCATCGTCTACGCCTGCGACAAGACATTTGCCAGGCACTTGGCCCAATAGTCGATCAAGGACAGGCCCGGTCTCGATTCCCCTCAGCATGATTCTGTAGGTCCAAGGCTCGACATACATCGGGCTTGAGGTATATTAATATATTAACCCGACTTGGTTTACCGTGTTTGAATCGTCTATATCAGCTGTCCCATACCCGGTATCATGAAGATCTGGAAGAGGATCATCCTCGGCTTTATCGTCGTTATCGCCATCATGATGGTGGTCGACTACAACGCGCTCCGGGACAACATCCAAATCATCCGCCAGGTTGATGATCTGGAGCTCTCCAAGCGCAAGGAGCTGATCGAGTCGTACCGCACCGCCTACCTGCTGCAGCGGATCAAATCCAATGTGCGCGAGCTCCTTCTGGAGACAGAGGTCGACGAGAGACCCGATGAAATTGATCTGGCGAGGGATGAAGTCACCACAGCAATCCCCCAGCTCCAAGCCTCGATACAGGAGCTAAAGGCAGCGACCTATCTAGGACTCAACCGCGAAGGACAAGATGAAGAAGAACAAGAAGAACTGGAACGACTCAACTCTCTGCTCGATCTGACTCCGGCATTTCTCACCGGGCTAGAAAAGATGTTCGAGCTCCACGATCAAGGTAAACACAAAGAGGCGGACGATCAATTCGAGGACTTTGTCGAACCGTTGTCGCGGGAGATGCAAACGGTTGCCGCCGAGGTATCCAGCGGTGCAGAAGAAGAGATCCAGTGGGCCATCCAACAGCTTAACATGCGGGTCAAAAAAGCGGTTGAGCAAGGCATCTATCTATCGGCCCTCAGCATATGTCTCGCAATGGCAATCGGCCTCCTCATCTCGCGATCCATTTCCCGGCCCCTGATGAAGCTGATCGAAGGCGCTGACGAAATCGGCCGTGGAAACCTGGAGACAACCGTCGAACTGAACACCAAAGGCGAACTTCAGCTACTCGCCGGATCGTTTAACCAGATGGCCCGCGAGCTTAAGACGAAGATAGACTCGATCGACAGCGTAAACAAGGAGCTGCTGGAGTCTAATCGCACCAAGGACACCTTTTTCTCGATTATCGCTCATGACCTGAGGAATCCCTTTAACGCGATCCTCGGCTACTCCTACATCCTCTCTGAGGACTATGAAAACTACGACGATGAGGAGCGGCTACAGTTCATCAAGGAGATCGACCGCTCTTCACGGATCACCTTTGAGCTGCTGGAAAACCTGCTCCACTGGGCGCGCTCCCAGAGCGATAAAATTAAAATAGAAAAGCAGACAGTACGTCTGCACGACGCAATCGAGGACTCCACCGACTCTCACTCTGCCAACGCAAAGGCCAAGTCAATCTCGCTGGTAAACGAAGTCCCGCCGGAGATGACGCTTGAGGTCGACCGGTCAACCTTTGCCGTCATCTTAAACAACGTCATCAGCAACGCCCTGAAGTTCACACCGGACGGCGGACGAGTCGTCATAACGGCCAAGCAGGTCCATGGGCAAGTCGCTCTCTCCGTCAAAGACAACGGCGTCGGCATGAGCGAGGAAACGATGAGCAAGATATTCCTCATACGCGGGAACAAATCAACGCTCGGCACCAGGAGTGAAAACGGAACCGGGCTCGGCCTCGTGCTGGTCAAAGACTTCACCGAGCGTAACGGAGGCAGCGTAGAGGTTAAGAGCAAGCTCGGTGAAGGCAGCGAGTTTATCTTCAGGTTCCCGGCCTAAGCGATTCGACTCGACACTAAGATCGTATCTTCAAGCGCCCCACCATCTGCTAGGTCAATGAACGGCTGAGGCACTGGCACCGTGGACCCACGTGGCCTCGCATAGAACGACCTTGGGTTCTCTGGGCACGCCACGCTGATTTCGCAGGAGATCCGCTGTCACCAGGTCCACGGCATTGGCACCAGATATCTCGTTTTGCTGATTCAGCCCAGCCAGCCCCGCCTCTTCAAACTCCGGCAGCCAGTCCAATGTGGCACACGGCAGATCCCACCGCTCGGTCTTTAATCGCTGCGCCAGCAGCGAATGTACCTGCTCACCCTGAAAGAGGATGATGTCCGGTTTGGTTTTTCTGATCCATGTATCGACATCTCTGGCCCTCAGCGACGGTGCAACCAGCATCAAGCTTGCGGCTTTTGTAATCCCCAGCGGATGGTGAATGACAAAACTGCCCTCCCACCGATGGTCCTGCCGCTCAAGGCTGCCACCACTGACACACATACCGATGCGCCGGTAGCCCAGCTGTATCAGGTTCTTCATCGCGCGCGCCATTCCCTGGTAGTGGTCTGGACCCGTTTGGTGGAGTGCTGGGCCCACCTGACCACGACCGATCACGACCGTAGAAAAACGCTCCCAACGCAGATCGAGCCGATAGCTCGTATGGTAATGGAGTGGAGAAACCATTACACCGCTGATCCCACGAGCATCAAGAATCGTACTCAAGCGCGCCATACTCAGGCCGTCGTCTTCGGCGTAAAACTCTTCAATCCCGTAGCCCAGCTCCTCTGCTCGTGACATCACCCCGCCAAGAATACGGCGGGCGTAGGGGTTCCGGTTGACGTTTTTTCTCAGCGCATCCAGCCAGATAAAGGCGAGTTTCTCGACCTGACGGTGCCGCTTGGACGTACGCATGTAGGCCATCATCTTTACCATCTGAGGGTCGGGACGATAGCCAAGCTCATCGGCGATGCGCAGAACCATATCCCGTGTGCGTGCTGCCACCTCAGGGTGAGCCCGGAGAGCACGCGAGACCGTCATCTCAGAGACACCGGCGGCTTTCGCAATATCCTTCAACGAGGGGTTGGCCATGGCCGTTACCTTAACGGCTTCTCGGGCTGGTAAAAGCCAAGAGTGCACGATTTGCTGCAAAAACATGGCCAACTGCGGCCTCCCCCTCCTCCCCGAAACCAGGACTAAACCCATGAATAAAAATCCATTAACCGTAATCGTAACCGGAGGCTCCGGTGGCTTTGGCGCCGGTATTGCCGGGGCGCTATCCCAGGCCGGGCACCATGTTTACATCACAGGTCGAAACCACGACAAGCTGTTGCAGGTCGCAAACGCCACCGGGGCCACCTCTGTTGTCGCGGATGTAACGTCACCGGCAGATTGGGACTGCGTGATCGACACGGTCATGACCGAGCGAGGATGCATCGACGTTCTCGTGAATAATGCCGGGGCCGGGGGCCGCATCGCCCCTGTCGACGAGCAGACAGACGAAGAGATCATCGAAACCATAAACCTGAACCTCACGGCAGTGCTGTTGGGGTGCCGACGTGTCGGTAAGATCATGAAGTCACAGCACAGTGGCTATGTGATCAATGTTTCGAGCATCTGCGCCCAGTACTCGTGGTCCGGATGGTCTGTTTACTCAGCCGCAAAGGCGGGCGTGGAGCGTTTAAGCAAAGGGCTCTACGCGGAGCTGCGCGAGTCAGGCGTCCGAGTCACTACGCTAACCCCCTCGTGGGGGGCCACCGAGTTCGGGGAGGCATCATCCATAGCCGGTCACCCGACACTGGACCCGGAGGTCCGGCGACAGTGCATCCAGCCCGACGACATGGGGCGGCTGGTCCTTCACCTCGTCAGTACCCCTTCGCACCTGAACCAGCTTGAGTTAACCGTCTTGCCGACCGTTCAGGACATATCTCCTCTCTAAGCAATCATGCCGGTGCCATCCGCCAACTCTCACCATGACTACGACCTGATCGTTATCGGTGCAGGCAGTGGGGGCTTTGGGGCAGCCTACGCAGCCTCACGCATGGGCTGCCGAGTCCTGTTGGTTGAGAAAAATACGCTACTCGGCGGCAATGCCACACACGGCGGCGTCAATGTCTGGGAGCCCGGCGTCGGCGGTACGGGGATTCCCTTTGAGCTCTACAAACGCCTGAAGCGACGCCGCGACGCCGTTGGCATCTATTCGTTTGGGCGGCATATGGCCTGGCACCATGACGCATCCGCACCACCCTTTCCCGGAGGGGAGCTCATTCTCGACCCGACAAAGCGCTATCTCGATACCCTCCGCCGTTACGGGGCACCTCCAGACTTCCGGGAGGAGCGCTTCCGCAGGGAGCATTGGCATGGTGTACCTTTCGAGCCAGAGCCCTATGCCGAAACGATGCGGGAGATGCTGGAGGAAACCGGGCACTGCTCGATCCTGACTGGCGTAGCGCTAGAGAGAGTCCAGCATGAGGGAAGCAGTATCACTGGCTTAACCCTCTCGAACGGCGCACGGGTATCCGCTCGCTTTTATGTGGATGCAACGGCAAGCCTTGTCCTCGCAAAATCCGCTGGCTGCACCACGACACGCGGGCAGGAGGCGCAGTCCCGCTATCATGAAAAGGGTGCCCCCGCCACCCCCGGTAAGCACTTGAACGGAGCATCGCTGCTCTTTCGTGTCATGCCAGCCCCCCACCCCTGCGTAGAGCCGTGCCCGGACGACATCCCCCGGCGATGCTGGTGGCAGGACGACTTCCCGGCGGCTTCCTGTGTCCAGTACCCCGGCGGCGGCTATAGCATCAACCCACTTCCTACCATGGAGGGAAGAGAAGCCCTCGAGCGTGGGCATGAATCCGCCTATGGTGAATGTCTGAGACGGATTCGTGCCTGCTGGCGTCACATGCAGCTGACGTTTCCAGAATTCCAGAGCTACCAGATAGCCTGGGTAGCCCCGACCCTCGGCATCCGCGAGGGGACACGCCTGGTCGGGCGCTACGTCCTCACCGAGCACGACCTCGACGCTGGCCTGAGCCACCAGACACACGACGACATCATCGCCATCTCCGACCATGCCAAGGATATCCATGGCGGAGCACAGGGGCGGCGCGGTGCACATGAATTAGCAGGCCCCTACGGCATCCCCTACCGCTGCCTGCTTCCGCAGGAGTTCGACAACATGCTGGTCGCCTGCCGTGGGGCTAGCTTTTCGGCCATCGCGGCATCCAGCTGCCGCCTCTCCCGCACGATGATGCAGCTGGGGCAGGCAGCAGGGACGGCGGCAGCGCTTGCGACATGCAGAGGATAGGCGCGTTGGCCGACGTTCCCGCGAAGCTCTTGCGCGAGTCACTCAGCCACCAAAACGTGGAACTTAGCTGGCCTCGTCCAAAGGCACTAACGACCTACCTCATGAGCGAGTAAACAGGTCGGGGAACCCCCTCGCCAGAAGCGAAGCCCAGGGCGGCTATACCGGCAGCCTCTAAGAACGTAAAAACATAATAAAAAACAACCTACGACCAAACCGGACCTCTGATCAGAAGCGCGCCATCTGGTCCTCCGGCAGGTCTAGCCTTGTCAGGATAGCAGATTATCACTAAGGCCCAATGCATATTCATGGGCTACCTCTCCAAACTTTCCCGCATTGGCCCCAAGCTCATTGGCTACAAACTGGCCAAGCACCGCTTAGCCAAGGTGCCAATGCCCATTAATTTTACGTATTCGATCACACACGCATGCCAGTCTCTGTGCAAAACCTGTAATATCGGCCTGCTCTACCGTGAGAACCCCAAGCTCACCCAGGACGAGCTCAAACTGGATGAAATAGAGAAGATTTTCAAAAGCATCGGCCCCGGCCACATCTACTTTTTCAATATCAGCGGCGGAGAGCCCTTCCTGCGGAAAGAGATACCGGAGATCGTCCGCCTGGCCCTGCGCCATCTCAAGCCCGCGATCATCCACTCCCCGACAAACGCGTTGATGCCGGACATCATCGCCCAGCGCGTCGAGGCTATCATGGGCATAATTGAGGAGGAGGCTCCCGGCACTCACTTCACGATCAAGCCGTCCTTTGACGCTGTCGGCGAAAAGCATGATGTAATCCGCGGCGTAAAGGGCAACTTTGACCGCCTGCTGAAGACCATCGAAAAGCTCAAGGACGTCCAAAAGCGCCACCCCAATCTTTACATCGGTCTTGGCACCGTCATCTCGAACTTCAGCATCGACCATCTCCCCGAGACAGCCGAGTACGTCCGCAAGCTGAACGTGGACAGCTACATCAGCGAGATTGCAGAGCAGCGCTCGGAAATGTCCAACACCGATGACCCGATCACGCCCAGTGCGGAGCGCTACGCCGAGGCCATCCAGTACTTTAAGAACGAAACCCGCAAGGAGCTCAAAAACAAGCCGCTCCTCTCCCGGCTGACCATGTCGATGCGTCTGGTCTACTACGACCTGGTGGTTCAGATCCTGAAAAAAGAGAAGCAGGTCATCCCCTGCTATGGCGGGATCACCAATGCCCACATGAACTCCTATGGCGACATCTGGCCGTGCGCGATCCTCGCCTACAGCAAGAACATGGGCAACCTTCGCGACTTCGACTATGACTTCCGGAAGCTCTGGCAGGACCACGTCACCAGCGCCGAGGTCCGCAAATACATCCATGAGCGCAAGTGCCACTGCCCGCTGGCCAACCAGTCGTACTCCAACATCCTGATGAGCCCCAAATCCATGCTCAAAAGCATCCGGCACATCCTGTTCAACTAATGACCGGCTGCCATGGCTGAGCGCATACTCATCATCGGCCCGTCCCACCCCTTCCGAGGGGGGATCGCCACCTACTCGACCCTGCTCTACGATACGCTCCGCCGCCGCTGTCAGGTGGACTTCTTCGGGCTCAAACGCCAGTTCTGGAAGTTCCTCTACCCCGGTCGCTCGCAGATCGAGACGGGGGGCTTTAACCTCGCCCGCGAGGATATCCAGTATCGGCTCGACACCTACAACCCCTTTAGCTGGCTCAGCGCCGGTCGCCAGGCCAGAGACTACGACGCCGTCATCCTGCCCTGGTGGGTAGCCTTCTGGCTGCCCTTCTACGCGATCTTTTTATGGGCCTCGCGCGGAGGCCGCGCAAAGCGCATTCTGCTCTGTCACAACGTCCAGGATCACGAGGCTGGCCTGCTGACCCGTATCGCCACCGACTACATATACAACCGCGCGGACGCCTTTATCGTGCAGAGCGAGGACGAGGCCGAGCGGCTCAAGCGCATCCTGCGCCAACCGCGCGAAATCTGCATCCACGCGCACCCCAGCTACGCCCACTACAACCGCGACACCTGCGACCGCGCCTCAGCCCGCGATCAACTCGGCCTCGGGCCAGAGGAGCGAGTAGCTCTGTTTTTCGGATACGTACGCGATTACAAGGGCGTGGATGTATTGATCGAGGCAGCCGCACAGCTTAGAGATGAGAACTTGCCGGTCAAATGCCTCGTCGTGGGCGAAATCTGGAAAAACGATCCCAAGTACGCTCAACTCATTGAGAGGCTGAACATCGGTGACCAGGTCAAACTCATCGACCGCTACATCGACATGGAGGAGATCGAGCCCTACTTCAAGGCGGCCGATTTCTGCCTGCTCCCGTACCGGTCAGCCACAGGCAGCGGTGTACTCCAAGTGGCCCTCGGCATGGGGACGCCAGCCATCGCCAGCGATTTACCGGCATTCTCGGGCTCCATGACCGACGAGGAAGAAGGCTTTCTCGTGCCACCCGGAGACGCCCAGGCCCTCGCCTCCGCCATCCGTCGCATGTACGAGGCCGACACGCATCTACGCATGGCCGAACACCTGCGCAACCAGCCTCCGGACCAAAGCTGGGAAGAACTGGCCGACAAGCTGTTTGCCCTTCTGGAAAGAACGCGCCAGCCATCCACCCAAGCGAATTCTTAGTTGTCAGGTACCCCCGAAATAGGAGATGACCCAAACGTGACAAAGACCATACTCGTCAGCGGAGCCACCGGCTTCATCGGAAAACAACTCGTCCCCGCCCTGCTACAGGCAGGCTGGGAGGTGACAGCTCTCGTGCGCGACACCGCAAAAGCCGCCCAGGTCCCGGAACTCAAAGGCAGCCGGTTGGTTTCCGGCGATCTAGCCGACATACGGTCTCTGCAGCAGGCCATAACTGGCTGCGAGTATGTCGCCCATCTAGCTGTGCTGGGTCATGTAAACAAAGAAGGGACGACCGAGGACAAGTATCAGCAGGTCAATGCCGTTGGCACGAGCAATATGCTTGAGGCCTGCCTGGCATCCGGCGTCAAAAAAATCATTTGCTGCTCCACGACGGCAGCCATCGGCACTCCGGACGGTAATGTGATCGACGAGTCCTCCCCCCTGCGCCCGATCACGCCCTATGGCCGCTCCAAAAAGGCGGCAGAGGAAGTGATCCAGACATATGTCCGGGACAGGTCGGCTCCGGTCGTGACGCTGGTGTTCCCCCACGTGTTCGGCCCCGGCGACGTACGCGACTTTTTAAAGATCGTCCGTATGATCAAAAAGGGGATCTTTCCGCAGATCGGAAGCCAGCCCAACTACTTCCCGGCCTGCTACCTGAGCGAGGCTGTGAGCGGCATCATCCTCGCCCTCGACAAGGGACAGCCCGGCGAGCGCTACATGATCGCCGATGACGATCCACACGACTTGCGGGACATCCGCCGCTACGTCCGTGTCGAGCTGGGGCTGCGCCCCGATGCCTATTATCCACAGGCCCCGAAGTGGATGATCCTGCTCGCCGCCCACACGATCGAGAAGACCTTTAGCCTCATGGGCAAAGTGCCACCCGTGCGCCCCAGCAATATCAAAAACCTCGCCTTGAGCCGGCGGGTTGATATCAGTAAAGCCAAACGCGAGCTCGGCTTTTCCCATAGCACCAGCCTAGAAACCGCAATCAAGGAAATGATCGCATGGTACCAGCAGCACAGAATGATTTAACAGCCCCGGAAACGGTCCACGAAACCGAAGTCTACGGCATCACCTATGACCGTATAACAACCTCCCGGCACCAGGTCCGCACGGTCAAAAACTACGGCATCAAGACCGTCCTGGAAAGCCCCTCCATGGGCGCCAAGGCCGCCGGCTCACTCTACTCTCTTGGCTTCGGGGCCGCCGGCTGCGACATCACCCTGGTCAACCCCGAGCCAGCTCCGCTGGAGGAGTGGAAAACGCTCGGCTGGCAGGACCGCGTCACCAGCGTACAAGCCGAAGACTACGCGCAGCTGCCCTTCGAGGATAACAGCTTCGATATGGCGTGGAACTTCGCGACCTTTGCAAACATGCCCGACCCCGTGGCCTGGACCCGTGAGATGACACGCGTCTCCAAGGACTACGTCATGGTCGTCTCCTGCAACAACTGTCAGGCGGGCTACCCCTGGCACCGGTTCCTGCACCGCATCAATAACATCCCCTGGACCCACGGCGACACCTACTTCAACTTCATCTGGAACGTGAAGAAGATGTTCCGTGACTGCGGGATGGACATCGTCGAGTTCGGAGCTTTTGACTCTCCTCCCTGGCCCGACCCGGTCGGCTTCCGCGACATCCGCCTGCACAAGATCGGCACCCCGCAGCAACCCAAGGAAATCAGCTGGACGGTGCCCTTTGTTGAAATGTGGAAGAAGCAGGAGTTCCCTCTCTGGATGCGGGCGCTCAACCTCTACGACGTAAACCTGCGCAAGGGCTACCTGAAGCTGCCGATATCGCACCTGTTCTACGTCATCGGGAAGAAGCGCAAGTAAGCGTCACCCCCCCCTTGTGATGAAAAAGTGGATACACATGCTGGGGCTGCTCATTTTCGCCTGGCTCTTGTTCCACATCGGCATCGACCGCGTGCTGCAGGAAATCCCCCGCATGGAGGTCGGCTGGTTTCTGACCGCCATCGCCCTGACGATTCCTCTCAGCCTGCTCTTCACCTACCGCTTTCATGTCATCCTGCGCGACTGTGGCATCGGGCTGAGCTTCGGGAAGTGCTTCCGCTACTACCTGCTGGGGCAGTACTACGGCTTTATTACGCCTGGCAAGATCGGCTCTTTCTATCGCATTTACCTGATCAAGGACGGTGAGGGCGTGCCCCTCAAGCACTCCTTCTGGGCCGTCGTCACAGACCGCATCGCTGACATATTCGGGATGGGGGCGCTGGCCTGCGTGGGGTGCGTCATTATTTTCCCCTACACGCCCGTCTTTTTCTGGGTCTTCCTTGGCATGGGCCTGCTGGCCCTCTTGCTGATTTACGCTATGGTCCAGCGCAAGCGCGTGAGCAAGCTTCTGCGCTATATCGTCCCGGCAAAATTTCATCAGGACTATCTCAGCAAGGATGATTTGATCGTCCTGCCCTCCCCCTCGCGCCTGCTGGTCATCGCCGCGATTTCGCTCCTGTGCTGGGCCGGTATATTCTTTCAGGGCTGGATCGTCGTGCGCGCCTACACGACAGCCTTCCCGGCGGCAGATTATATTCTGGTAGCGCCCATCGCCTCGATTATCGGGCTGATTCCCGTGTCGGTCAGTGGCTTCGGGACTCGCGACAGCGTATACATCTATCTGCTCTCGATCTATGGCATCAGCGAAACCATGGCACTGACGCTCTCTCTGCTGTGTTACTTCGTCAATGCGGCGATCCCGTCCATCACTGGCGGACTGTACGAGCTCTTCCTCTTCGTGAAGCAGCGGCTACGCACTCACGCGTAGTCGAAGGTACCTCGCGCAGCCTTGCGCAATGTACAAGCATAAGTCCCGCAGTTAATGGTCGCTGGGATGACTGAACCCGCCACCCCAGCCCAATACGAGCGGAGCGAGATACGCTAGAAAGAATGCGGGCTAGTGCCCGGCAGGGTTGTCCATGTAGTGCCCCTCAATGAGGGCATTGTAGGCGGCATACTTGTACAGCTCATGCAGCGTGGGCGTGTTGTAGACGCGGCTGATGATCTTCGAGAGTGTGTCTTCGTTCTGCACCAGATCCATCCCGTAGTGGATGAGCTCGGTAGCGATCTTACCAAAGATGTGCACGCCGAGGACCTTGCGGCTTTCACGCTCGACGACGAGCTTCAGCAGCCCCTCCTTCGCGCCCATGATCTTACCGCGCGGCATGTCGCGGTAGCGGGCACGCCCGACGCAGTAGTCGATTTTCTTCTCCTGCGCTTCGTCTTCGGTCATACCATAGACGCTGACCTCGGGGATCGTGTAAATGCCATAGGGGAACTGCTCGCTGATCTGCTCCTGATCATGGAAGCCAAACATCTGGGTGACGGCGACACGGCCCTGATCCATACTGGTCGAGGCCAGTGCGGGGAAGCCGATAACGTCCCCGGCGGCGTAAATACTCGGGACGCTGGTGCAGTACTTGTCATCCACGATAATGTTCTGACGCTTATCAAACTCGACGCCGACCTCTTCCAGGCCGAGCCCATTCACGCCACCGCTGCGACCGGCAGCGTAGAGGAACATGTCCGCCTCGATCGGCTCGCCATTGGTCAGCTTCGCGTGGACGTTGTGCGTGTGCTCGTCCGGCAGAATCGTAACGTCGTCAACACGGCTGCCAAAGACGAACTGAACACCAATGCGCTCCATGTCCGCCATCAGCTCACGGCAGATCTCACGGTCGAGGAAAGTCAGGATCTCCTCGTGGCTGTTGACGAGCTTAACCTGCGTCCCCATGACGGCAAAGATGGTGGCGTATTCACAACCAATGACACCAGCCCCTACGATGACGATGCTGCGGGGAATGCGGTTAATGGTCAGGATGGTGTCCGAGTCATGGACGAACTTACCGTCAAAGGGAATGCCCGGGGGCTGGAAAGGATAGGAGCCGGTGGCGACGAGGATAAACTCTCCCTCGAGCTCGCAGGCATCCTTACCGGTAACGGTTACCGTGTGAGGGTCCTTGATCGAGGCCGTACCGATGTACGTATCGATATTGTGGAGTTTGAAGTTGGCGGCGATCCCCTCCTCCTGCTGCTCGACGACCTGGTTCTTACGGAAGAAGAAGTCGCGGACGTTAGCGGCGCGCTCCAGCTCTTTATCGACGCCGAAGAGTCCGCGTTCGTTGAGGCCGGAATAATAAAGGGCTGTCTCCTTCAGCGTTTTGGAAGGAAGCGTACCTGTGTTCGTACCAGCACCACCGAGATCGGCGCGCTTTTCGACCACTGCGACCTGTTTTCCGTAATAGGCGGCCTTGACGGCTGCTTTTTCCCCGGCCGGGCCGGACCCGATGATGATCAGATCATATTTTTTCATGCGAGAGAAGCGAGAGGTGAAGATTAGGCGAATGTGAAGACTCGCCTAGCATTGTCCCATCTTCGAGCCGCTGGCAACCCTTAAGGGCATTTCGCTTTACATGCTACGGCCCATCCCGAAAAGGGGCCTCCCCAAACAGGGCTACTCACGGGAAAAGACTAAATGGATCTGTGACGCCAACGGGCGCGGTCGATTCGTAAAGCACTGGTCGATCTCATGGCTGAGATTAGCGTGCAACTCATGGAGATCGGCACCTCCGGCACGGATGCCTTCGGTCAGGCAAACCGCCTCGTAGCCACCGCACTCCTGCGCCACGACTTCAAAAAACAATCCCATGTCCCCTAACAGTCCAAGTCTTTAGATGCTAACAGAGGGGGCCGAGCACCACCCCTGTAAAAGCTTATGACTATGACATATTATCGCAGGTTTGACGAGACAAAACCCGAGAAGCCGCGAACGTCGTTAATGGCATATTTATGCACATTTTCACAAAAGGAGATTGGCAGGCAGAGCGTAAGCCTATAGCTGTTAAAAACTTGCCGATGAGCACGACCCCCTCAAAGACCAAGCCGACCTACGTGACGCTCTTTCGCTGGCTACTGGGCATTTCCCTGGCTTTGGTCGTCATCCTGGCTGGAGACGAGTTGGCCCCTCATCTCCCACAGGCCGAGGAGTGGATCGTCAGCCAGGGGTGGCTGGCCCCTGTCTATTATATCCTGCTCATGAGTATGCTCACGCTGGTATGTGTACCGCTGGACTTACTGTTAATTGCCGCCGGCATGATGTTCCCGCTCGGCAGTGGCTACCTCTATGTAGTGGTAGGCCTCTACACCAGCCAGAGCCTTATCTTTTGGGTATCACGACTTCTGGTACACCAGCGCGTGCAGCGATGGATCGAGCGTCGGCCAAAGATGAACGCAATCAGCCGTGCCATCGAGCACGATGGCATTAAGCTCCTGCTGCTTCTACGACTGGCGCCGATCCCGGCCTCCCCGATCAGCTACCTGATGGGGGCCAGCAGGATGAAGTTCTGGCGTTTTTGCGTGGCAAACCTCGGGCTGCTTCCAGTGGCCTTCGTCTCCCAGTATGTCGGATACGCAGCTATCCACGCCACCCGCGACACAGCCCCCAAACACTCAACCCTAACGATCCAGGACCTTACGCTCTACGGCGGCCTGGCTGTCGCGATTATCATCGTCGGCTTTATCGGGCACATTGCCCACAAAGCCCTTAAAGAGATTGAAGCCAACGCTTAATTAGTATTCATTTCGAATAGCCTCGATAATTCCACCTTATGGGATTCCCCTTTCATCCCCGACTTCGCCCCCTAACGATCTTAACGGTCATTGGGCTGGTGGTGGTTTTGCTGTCGAGCTGCTCGCGCCCGTCTCCACCCTTGATCAAGCTCGGCATCACCCGTTGGCCGGGAGGGGCATTTCTGTTTCTGGCACAGGAGAAGAAATACTTCGAAGAGGAGGGCGTGCGGGTGCAGCTGGTGGAGTTCGTCTCCACCCCTGACGCCATCGACGCCTACAAAGCCGGTGAGATCGACGGTATGACCTGCTCGACACTGGACATGGTCAAGGCCGCCGAAGAGTCCCGGCGCATCCCGCAGGCTTTTATCGTCTCCGACTCTTCCAACGGCGGCGACGTCATCATGGCGCGTGACGACATCCACCGACCGGAAGAACTCTCAGGCGCTCGCATCGGCTGCGAGAACTCCCACCTGTGCAAGTACCTGCTACAGTCGGCCCTGGATGATGCCAAGCTGTCCGAGGAGCAGATCGATATCCACCACATCACCCAGCTAGCGATGGAGGATGCCTTTCGCCAGGGGGAAGTCGATGCGCTGGTCACGCGTCCGCCTGTCTCGATCCGTCTTGAGCGGGAGCCTGGGGTGCATGCGATTTACTCCAGCTCAGAGCTTCCGACAGATATCCTCAACGTCATCGTAGCCGATAAGACCTTGATCGACCAGCAGCCAGAGGCGATACGCTCCGTGATCCGGGCCTGGGAGCGCGCGTATAAGTTTTACACGAAGAACCCTGACCTGGCTCAGCGAATGATGGGCCAACGCATCGGACTGAGGCCCGATGAATTTGCACGCTCATTGGAGAAAATCCGGCTTGTTTCGCCTGAGGAAAAGGAGCATTATTTCGGAGAAGACCAGGGCCTGCTCGTGAGCACCGAAGATACCCACCGCAAACTTTGCGACATGGGCATCAGTGATCGTGAGTCAGCCGTAGAGAAACTTATCGCACCGGCAGCCCTCACCACCCAGCCATGAGACCTCCCCAATCTGCGCGCCGCGGCCTGACTCTGTGGCTCAAACTGCTGATCCCTCTCGTATTGATCGGAGCAGTTGGCGGGATTGTAGGGATCGCCTGGAACAAGCTGTTTATCCGTGAGCACATGGAGGAATCCACCGCCCACCAGGCCTCTGTGGTTGCTACGGCCATCCGGCAAACCTTTTACCTGAACACCGATGAAACCGAGCGCATCCGGACCGTCACCCGGTTCGCCGCTGAGGATGGTGTTGACCGTATTGTGGTCGTCGCAGGCCGACCCGCGATGATCGTCGCCGCCTCCGAGCTGTCGTTGATCGGCAAGCCGCTGAGCTCTCTCAATCCGGCCACCGTCAATATGCTCGGCAAGACCTTTGACACAGGGATCGCCCAACAAAGGCTGGTTGAAAATAAAACCCCCTGGAGCTTTACGGAGGCTTTTTCTACCCTACTGCCCGGCAGCGCCCAATCCGTGCCAGCTGCCGTCCTCGTGGACATTGACTCGGAGAGCTACCAGTCAAAGCTCGTCGGACTGGGTAACAAGATGATCCTGCTCTGGTACGGGGCGATGGGGCTTGTCGTTTTGCTCACCTTTATCGCAGTGGACCTGATTGTCCTGCGCCCGACCAAGCTGATCACGAAGGCCATCGACCAGCAGGCCGACGGTGACACTGACGCCAAAGCACCGGTCGTGGCCGATGACGAAATCGGCGACATGGCCCGCCGCCTCAACCACATGCTGGAGAGCCTCTATGAGGCCCAGCGGCTGACGCGACGCCTTTCCATGGTAGCAGCCCGCACCACGAACGGCTGCGTCATCACCGATGTGCAGGGGCGCCTGGAGTGGATCAACGAAGGGTTTACGCGCATCACGGGCTACACCTTTGCTGAATGCCGGGGCAAGAAGCCGGGCGATTTCCTCCAGGGAGAAGACACCGACCAGAAGAGCATCGAGATCATGCGGGAAGGTGTCCAAAACCAGAAAGGCTTTAACGTAGAAGTCCTCAACTACCGCAAGGACGGCAGCCCCTACTGGGTCAGCATTGAGACCCAGCCCATCCATGACGACAAGGGGCGCCTCTCGGGCTTCATGGCGATCGAGGCGGACATCACCGAGCGCGTCGAAGCTGACAAGGCGATCAAGGAAAGCCAGGAGCGCTGGGACCTCGCGCTGGAAGGAAGCCGCGACGGTGTCTGGGACTGGAACCTGTTGACCAACGAGGTGTTCTTCTCGGCGAACTGGGCGCACATGTTTGGCTTTGAGCGTGATGACATTTCCAACCGCTTCGATGAGCTGACCAGCCGCATCCATCCCGAGGACCTCTCCCGGGTCATGAATGAAGTGCGCCGCCACTTCGCCCGCGAAACACAGATCTACGAGTGCACCTACCGGATGATCCGCCGGGACAAGTCCGTCTGCTGGGTTCTTGACCGGGGCAAGGCAGTCTTTGACGAAAACGATCGCCCCTACCGCATGATCGGCACCCATACCGACATCACGCAGCAGATGGGCCGTGAGGAGGAGCTACGCAAAGCCAAGAACAAGGCCGAGGAGCTTAACGCCAAGCTCAAGGAGGTCGTAAAAACGGCCTGGGATTCAACCCTGGAAGCGAAACGCGCCAACCAGGCCAAGAGCGCATTTCTGGCCACGATGAGCCATGAAATCCGCACCCCGATGAACGGTGTGATCGGCATGACCGGTCTGCTGCTGGACACTGGCCTGAGTAGCGAGCAGCTCGACTACGTCCGGACGATCCAGAGCAGTGGTGAAGCCCTGATGACGATCATCAATGACATCCTTGACTACTCCAAGATCGAGGCTGGAAAAATCGAGCTGGAGAAGCTCCCCTTCGCCGTCGCGGACTGCATTTCCGAGACCCTTAACCTGCTTGCCCCGAAGGCTGACGAAAAAGGTCTGGAGCTGACTTACTCCATCTCCGAGAACGTCCCCCGCACGCTGATTGGTGATGCCAACCGCCTCAAACAGGTGCTGGTCAATCTGGTCGGCAACGCGGTCAAGTTCACGGAGCGCGGGCAAGTGGTCGTCTCAGTCCAGACCGAGCACCTGGGCAACCACCTGCACCAGCTCACCTTTATCATTCGGGATACCGGCATCGGCATTCCGGAGGACCGGATGGACCGCCTCTTCGACTCGTTCTCGCAGGTCGATGCCTCCACCAGCCGCCGCTACGGTGGCAGTGGCCTGGGCCTGGCGATTTCGAAGCGCCTCGTCCGCCTCATGAGTGGCGACATCTCCGTCGTCAGCGAGGAGGGCCATGGCTCGACGTTTACCTTTTACGTGCAGTTCCCTGCAGAGCCCCAGCAGGGCAGAATCCGCGCCAGTGGCACCCCCAGCCCGGTGGCCGGTAAATACGCGCTCGTCATCGTGGCCGATCAGGGCGAACGTAACATGCTCATGCGCGAACTGCGCGCCTGGGGCATGAAGGCCTTTGCCGTCGATTCCTCTCAGGCAGCCACCAATCTGCTGGAGAACCGCCAGGCGGTGGATATCGTCATCCTGGACTCGGAGATTTCGAATCAGCACAGCCCGGACTTAGCCAAAGAGCTTAGAGCCCTGCCGGGGCGGCAGGATCTGCCCATGATCCTATGCTGCGCGACCGCCTGCAATGCCTGCGCGGATGTCTTTGATGCGATTCTGAGCAAGCCGGTGAACACCAGTCTGCTGCGCAAGCATGTCGAGCGGACCCTCCGGAAGGATTTACCAGAACCCGCCGAAAAGGAATCCCCTCCAGTCCCTTCTCCCGACAATGATGACCGTGAGCTGGCAAAAAAGTACCCGCTAAGCATCCTTTTGGCAGAGGACAATCTGGTAAACCAGAAGGTTGCCAGCCTGATCCTGAACCGGTTCGGGTATACCGCCGACATCGCCAACAATGGGGGCGAGGCCGTAGCGGCCATGTCCGATGTCCCCTATGATGTTATCCTGATGGATGTGCAGATGCCCGAGGTAGATGGCTACGAGGCCACCCGCCGCATCCGCAAGCTCCAGGGCGAGCACCGCCCCTACATCATCGCACTGACTGCCGGCGCCATGCAAGGGGACCGGGAAGCAGCCCTCGAGGCCGGGATGGACGACTACCTGAGCAAGCCCGTAAAGCAGAAACAGCTGCTGGAAGCCCTCTCGCGCGCCTACGCCGCCACCCAAGCTGAACGCTAAGGGGAAGGTGGGCTATCAGCAGGCGTCGAGTCTTCTATAAGACAAGACTCGAAACAAATTTTACGGTGCTTACGGGTTGCGCCGTGTCGGAGCATCGCCCAAGCTTCCGGCATGAAAGTACTCGTTGTGGGGGGAGCCGGTTACATTGGCAGCCACTGCGTGCGACAACTCGTCGCCGCGGGGCATGAGCCGGTTGTTTTGGACAATCTGGTATTCGGGCACCGTGGTGCGGTCGCCGAAGACATTCCGTTTTACACGGATAACCTGGGCGACAAAGAAGCCGTTCGCGCCATCCTGAAAAAGGAAGGCATCGAGCTGGTCATGCACTTTGCGGCCTACGCCTTTGTCGGCGAGTCCGTGGACAAGCCCCTCAAGTACTACGACAACAACCTCGTCGCCACCCTGCGCCTCCTCGAAACCATGCTGGAGGAAGACGTGAAGAAGTTCGTCTTCTCATCGACCTGCGCCACCTACGGTGTGCCCGCCGGGCTGCCCATCGTCGAGGATATGCCGCAGGCTCCGATCAACCCCTACGGCCAGACCAAGCTCGACGTCGAGAACGCCCTCAAGGCCCTCGCCCACGCTCACGGGCTGAGCTTCGCGGCCTTCCGCTACTTCAACGCAGCCGGCGCTGCCACCGATGGCACCATCGGTGAAGACCACCACCCGGAGACGCACCTGATCCCGCTCGTCATCGACGCAGCCATGGGCAAGCGCGACAATATCAAGATTTTCGGGACCGACTACGATACGCCCGACGGCACCTGTCTGCGCGACTATGTCCACGTGGACGACCTTTCCCGCGCCCACATCGCCGTCTTTGAGAAGCTCGCCACGCCCGGCACCGGCTGCTTCTACAACCTCGGTACCGGCACCCCCTACAGCGTGCGCCAGGTCATCGATGCGGTGGAGAAGGTATCCGGTAAAAAGGTCACGGTGGTCGAAGACGTCCGCCGCCCCGGCGACCCGCCCGCGCTCTATGCCGACTCTTCCAAGGCCAAGAACGAACTGGGCTGGAAGGTGCAGTTTGACAGCGTGGAAAAGATCGTCGAAACGGCGTGGGCCTGGCACTCCACCCACCCCAACGGCTACGGCGACAAGTAACCCGTACCGGCGCAAACGCGCGCGTAATTTTCTTTCAGAAGGCAGGGCCACCGTGGTCCTGCCTTTTTTATGCCAGTATGGGTAACGACGCCTAGACTGGGAGTCTTCGGCTTGCGAAGATGAACTTTTTCCTCTCGGGCATGTCCATGCAGGCAGACATACCATACCGCTGTCAGGAAAGGCCGGCTCTCACGACTAAATCGGCCAACAAGATTAACTCACACCAAATTCAATCCCTATGAAGCACTCGATCCTCCGCTACGGCCTGGCTGCCGGGCTCCTCTCTGTCCTCGTCGCCTGCTCTGACATGGCCACCAGCAAGGCTGACGCCGCTGTTGATCCGACCTCCACAATCTTCATGGCTAACCAGCCTGGCGTCCCCAATGGCTGGGTTACGGACTTCAAGGGCGCCCTCGAACTGGCCAAGAAAGAAAACCGCCCGGTACTGATCGACTTCACCGGATCTGATTGGTGCGGCTGGTGCAAGAAGCTGGACCGCGAGATTTTCAGCAAGGATGCCTTTAAGGAATACGCCAAGGATAACCTGGTCCTGCTCTATCTGGACTTTCCCAGTGGTAAGCCGCAGAGTGACGACCTGAAGGCCCAGAATGCCCAGCTCCAGAAGGAATTTGGTGTGCGCGGCTTCCCCACCCTCGTCCTGCTCAGCCCCGATGGTAAAAAGATCTGGGAAAACGTCGGCTACCTCAAGGGCGGCCCCGATGCCATGATCGCCGCGATCAATAAAGCCACCGGTAAGTAATAGCCGTTTCTTTTGTAGGGCTGCGGCAGGACAGAGTCCTGCACCCGTGATCCTCCGGATCACTGATGGCATATTCAGGAGAGAATGCCACAAACAGACAGCACCTCATCTTCATGGTTTACCCCCAAAAGCGGCGGCACCCGGTTTTAATGCTTTGCTCAGCGATTACTGAAACCTGCTAAGCTGGTTTCAGTAATCGCTGACACGATGCGCAGCATCGAAAGTGCAGCCTTCGGCTGCCGCGGGAGTGGGGCGCGTAGCCCCGCAAACGTTCGTCTTCAGATCTGGTAGTCGCCGCCAGTGTGGCTCTCGTGCAGACCGCATTCGCGCTTGCGGCCACCGAAGCGCGTGTCCTCGGCGTTCATGCCTGCCTCCAACTTGGAGGTGCTGTGCCAGTCTCCGACCGAGACATAGCCCTGATCCCAGAGCGGGTGGTAAGGCAGGCCGTTATCACTCAGATAATTGTAGATATCGCGATCGGTCCAGTCGATGATCGGATACGCCTTAAAGGTCTTGTTCTGGCGCTCCAGCGGACGCAGATGCCCCCGCGTCGATGACTGCACGCGGCGCAGACCGGAGATCCAGGCCTGAGCATCGAGCTCGCGCAGAGCGCGATTCATCGGCTCGACCTTATTCTCCAGATTATAGTTCTCCAGAGCGGCCACATCCTGCTCCCAACGCTTACCGTCCACAGCCTCCTGCATCGCTGCGGTGCGGCGCGGCGTGTAGATCTTGAGGTTGAGGTCGAGGCGCTCGGTCAGCTCCTGCGCGAAGCGATAGGTCTCGGGAAAAAGATAGCCGGTATCGACGAAAATGACCGGGATGCCCGGCACGACGGTGTTAGCCAGATGCAGCAGCACAGCCGACTGCACGCCGAAGCTGGTACTCATGACCAGCGAGTCCCCCCAGCGCTCATGGGCGCGGCGAATGCGCTCGGCCGCCGGGAGGGCAGTCAGCTCTTCGTTTTCCCGCTTGAGATCAGGGTCCAGAGTCGGCATGGTCAGTGCTGTCATGATGCTGATTATTTTACTTAATTAGGCAATTTAGTAAAGTTATTTTGGCATTTTTAATTATCACCCTGATGTCCAGCAAGATAGCATCGGTCGAAAAGGCCCTGAACCCCGCCGAATACGCAGCCGGAGTGAAAATCGCACGCGCCGTAAAGGAGGCCGGAGGCCGGGCGCTGTTCGTAGGCGGCTGCGTACGCGATGCCCTGCTGGGCCTGCGCTCGAAAGACGCGGACATGGAGGTGTTCGGGCTGGAGGAGGCCGTCCTGCTCAAACTTCTACGCCGACGCTTCGAGGTAAACGTTGTCGGCCGGGCTTTCGGGGTGTTCAAACTACGGGGACTGGAGCTGGACGTGAGCCTGCCCCGGCGTGAATCCAAACAAGGCACCGGCCACCGCGGGTTTGCCGTGACCGGCGACCCGCACATGAGCCCGCTGGAGGCCGCTTCACGGCGCGATTTCACCATCAACGCCCTTTCCTGGGACCCCTTGTCTGACGAGCTGATCGACCCCTTTAACGGTCGAGCCGACCTGGAAAAGCGTCTCCTGCGGCACACGTCGGACAAGTTCTCCGAAGACCCCCTGCGCGTGCTGCGCGCGATGCAGTTCCTCGCACGCTTCGAGCTGGCAATCGCTCCCGAGACCCTCGAACTGTGCCGGAGCATCACCCCCGAGAACCTGCCCCGCGAACGGCTCTTCGCCGAGTGGGAGAAGCTCATTGTCAAAGGCGTGCGCCCCTCGCTCGGGCTAACCTTTCTGAAAGAGAGCGGCTGGGTCCAGTACACCCCCGAACTGGACGCGCTCATTGACTGCCAGCAGGACCCCAAGTGGCACCCCGAGGGCGATGTGTGGACGCACACCCTGCACTGCATGGACGCCTTTGCCGCGCAGCGCACCGGTGACGCCTGGGAGGACCTCGTCGTCGGCCTCGCTGTGCTCTGCCACGACATGGGTAAGCCCGGCACGACCTATACCGACGAGGACGGGCGCATCCGCTCACCCCGGCACGACGTGGAGGGGATTATCCCGGCAGAGAAATTCCTGCGCCGCCTGACCAACCAGCAGCAGCTGATCGAGGATGTCCTCATCCTGGTCGAGACACATATGCGCCCTGCCCTGCTCCACAAGGACGAGGCCAGCGACTCCGCCGTGCGTCGCCTCGCCCGCAAAGTCGGGCGTATTGACAGGCTGATACGCGTAGCGCAGGCAGACATGGGAGGACGCCCTCCCCTCTCCGCCGACTTTCCTGCCGGGCAGTGGCTGCTGGACCGCGCCGATAATCTCGCTGTCAAAGACGCTGCTCCGGCCCCGATCATTCAGGGGCGCCACCTGATCGCACTCGGACTGAAGCCCGGTAAGCATTTTAGCCCGTTGATAGACGCCTGCTACGAGGCGCAACTCGACGGGGCCTTCCATGATGAGGCTGGCGCGGTCGCCTACCTGCGCGGGCTGGTGAATAAAGACGACACCCTATCATGCTGACAGCTGCTAGTTTAACACATCTATACTGGCAGAGGCGAATGTCCCCTAAGCAATATTCGGGCTAGACCCCGCGCCGGAAACGCTTTTACATAAGCACGTACGATCAACCGGGACGGACTGCAGCGACCTATCATGCGACTTGAGGATCACCCTTTCTTTCATGCTTCCGATGTGGAGGATATTCGTCCGCTGGCTGAAAAGACAGCGATCGACGAATATAGGAAAGGGGATGTCATCTTCAAAGAAGGCAGCGGGTCGGATACGCTTTGCCTCGTGCTTGAGGGCACAGTCGCCTTTACCAAGACCATTCCCGGCGAGGAAGAGGACCGCATCATCAGCTACAGCGAGGCGGGCAACTTCTTCGGCGAGGTCGGCATCTTCACCGGAGCCCCGCGCGCACTCAACGCCATAGCCATGACGACCCCGGTCAAGATCGCACAGATCCACCGGGACAATCTGGTCGACTTTATCAAGAGCACGCCGGGGCCGATCGAGCAGATCCTCGGCAGCATCGTCAACCACCTGCATGCCACAACCCGGCACTATGTGGACGACATGCTCCAGAAGGAGAAGATGGCGATGGTCGGCACGATGATGAACACCATCATCCACGACTTTAAAAACCCTTTTACCCTGATCAGCCTGGGGGCACAGCTGCTGCGTAGCCAGCATCCCGACCCCAAAACCGTGCGCATCTGCGAGAACATCGAGGCCCAGGTCCAGCGCATGGTGGAGATGGCCAACGAACTGAGCGAGTTCTCTAAGGGCGAGCAACACCTGAACCTGACCCGTATCGATCTGGCAGCGCTGTGCGAAAAGTTCAGGCAGATGAACGAGCCATTCTTCCAGCACGACCGGGTGGTAATTGAAATGCGTGCCACCCCCGTGACGATCATGGGCGAAGAGAGCAAGCTCATCCGCGTGCTCCAGAACCTCGTCGGTAACGCCATCGAGTCCTTTGATGAGGACCAGCGCGGACAGGTGCAGATATTTGTCCATAGTCTGGAGAAAACCGCAGAGATCATTGTCAGCGATAATGGCAAGGGCATCCCCGAGTCGATCCGGCACAATCTGTTCAGCCCGTTCATCACCTACGGCAAAAGCCGGGGCACCGGGCTGGGCACCGCAATCGTCAAGTCTATCGTGGACGCACACGATGGTGAGATCGACTTCGAGACGATGACCGGGGCCGGCACGACCTTTACGATCACTCTACCCCGGGCCTAGATTTATCTTGGGCTGGCGAGGCTGGTATCCTTACTTGCCATCCTGCAGGTGAAAACGATCAATCTCGATCGACTTCTGAATCATCTCGCGGTACTTCCGCTGCTCGAGCACCTGGATGCGGAAGTAGTTGTAGGTCCACTCTCGTGAGTTGGCGTTGAGAAACTCATCAATATCCTGCCAGAGCAGATTTTCCACTGATGTAAGGAAATGATCACTGGCTCGTGAGATGCTATCCTGCATATCCGAGCTGCTGACCGCCCGTCCGTTGCGAATAGAGGCAACCCGATTCTTATAGGCGGTGAAGATATTTCGCAGCTCGATGTCATTGTAGACTTTCACATCAGCGAACCCCTTGCTGAGTTTGTAGAGATCCTGGGTGCGCTGGGCAATCGCCTCGTAGCGCTCATTCACGCGCTGAAACCGCTTCCAGTTACCGATGTGCTGCCACTCACTGATATTATCGAGCCGGAAGGCATACATCTCATCCTGGGTCTCACCGTTATAGTAGATCATCGCGTAGGAGACGATTCCCATCACCTTTCCGGTGTCATTGTGAATGATCGGGCTGCCGCTATTCCCGGGCTTTACCTCTGCGGTATGCCGGAAAATATTATGACCGAGCCCATCGATCCTTCCCTTGTTCATCTGAACGAGGCGCTTGCCCAACGAGTTACCGTAGACCGTAATTCTATCGCCATCTTTGACGTTAAACTCCACGTCCTCCAATGCTTCGAGAGGCTGGTATGCATAGCGAAAAAGTCGCTTCGGCTTTTCAGCGGGGGCTGCTGCCTTCTCCCCATCCTTGCTATCATCGGTCGCTACATTCTCACCACTGGCTCCATCCTCACCGCTCGCACCATCCGTCTCAGGCTCTGCTTTCGGAGCGGGATCGTATTTCGTCGGTAAAACATACTCAGGGAAGATCGTGCGGTAATTTGTAATCTCTACAACGGCCACATCCTCATTGCGGGCGAGATAGATATTATCGAGATCCACCTCCACGTCATGGCCTGAAATCGTAAGAAAATGGGGAGATTCCATCCCCGCCAGCACGTGGACATTCGTGACGAGAAAGACCTTACCGCGCCACTCCATGATAAAGCCAGTACCGCCCTCCTGGTAGCTCATGTAGGTTTCGTCAGGCGAGAGTTCCTGGATCAGCACGATGTTGTTATCGAGTCTCTCCTCCGTCACGACCTTAGGCTCTGTGTCCTTGTTTAGGTCGTCGTGAGCAGGCTTGCCATAATGAAAAAAGTAATAGTAGCCGCCACCGATCAGCGCCAAAAAGATCAGACATGCGATCAGAAACGCTCCCTTTGAGGAGGGTTCCTCGTAACGGCTGACGTACTTTGTACGCGGCTTTACACTTTGAGAGTAGTCGTTCCCGAGCTTCGGCGGGAGGTTCTCATCAACGAGTTTTACTTTTTTGGGCATGGCAGCAGAGAGGGCTAAAAAAACTAAAATTCATCGTATCAACAACGAATATCAGACACTTGAAGGAATCACTCGGCTGGCAAGATTTCAACCGAATAATCACTCAGGCACCGAGCCCGCGCTCTGCATAAGCGAAAACAATGGAGGAGATTAGACCCCTCGCCGCGCGCTCACGATTGGCGCGCCAGCTTGCGGATAAGGTCGAACTCGGCCTTGGCAACCGGAGTGATAGAGAGGCGGTTACCGCGCTGGGCCACACGCATGTCCTGCAGTTGCGGATGCTCCTTGATCTCGTCGAGCGTGACGGTGCGCGGGAAGGTTTCCTTCCACGTCACCTCGACCATGCACCAGCGGGGATTTTCCGGGCTGGCCTTCTCGTCGAAATGCTTGTGGCCCTTTTCCCATGCCGTCGGGTCAGGCCGGGCCTCACCGGTGATCTCGCACACGCCGACCACGCCGACCTCCTTAGTGTTCGAGTGGTAGAATAGCCCAAGGTCACCGGTCTTCATCTCGTCGCGCATGAAGTTACGCGCCTGATAGTTGCGGACACCATCCCAAGGCTCAGTCTGCCTGGGGCGGGCCTTGAGGTCGTCGATGGAGAATTCAGAGGGTTCGGACTTAAAGAGCCAGTAGTTGCGGGCCATATCAGAATACTAGGCAGATAAGAGGAGTGTTGGCCATGCAGAACACGCAACAACGGATCAACTGACGGACGCTTTTTCCTTACCGTGGAACTGTTTTTCCCACTTTTTCTGGTTTTCGTTGGCCTCGCGGATGTAGGGCGTGAACGCCGCAGAGGAGAGCACGAGCCAGTTAAGCAGATTAAAGGGAAACTTCACCGGGCGCACAAAGTCGACGAAAAGTACCACACGTACGCCGTCGGTATCGTTCCAGACCTCGTGGTCGAAACAGTCGTCGAAGACAATGCCCTTCCCCTCTTCCCAGACGATGTACTGGTCATCCACGCGGATACGGCACTGCTCCTTCGGCTCGGGCACGACGAGCCCGAGGTGGTAGCGCAGGACGCCGTTATAGGGCCCGGTGTGATGCGGGATATGCTTACCGGGCGAGAGGATGCTGAACATCGCGGTCTTGATCCCCGGTATGGTCTTGATCAGGCGCGTGGTCTCGGGGCAGACCTTCTGGTTCTCTTCACAGTTCACGCCGTAACCAAGCAGAAAGAAGGTCTTCCAGTTGTTATCGTTCGTGATGGAGGAGACATCGGGGGAAATGTCGTGAAAGTTCGGCAACTCCTCCCGACGCTCGAGCAGGCTGTCCAGCTCGGCACGCACGAGGTGCCACTGCTTGTCGATCTTCCCTACCCACGGGAACTCGGCAGGATCGTAGACCGGCGGGTTACCGTGAACAGAGTGCTTGGCAATACGCTTTTCCACCCACGACAGAAAGCCGGTGAACATTTTATCAAAGGTAGAGGTGGGAGTCTTCAGGCGTTGCTTTTCAGATTCCATGGCGGATGTCCTTGTCTGCGGGTTGAGCGCATCTAATGGTGCGCAGTCTGTTCTATGAACCGTTATAGTGTTTATCAGTTTTTATGTTCAATGCAAAAAGGCCGCGGGCGCAAGCCTGAGACCGCAATAATAGTAAAACTGATACCGCTAGCGACATAACCGGCGCTAGCATAGCCGCTAAAGGATCCCTGCGGCAGCGATAAGCAAGGATGTGAGCCTAAAGATGTTCCGCTACCCGAGATCACTGAGCCTCTTCAGGCTCAAGCTGTTTATCAGCCTCCCGGGCGGAGAGCTTCCAGTAGGTGGACCATGCTTCCCAGGCCTGCTTATACTCGCCCTGTTGGCGCAGAGCTTCGCCCTTCCAGTAATAGACACCAGCTGGCACATGCCTCTGCTTCAGCATCAGATTTGCCGTGCGTAGGGCTCCGCGGTCATTTCCTGCACGGCCCTGCATATCCAGGAGGATCATCCCGCGAACGATGTCGCCGGGGGAGCTATTGTAGACGCGCTCGTTTTCCTCCATGCTCACGCCGATATACTGCCGGGAGCGGACAACCTTTGGCGGGGTTAAGTGCGGAGCGAAGTCTGCCACCGCCGACTCATAATGCCCCTCTCCCGCCTCAGCCACGGCACGGTAGTACCACTCCTCGGGGACGATCCCGGGGTTGGCATCCAGGTACTCAAGAAACGCGACGCGGTCTCCACGCAACGCCCATTTTTCGAGGAGTTCCTGGCGCTGGGCGGGAGTAAAATTCTCCAGCTTCGGCGAGACGAGAACGTCGTTGGGAATTTCACGCTGAAAATCCTGGTCATTGGCCTGCATCAGATACGCGTACCGGAAATCATCATCAAAGCGGGTCAACATGGCCAGACTCGGCTGAAAACGCGGCGAAGTATGGGCGGCCTCCAGCATCTTGCGGAAAAGGTCCTGACGGTTCGGGTCCTCACGGTTGAGCGCATCCCGCCAAGCGGCCATGGCATTACGGTTGTCGTAGTTGAGCCAAACCTTGCCCTCGTAAAAGGAGACCTCGGAGGAAGTCTTATCCAGGAAGCGGGCTCTACGAAAATCTGCCAGCGCCCCCTTGCTGTCACGCTGGAGGTTCAGCCGCGTAGTCGCCCGCGAGCTGTAGTACCACCACCCCATCGGGTCAAAGTCGATCGCACGGTCAAGGACACCCAGAATAGCCTCAGCGTCGCGGGTCCTGAGCTCGACCTCATCGGCCACCCGGGCCATCGCCTGGCGCTTCACGATACGGGAGTGAACCGGTAAGTCCAACAGCCATGCAGCCAGCCAGAAGAGCCCTCCAGCCAAACAGACCAAGCCGATGAGACGCCAGGGCCAGCGCCCCAGCAGAGGACCTTTCCCGCGCGGAGCCCGCATAGGAGCAGCCAGCCGGTACATCATCGCGCCCATCATGAACGTCCCCAGGCGGTGCCCTGGCACATCGAAGAGACTGTGCAGCACGAAAATAACAAAGGCGATGGCTGCCGCAGCACGCAAGGGGGCGGTACGGTCCTCCCCAAAGGGAAAGAGACGGAGCACAAGAAAGACCAGAACAGCCAGAAGCGCCGCCAAGCCGGTAAAACCCGTTTCCGTCATCACCCAGACCCAGTCGCTCTCCGGATGGATGATCGACTGGAAGACCTTTGCCTTGTCACGGTATTGCGGAAAGACACCCGGGAAGTTCCCCAGCCCGACACCGGCCACAGGCTGCTCGATCGCCATTTTAGAGGCGTCCTGATAGACGCCGACACGCATCTCCGCGATGCCGCCCGTATCGTTTTTTTCCCACAGAGAGAAGCGCTCCAGCGTGCTCTTACCGAAAATGACCAACAAAGAAATGCACAGCAGGAAAATCGGCGCTCCCACCTTGAACATCGTGTTCACGCGAGAAACACGCAGGCGCACCACAAACCAAAGTACGCACCCAAGGCAGAATAACAGGACACCGGCACGGGATTGGCAAAAGACTAAACCGACGAAGATCAGCAGCGTGCACAACAGGTGCCAGACCCCTTTCATGCGCCCCTTGCGCATCGACTGCATCGCCATCGCAAATGACAGGATGCCTCCCATCGCCAGCACCGTCGCCATCTGGTTACGGTTCTCGAAAAAGGTAAATACACGCGCAGAGCTGCCGAGCGGGTACTTGATCCCGTAATAGGTGCCAATCGACACCGCCAGCGCCATCAGTGCCACTACTATGGTAATGTACCAGAGGGCGCGGCCACATTCATCGGCTTGCGGTTTCCACTGCCAGATGAGGTAAAACCAAAGGATCCCGCCGATGAGCAGGAGTAGACCCTCGCCGACACGATACGGGCTCGGAGCCACCGTACGGGCCAGCTCGATCCCGAGGTTGTGCGCTCCCTCGCGCCAGGCGGGCATCCCCAGCCAGGACTCAGGCAGAAAGGCCAGACAGGAGGCCAGTACCAGAGCGAGCACGGCCCAGTCAAAACCACGCCCCGGCGAGCTATGAGGAGGGGCCTTGATGGCGGTGATGCCCCCGACGATCAAGACCAGTGCCTGCGCCCAGAGCGGCATCCCACCTCCGGCTAAAATAACCAGAAAGATGAAGGTGGGCAGGAGCAGTAACCGAAGACGGCTCTGATACAGTAAACCAAACCGGTAGCTCAAACGCTCCTCACGGATACGACCCCTCGATAGACGACGGCGGTGCCTGGATGTAGAGCTGGGCATAAAGTGGGAAACGTGGAGCATTTAGCCCAGCTTCGCAACCGCGAAAAGCCCACTCATCCTCATCGTCAATGAGATCGTCAGAGACAACCGCGAAGACGACTCCGAAGGATCAGCTTTTAGCCTCGTCGGCCCCTGATTTATCCGTCAGCTCACCGGCCACTTCTGCTTTTTTCTCCTTGGAGGCAGCAGCTACTGGCTTGGCTCCATCCTTACTGGCTGCCCCAGCACCTTTGCGCTCCTTTTCGCGGTTCCCGGCCTTCGGAGCGTAGGAGCGATAGGAGTAGTAGTCGTAGTACTTGTAGTAGTAGTGGTTCGGCTCGCGGTTATCGACAAAGTTCAGAACGAAGCCGCGGATCTTGGTCCCCCGCAACTCAAGGGTATCAACGGCGGACTTGATCTGGCGCGTACGTGTGTAGGTCGAGCGGATGATGAAGAGCACTGCGTCGGCCTTGGTGGCGAGCGAAGGCGTGTCATCGGTGGCCAGAACCGGAGGGCAGTCGAGAATGATGTAGTCGTAGCGCTGCTTGAGCTCGGCCATCACATTGTCAAAACGCGTGCTCATCAGCAACTCACCAGGTCGCTCCGGATACTCACCGGTCGAAATCATATCGAGCCCCTCATAGGAGGTCTGCTGGATCACATCCTCGGTCTTGATTTCATCGTCGTTGAGCAACTCGGAAAGGCCGACATCGTTGTTGAGCCCAAAGGCACGGTGCACCTTACCGCGGCGCAAGTCCGCATCGATGATCAAGGTCTTCGAAGAGGCAAAGGCGAGCGTGATGGACAGGTTACAGGAAAGCGTGGACTTCCCCTCAGCCGGGATCGAGCTGGTGATGAGAATCGTCTGCGGGCGCGGCCCCTGCCGGTCCATAAACAAGAGCGAGGAGCGGATGTTTCGGCAGGACTCGGCGAACATGAGCCGGTCGTCATTGGGCTGGAGCAGATTAACCTCTCCCTGCCGCTGCTTCTGCAGCGGAATAATCCCCAGGACCGGGGCCTGAAAGCGCTGGGTGACATCTTCCACCGAGACCAGGCGGTTATCCATCATCGCGAAGGCGAAAAGGATACCGATACCCAGAGCCAGGCCGACAAAGCCGCCCGTGGTGATCTGCTTAAACTTGTTGATCGGAATCGTGCTCGGCGAAGTTGCGTACTCAAGGATGCTGACCGGCTCCTGGTGGATGTTCTCGCTCTGGGAGAGCGATTCGCGCATCTTCAGATAGGAGTCATGACGGGCACGAAAGCTGGAGAGCCGGGAGTTGATCCGCTCAAACTCCGCCATCAGCGTGCTGAATTTGAGGGCCTTCTGCTCAGACTCCTGGATGACCACGTTGAGGTTGGCCAGCTCGCCCGCGAGAATCTTCTTCTTGTTGACGACCTGATTCAGGGTCTGGCGACGGATAATCTTCAGCAGGTTCTCCTGACGCTCGATTTCACGCCGCAGGTCAATGATCTTCGGGTGCTTCGGCTTCATGTAGATGGAGAACTCGTCCATCTCGGCACGAAAACGCTCAAGCGTGCGGCGAGCCTGCCCGTACTCATTATCAGTCTCGGTCAAAACGGATTCGACGAGTGCCTGCTCATCACCGGGGGGCAGCCCCTCCTCGACAAAGCGGTCCAAATCAATCTCCTCCAGCAGGCGCAACTGCGTTTTTAGCTGGGATTGCTTGTCCTTGAGGGCCGCCAGCTGCGCACCGGCGGTGTTACCCTGCTCCTGCACGAAGATGATGTTGTTCTTTTTCTGGAAATCGAGTTTCTGCTGCTCGAGGTCCTCGATCTGGCGCTGAGTATCGAGCAGGTTTTCCTCCAGCGAGTAGACGGTGTCCTTGGCCTTGTTGGCGCGGCGGTCGTGCTTGAAGTCCAGATAGCCCTCCATCACCGCATCGAGATAAGCCTGTGTGTAGTTCCCCTCCGAGCCCCAGGCACTGAGATTAAAGATGTTGGCGTCCTTCGACTGGGAGACATTGAGGGACACCTGGCAGGGCTTGTACTCCGGATGCAAAGCCTGCACCCGCTCGGCCGCCTTCTGGCGCACGAGGGTACTCGTCATGAGCTGGACCTGTGTGCCGTAGAAATTCGCGTACACCTCGTTATACTGGGCAGCAGACTTATCCGCGAGGACGATCTGCCCGTCCACAATCATCTTGGCGCGGGACTGGTAAATGGGCTTCTGCTGCATGCCCTTGTAGGCCTGAAAGATCATGCCGAGCGCAATCGTCAGCAAGAAGACCCACCACATGCGCTTAAAGGCGATACGGCCCTTAAAGAACCACGAATGCATCATCTCGGACCAATCGAAATCGCCCTCAGATTGCTGCTGTGTGCCAAATTCTGCCATGTACTTGTTTTTCTCCTGACCAGGTCAGACCCCTGAATCCTTCGCTTATTCCCTAAAGTTAGAACTTCACCCAGGCTTCCGGCACGATGACACGGTCATCGGGCTGGAGCAAGAGGTCATTATCTTTCAATCCCTCTTCCAGGATCTCACCAACGTCCACCTCAAACTCCTTGCGCTCGCCGTTCTCATCATAGCGGATGACCTTGACCGAGCCCTCGGAAGCAAACTCGTTAAAGCCGCCAGCCTTCAAGATGGCCTGACTGAGGGTGATCTGCGTGCCCATGGGCAGCGGATAAATCCCGGGGCCGCGCACGGCACCGGTGACGGTATACTCACCACTGGAGTCACCCGCCTGGGCGACGAAAATAAAGTCATCCGACTGCACGATCAGGTCGTCTTCGAGGCGACCCGTTTCCAGAATGCGCGCCACGTTGATCTCGGTTTTGACCTCTTTGCCCTCCGGTCCGTTCTGACGGATCAGGCTGACACGGGTGGGGTCGGCATTCTGGGTAAAACCACCGGCCCGAAGGATGGCCTTGCTAACCGTAAGCACTTCGCCGGGCGGGATCGTCATCGCCCCCTGGCGCACGACCTGGCCGAGCAGGAATATCTGGCCACGGTTGGAGAGGTCCTTGTACTCGGAGATGTGCACCGTCGCCTTATAATAGTAGTCGACCTCCAGGGCATCGCTAACCTTTTGCGCCAGCTGGCGCGAGGTCAGTCCGGCGGCAGGCACCTTACCGATGAGCGGCACGTCGATTTTACCGTCTTCGTCGACCAGCACGACATTGGCAGGCTCACGGTCCTCAGCCACCATGTAGCTGAGCTTGTCGCCGACCTTGATCGGCACCGTGTCATCGAGCAGTTCCATCGTGTTGACATCACCGCCTGTGTCGAACGGTGCCGCTCCGGTGAATCCCAAAGCGACCTGGCCCAATAATAGGGCAAATAGTATTACTAAAATTCTGGGCATAACTTCCCTAAATAAAAAAACAGTATACCCTTTCTTCGGGTAAAAAGCCCGTAAATTAAGCAAAATTTAGAAATCGTAGCTAAAGTCGAGGATGACCTGGTTGCGCGAAAACGTACGCTCAGATAGATTTGAGTTACGATGCGTAAAAATATAGGAAAAAGTGCTGCTGAGCTGACGCGAATAACGGTAGTCGAAACCGAAGCGAAAGCTGTAGCCGCTGAATATCTCCTGAGCCGGACCGCCTGAGTCCTCCCCCCAGTCATAGGTCAGGGCAATATTCGGCACCCAGCGGCGTGAAAGCTGGTAGGAAGCCGAGTAGCCGATAGAGTCCGTCGTGGTGGCATTACTGAGGTAGCCAGCCTGAATCACCTTGATGTAACTGAGCGAATGCTGGTACCGCTCACTGAGGCGGTGCGTAAACACGATATTGTACTGCATGCCCGAAGGCTGGGAAAGGTCCCCCGTGGTACCGGTCTGCTGTACATTAAAGTAGGTATAGTTCGCGCTGGCCTGGATATTCAGCAGCGGGCTGGCCTGCCAGACCACCATCGGCCCCAGAAAGTACGTCCACTCGTCGTTGTTAACGTTATCCGCATAATCGACGTACGAAAAGCCCCCGGTGAAACCCGTGGTCAGTTGAGGCGAAACCAGAAAACGCGGCCCAGCCGAAAAGGTATAGGTCGAGCTCTGCGTGAAATTGAATTGCTGCTGCGTCGGGATAACATCCGTGCGCGAGAGGCTGGCAAAGACGACGATGTCGTTATAGTCGGCCTCGACATTGATCCCGGCGATGTTGGTGAAACGCCCGTAGCGGTCGACATTCGGCACGATATTGCCGCTTGAATCAACCAACAGGGCATTTGTCGGGTCGATCGTATAGGAGATACGGTCAAACAGCTCGATTTCCCAGTTTTCGATAAAAAACGAGAACGCCAGCTTGGTGTCGGGAGAAATGTTGATGAAGTTGTTAATCGAGCTCAGTTCAGGGTGATTGACATACATGGAGTATGACAGGCCGAGCTGAATGCTCAGGGTATTGTAATCCGAGATACGCCAGCGACTCCCCAATGAAACGCCAGGGCTGATAATAAAATCCGCCAGGGGGTAATTCGTCGAGCCGTTGATGTTGTCGTTGTACTCGAACCCCAGTTGACCGGTTAAGTCGAAATAGACCGGCCCCGTCCGCAGGTTTTCACCCTGCGCGTGTACGGAGGAGGGCGCAACCAGCATGCTTAGCAGCAAAAATAAAAGGCAGGCACAGCCCGCCCCACGGAGGAAAAGTCCCCGCCCGAGACGTCGCACGCTGAAGCACTGGAATAATCGCATCTTCCGGAAGCTCTAATCTCTACGGAGTTTAACCGGATGATGGCAAGCGGCCACACGACGGGGAGTACGTTTTTTTAAAACCATTTTACACATTTCGGCTAACTTCGAAATTTCTTAATTGTTTTGCGAAAACGCCGAAAGAGGATTATTAAGAGAAAAGAGTCTATTTTGATGCATTCATTCACCACCAGATTCTTAACCAGAAGCACGGCGGTCGCAGTAGCGATGCTCACCGCCGGTGTTTGTAGTGCCCATGCTGAAGACGCCGCAGCCCTGCCCGAGGTGGACATACCCGGCGCAACGGCTTCTCCGGCCCCGGGAGCGTTCCTGAGCCCGGATGACTTCGCAGCCAGTACGGATCTACCCGCTCAGGTCGGCCCCAAGGCTGAATACGAAGAGGAATCCTACGAGATGATCGAGGTCGAGGAAATCGAGCGTGAGGAGATGCTCGACAAGCCGATGAATCTGGCCCGCTGGATCATGGGTGCCCACCTCTACACCTATGAAACCGGCCACCTTGAGGCCGTTAAAGAGGATTACTCTGACAAAAACAGCGCCGCCTCCCTCCTGACCAAGGACCCCGATGCACGCTACCCGCTGTACCTGGACTCGTATAAATTTGTGATCGATCTGGGCGACTACTGGATGATTAACATGTTCGAGTTCATGAACTACGGGGCCCGTGGCCGCGCTCAGGTCTTTTACTCGGATGTCCTCCAAGACCCCAACTCGGGCCAGTGGAAGGCCGCTTCGCCGATCGTCCCCTTCTCGGGTGATGGTAAGGTCTCACTTTACCTCGGCGCGCTCGACACCCGCTTTATCATGCTGGTCGTCGACAATATGGCCCATGGAGACATCGGCCCGTTCTCCGTCTACGGTGACCTGAAAATTTCCCAGATGCGTCTGGCTGGTGGCAGTCTCTCCCAAAAAGAGCTGGATGCCCTCCCCTTCAAGGAGCGCGAGAAGTACCGCCCCATGCGCTATGACTGGGCCACCCTGCACAGCGGCGCTCGTGTAAGCTTCGTCAGCTCCGGCGACCCCCGCTACAGCAACGCCATGATCGACGATGATCTGGAGACGATCTGTCAGTTCAAGCAGGAGCCGGAAACCGTCGTCATCATGGACATGATGGAGGAGCGCAACGTCAACCGCATGTCCATGCTCTTCAGCTCTGATCCGGGCTTATTCGAAATGTATTTCGTGCACAAGCTGCCCGATGGCATGCAGACCGAGGAAACCAACCAGCAGCCTGCTGGACAGCCGCCGGCGGAAATCATCGGCGAATCAGGCCCAACCGGGACCGAAACCTCTGCCCTGGAGTCCTCGGACCGCTCCCCCACCCTTTACCTGGCCTCGGCCACAGGTTCACTGGGAGAATGGCTGGCCCTGTCCCAGCTCGGACAATTCCCGGACAACTCGAATACCACGGACGAAATCCCGATCAAGCTCACCCGCCTGCCGAAGGAGTTTTTCCACGAAACCAAGCCTAACCTGACCTATGTCTCAGACGGTGGAATGAACTCCTTCCGGATTGAGTTTCAGGAGATCACCGGACGCTGGTGCATTATCCGTTTCCGCCGTAATTTCAACAGCCCCAGCCAGGTTAAAGAGATTGCCCGGCCCGCCGCCGACGGTAAGGCCGTAGAGGGCACCCAGAGCAGTCTGATGCCGATCAAGCTCGGACCGCAGTTCTTCGCGCCCTCACCCTTGACGCTTCTTGGCCAGACAGGCGCTGACGGCAGCGAAACCTCAAACGGGCTACGCATCTACGAAATCAGCATTTTCGGGGACATCTATGTCATGGGTAACGCACTGGAACCTGTTGACGGGGTGGAGTTCGGCAGCAACGATAGCGACACCAGCGGCTCCCCCGGAGGCAGCCCAACACCTGGTGGAGGCCCCACACCTCCTGACCCCGAAGATCCTCCACCACCGCCTCCGACGGACCCGGACCCGCTGAGTCAATAAGCCTTTTCAAAATCCCGCGCTAACTGCGCGGGATTTTTTATCGCTGCGCTCAAGCGTCACCAGATATCTGGAGGTATTTTTTAACCGTCCGACGATCAAGCTGCAGGCGACGGCCCAGCTCTTCATAGTTGGGGATGCGGGCATACTGCTCGGCCACGTAGCGAGCCAGCAATTGCTCAGCGGTCAGCTCACCCCGTGCCCAGGGTCCGGCAATCCCCTCCCCGGCAGCGGGTGCGGAAAGGTCCTCGGGCTGGTAATCGCCGTGCACGGTGATATTTCGCACGCACTGCTCCAGTTCACGGAAGTTACCCGGCCACTGGTAGTCGGCTGGCAGCTTTTGCGAAATCGTCGTGCAGACCTCGTCCGTGAGCTTCGCGCCCTCCTTAGGCCCCGCGAACTTGCGCGCGATGTAGGCCACGAGCGTCTCCAGCTCGCGCGGCGAGCCATTGAGGATCTCGCGCAGGGAGGGCGTACGGATGCGGTCGGCGTTGAGCCGGAAGTAAAAGTCCTCACGAAAACGCCCCGCCTGAATCTCGGTCGGCAGGTCGCGGTTGGTGGCGGCCATGAGCTTGCCGGTAAAGGTCTTCGGGTCTGTCTCGCCGATAGGCACAAACTGCCGGGTCTGGAGCACACGCAGGAGCTTGACCTGAATGCCGGGGTCAGTCTCACCGATTTCGTCAAGGAAGACCGTGCCGAACGGACCGCAGGTCTCAAAGTAGCCCTGGCGGTTCTGAAGCGCGCCAGTAAAGGCCCCGCGCCGATGGCCGAACAGCTCGGACTCGATCAGCGTGGGCGAGAGCGCCGAGAGGTTGATCGGGTAAAAGGCCTTCACGAAATCCTCGGTGAAGCTGCGGGTGTTCGGGTCGAAGGGGATGTACCGCGACAGGCCGACCCCGCGCGCGACCAGTTCCTTACCCGAGCCGGAGGGGCCGGTGATGAGCGTGATCACATCACCCATCCGGTCCGCCAGCACACGCTGGTAGCGGTCCATATCGTGCGTAAAGATCGACTGCCAGATACGCGCCCGCAGGCTATTCGCGACCGGGGACTGACCGATGATATAGCGCTCAATGTGCACATAGGCCCGGCGTATCTGGAAAAAGACCGCAAAGAGCCGCTCAAGCTCCATCCCGGCATAGCGGCCGATGAGCCCGCCCGGAAGCGCAGCCTCGGCCTCACGCTGAAAACGATCAAAAAAGCCGGCCCGGAGCGCGGCATGCCCACGCTCATGTGCTTCCTCGATGATTTTATCAAAATCCGGGATAAAGCGGTGAAAGAGCCGCACGAAAACCATCTGCTGGTAGTGCTCGCGCTCGGATGCCCGCCCCCTGCCGGCCGCATAGGCCAGATGGGCAGACTCCAGCAGCCGATCCAGCCCGGCCAGCACTGCCTCCAGACGCGGCAAACCCCGCAGCTCTTGCTCCTTATCGGTCAACACCTCCGACTCGATCTCGAAACGCTGCGCCTCAAAGGGATTGAGAAAAGCCAGTTGCGCGTAGGCGCGGGCCTGATCAGTCGTTGCCTTCGGAAACAAATTACCTGCCATACATAAATTGTACGTCCGACGACCACTAAACGTCAAACAGATTCAAACCAAAGCAGCCACAGTGAGACGGTTAAATATTTAAGTAAATATGCATCAAATACTTAAAACACAGACGCCAGAAACTGGCACGGGGCGAGTTATAGGAAGGGCATGAAAACAAAAAACACTTCCACCACGACCAACACCAACCCCAACACCTCCACCGGTTCGATCAGCACCAAGATCCTGCCGCACCTGAGCATCCCGCTCTGCCTGAGCGTTTTCACGCTGGTGTACTTCCTGATCAACTGGGGCGTGAAGCTGTAAAAGTCCTCCCATGAGAGATACGCCCGGCAGCGCAGCCCCCACCGACGGGCCGATTTCACACCCCGGAAAGAAATATCCTCTTGCCCACCAATAAAATGCCTTTGACAAGGCGGCCCTTCGCGGTGTGTATATCGACGTGCTAGGATTCCTATCCAACGACATTGGTTTCGACCTGGGTACGGCTAACTGCCTGGTCTTCGTGCGTGATAAAGGCATCGTCCTGCGCGAGCCCAGCGTAGTCGCCGTCTATAACAACACGAAAAAAGTGCGCGCTGTCGGCATTGAGGCCAAGCGCATGCTGGGCCGCACGCCGGGTAATATCACCGCCCTGCGCCCGATGAAGGACGGCGTCATCGCCGACTTTGAGATCACCGAGGCGATGCTGCGGCACTTTATCCAGAAGGTCGCCCACAACACGAAATTTGTACCGCCGCGCGTAGTCGTAGCCGTTCCCTCGGGCATCACCGAGGTCGAGCGTCGCGCCGTCAAGGAATCCGCCATCCACGCCGGTGCCCGTGAAGTGCTCCTGCTGGAGGAGCCGATGGCAGCCGCTATTGGCGTGGGCCTGCCCATCGAGGAGCCTGCCGCGAACATGATCGTGGACATCGGCGGGGGTACCACTGAGGTGGCGATTCTTTCTCTGGCCGGTGTGGTCTTCACCCGCAGCCTGCGCGTCGGCGGCGACGAAATGGACAACGCCATCATGGCGTACATGAAGCGCGCCTACAACCTCATGATCGGTGAGCGCACCGCTGAGGATATCAAGATGCGCATCGGCTCGGCCTACCCGCTGGACGAGGAGCTGACCATGGAGGTCAAGGGCCGCGACTCCGTCGCCGGTCTGCCCAAGACCCTGCACATCACCTCCCAGGAGATTCGCGAATCTCTGGCCGACGTATTTAACTCCATCATCGAGGTCGTCCGCTCCGCGCTGGAGCGCTGCCCGCCTGAACTCTCCGCCGACCTGGTGGACCGTGGCATCGTCATGGCTGGAGGTGGCTCCATGATCCGCAATCTGGACAAGCTCCTCAGTGAAGCCACTGGCCTGCCCGTCATCATCGCCGAGGATCCCTTGAGCGCGGTGGCCAACGGTACAGGCATCGTGCTGCAGGACCTCTCCTGGTGGCTCAAAGACTCTAACTGAGCCTCCCCTGAGGAGCACACACCGTGGCCCTTAAACGCCTGAGCCAGTTCAAGCCGCTCGTGGTGCTGCTGGTTTTTCTGGTAGCCTGGTGGGTCGCGCCGGTCCTCATCAAGCGCTGGATGCAGACCGGGTTTTACGAATTTCAGGCTCCCATGATGATCGCCGAGTCCCACCTGGAGGACTTGCAGAGCTACTGGACGATGCGCGGCCAGTCCAAGCGCGAAATGATCGAGGCCGGGCGCGACCTGGCCCGTGAAAACGCCCGCCTCACCGTCCGCCTGCAGGATAACCGCGCCCTCGGCGCGGAGATCGGGCGACTGGAAACGCTCCTGGACCTGCCTTCCCACCCGGACTTCCGCTACGAGGTGGCCCGTGTCGCCCGGCGGGATATGACCGCCTGGTGGCAGCAGATCACGATCCGCAAGGGCCGCAACCACGGCATTCCGGTCGGGGCCGCCGTCATTTATAAAGGGGGCGTAGTCGGACGCGTGCGCGAAGTTCACGCCAACACCGCCATCGTCGAGCTTATCTCCAGCAGCGGTTTCCGTATGGCCGCGAATGTCGTGGGCGAAGATCGCCCCGTCACCTATCAGGGTCTGCTTAACCCACCCTTTAGCAACCCGATGGGCGAGGTGCTCAACGTACCCGCCTCCGTCAGCGTCTCACCTTCTCAGCCGCTGCGTCTGGTCTCGTCGCGACTGGGCGGGATTTTCCCGGAAGGTCTGACCATCGGTGAGGTTGTGGAGCTGACTCCCGGCTCGGACGGTTTTTTCCAGCAGGGACGCGTCCAGCTCAACCCGGACCTGGGCGCACTGCGCGAAGTCGCGGTTGTCATCCCGATTGAGATGCCCACCGCCGTCGAGCTTCCGTCTGCCAGCCAGGAGGCGAGCGATGGAAATTGATCTGCGCGGTTGGTTGCTGCTGGGCAGTAACGTGCTCCTGTACTGGCTGCTCCAGATGCTCAATGACACGCTCGGCACCCACGGGGTGTACCTGAGCCTGAGCGCGCTTTACCTGCTGCTGCCGATCACCTGCCTGCGCCTGGGTTGGGCGCTGGCACTGGTCTTCGTCACCGGCATGCTGATCGACGCCCCGCTGCCGGTTAACTTCGGATTCCATTCACTGCTTTTCGCACTGGTCACGGCTTTTCTCTATAACATGCGCCACAGCATCGGGCGAGCCGGACTGGGGCAGCTGATCCTCGTCGCCCTCGGCGTGAATGCCTTTCTGATCGTGGCTCAGAGCCTGTTACTGGCTGGCCCGCTGATGGGTAACGGCCTCTACTGGCTGCGCATCGGCAGCGACCTGCTGTTTTCCTCACTCGCCCTGCCCCTGATCGGCTGGTGGTTCCTGAGCTGGGAGCGCTGGCTGCTCGTCATCTGCGGCTGCGACACGCACGCACCGGAAAATGCGTGATTTTTCGAACTTTATCCGTGCGAAGGTAGTCAGTAGCATTATGACTGACTAAGCAGCCTAATATCGCCCCCCACGTGGCGAGGGTTGAATACACGACCGACGTCGCCCACCCTCTTTTCATTTCCGTCCCCTCCTTCACGCTCCTCCATGCAGTTCGACAAATTCAAGCAGTGGAACCCGCGCCTGAACATGTTCTTCGTCGCGCTGGGGGTGATGGTGTTTGTGCTGGCCAGCGGCCTGGCCTGGCGGCAGCTCATCCTGCGCGGCGAGTGGAAGCAGAAGGAAGAGCGCCAGAACATGCGCCGGGTGATCCAGCCCGGACCACGCGGGGACATCCTCGACCGGCACGGTAACATCCTCGTGGGGAACCGCCCGCGCTTCTCGGCCGTGGTTTACCTGCGCGAGCTGCGCGAGGAGTTCGACAAGGAGTACTCGAAGCTGCTCAATGAAATGCGCGAGAAACACCGCGCCGATAACCCAAACGAGCCCTTTCGGTTCGACTGGCAAGAGCTGCGCTGGGAGTCTCGCCAGCGCGTCCTGCAGCGCTACACCGACCAGATCAACGCCGTACTCGGCACCGACAAGACCGTCAGCATCCGCGACCTGCAGCGGCACTACTGGAGTAAGCTGCTCATGCCCTTTCCGCTGGCCAGCGATCTGGAGCCCGAGGAGTACGCCCGCCTGATCGAGCAGCTCCCCCTAGGCTCTCCCATCGACATCTACACCGACACTGCCCGCGACTATCCCTTTGGGCCGACGGCCTGCCACACCCTCGGCTATGTCGTCGCCAACCCCACCGGCCTGAAGGAAGATGCCCTGCCCGGTGAGGATTTAAAGACCTTTCACTATAAAAGCGAGGTCGGCAAAAACGGCCTGGAGCGCGCCTTTGACAAGGAGCTGCAGGGTACCAGCGGCGGCGAAATCTGGGTGGTGGACCGCTTCCAGTTCCAGTACGACAAACCACTGGTCGAGATCCCCGCCAAGCAGGGCAACGACGTCATCACCAGTCTCGACATCGACATGCAGCTCGCCGCCGAGGAGGCCATGGGCGAGAAGACCGGCGCCGCTGTGGCGATCGACATTAAAACGGGCGAGGTGCTCGTCATGGCCAGTAAGCCCGGCTACAACCTGAACGATTTCTCCCCCTTTATCCGGCAGGAGGCCTGGGATAAGGCCGTCGAGGAAGGCGCCCTCTACAACCGTGCCACACAGGGCCTTTACGCACCCGGCTCGACCTTTAAGATGATCACCGCCATCGCCGCCATGCGTAACAACGTGCTGGAGCCGGACGAGATCCTCCAGTGCGGCACCCACTACCGCGTCGGCAACCGGCTCTTTCCCGAGCACAGCCATGCCAGCTTCGGTGAGGTGGACCTGCGCAAGGCCCTCAAAAAGAGCAGCAACGTATTCTTTTACCAGGTCGGGCTGCGCACCGGCATCGACAAAATCGCCGCCGAGGCCAAGCGCCTCGGTCTCGGTGAGCCCACCGGCATCGAGGTGCCCTTTGAGGCCACCCGCATGATCGTCCCCACCCCCGAGTGGAAAAAGGAACGCGACGGCCGCAACTGGAACCCCGGCGACACCGCCAACGTCGCCATCGGCCAGGGAGACCTCTTCGTCACACCGCTTCAGATGGCCGCCTATGCCGCCTCCATGGCCCGGCGCGAGACACGCACCCGCGTCACCCTGCTCCACGATCCGGCTCAGAAGCCCGTTGACCACGGCGGTGAGCCGCTCGGCCTGAGCGACGAAGAGTACCGTGCCATCGTCGAGGGCATGGAGGCTGCTGCCGGACCGGGTGGCACCGCCCGCTTTGCCATGGTCGACGGCGTCCAGATCGCCGGTAAGACCGGTACCGCGCAGGTCAAGCGCCCGAGCGGCAAGATCACGCTGGCTTGGTTCCTCGGCTTTGCTCCGGCGGAGAATCCGCAGATCGCCGTCGCCGTCGTGATGGAAGGCCTCGTACCCGGCGACCACTACGCCGGTGGCAAAACCGCCGCCCCGGTCGCCCGCGCTATCTTCGAGTCCTACTTCGCGGACAAGGACCTCTCCGACCTGCTCGCTCAGGGCGAGTGATTTTCATTTTCACTCACACGGAGGCACTGGGGCACAGAGCCTGTATTCAAAATTGGGTACATCGAGCGATCAGCATTAAGTCGCTGCCATCAATTTCCTGCGCTGCCCACCCCGTGTAACCTCTGGGGTCAATCCTCTTTCATCCGCGTAAATCCGTGTTTCAACTGGGGCTAAAAATAAAGCCCTTACAACTCCATCCCGAAGGTAATATCCACGCGCTTGTAGTGCTGGTCCTCGGGGATGGGGATTTCCTTAAAGCCAAAGGCGCGGTAGAGGTGCAGGGCAGGGCCGAGCCGGGTATTGGTTAAAATGAGCAGACGGCGGGCACTTTTTTCGCGGGCACACGCAATGAGCTTCGCCATCACCTTTCGTCCGATGCCGTGCCCTTGCCAGGCCGGATCGACGGCCATCTTCGCAATTTCGTAGTAGCCCGGCTCAATCAACTGCAGGGCGCCCACGCCAACGACTTGCCCCTCAGCCTCAGCCACCACGATCTGTCCACCGGGCTCGATAATCGCCGCCTGCGGATCACCGAGCATGCGGCGATCCTGCTCCTCGACGGCAAAGTAGCGCTCGATCCAGTCCAGGTTCAGGCGGCGAAACGGCTCCGCATGATGCGGCTCAAAGAGCTTCACCGTCACCGCATCCGGCTGCCCTTGCTCAGGCATCGGTGCCTCCATCAGCCGTCGCGCTCCCCTCTCCCGCTAACGCGGCAGCAACCGGTGCAAATACATCCTCCACGCTCAGCGCGTTCAGGCCCGCCACCGGGGCGCGCACCACGTGGTGTCGGGGATTCGAGAGCGGCCATGGGCCGAAACGCTCGGGCGGCGTCGGCCCGAAAATCGCGACTAGCTCGGTGCCGACCGCGGCAGCCAGATGCATGGGGCCGCTATCGTTGCAGACGCACAGCCGGGCCTGGCTGATGAGCGGGATCAGCTCCGGGAGCGTGGTCTTGCCGGTGAGGTTAAAGAACCGTTCGCGCGGCCACTCCAGCGGTGCGGTCACGGCCTGATCCCCGGCCCAGACAATGCGTGGCGCGGCTTCGCTGACGAGCAACTGCTCCGTCAGCGTGGCAAAGCCCGGCCACTCTTTTTCGGCCCGGCGGCTACCGGGGAAAAGCACAACGGCACCGGCGGCTTCGGGGGGCAGGTCTTTCGACTCTACCTCACGGAATGCCAGCGGCCCGTCTACCCGAGGCTCGAGCCCGAGCAGCGGCAGAAACTGCAAAAGAATATCCAGCGCGTGCGACTCTTTCCCACCCGCGGGCAGCTGTGGCATGAGTTGGTAGGCCAGACGCGCGCCCTCGCGGTTGTCGCGACGCCCGGCTTTTTTTCCGGCACGAGCACGCCATGTCATGAGGCCACTGCGAGCCAGCCCCTGCATATCCCAGACCCAGTCGTAGCGGCGCTGGCGGATCTCGCGGATGCATTGGCGCAGGCCGCTCATCCCGGCCTTGCGGTGAAAGACGATCACCTCATCCACGCAGGCGCAGGCCTGAGCCAGAGGTGCGAATATCTCGCGCGCCACCCAGGTGATGCGCACATCCGGGCGCTGCGCCTTGAGGGACTGGGCGGCCTGTAGACCGTGGATAATGTCCCCCAAAGACGAGGGTTTGATGATGAGCAGTTCCAAGCCGTTAGTTTAAACCTTTCAGGCGGGTTGTCGTCCAGCCGCATTTTTGACTTGGGCCGGAGCCCGAATCCGGCTCTGCTGGGAAGGTGACCGGCTTTTTGCTCGACTGCCTGGGGCGCTTTTTCGCCTTCCTGCCTTTGGGGCTCTCCGAATGCTTCTGCAAGCTCATCGGGGACGCGCTGTACTTCGGCCTGCCCGGTCGTCGCCGCGCCCTGCTCTCGAATCTCCACCATGCCTTTCCGGACAGGCCCCGCCAGTGGCACCGCCGCATCGCTCGCACGAGCTGCCGCCGTATGGCCGAGATGGGGCTGTACGTGCTGGTTTCCCCGGCCTTTTCCCTGGAGCGCCTGAAGCGACACTTTACCATCGACGACATCCTCCGGGCCGAAATCGAACGCTCGTGGCAGGTGAAGGAATCAGGCGTGGTGCTCATCCCCCACTTTTCGATGATGGAGGCACTGACGGCCCTGCCGGGTATATCCGGGCAGGAGATGCTTAATGTCGGGGTCATCTTCCGCCCGCTCAACCAGCCCGGTCTGGACCGCTGGGTCAAGCGCACCCGTGAGCGCTTCGGCGTAAAACTCCTCTCCCGCAAGGAGGGATTTGGAGCGTCCATGCAGCTCATGCAGGACGGCGGGCTCGTGGGCGTACTCTTCGACCAGAACGCCGGTAACAGCGGCACGTTGACGACGTTCTTTGGCCGTGTCGCCTCCACCACCGACCTGCCCGGCCTGCTGGCCCAGCGCAGCAAGACCCGCTCCGCCATCCTCTACACGGAGCGCACCGGGTTCTGGAAAGGCACGATCCGCGTCGTCATCCTGCCCTGCCCCCCCAAGTCCATCCCGATCATGCTCCACGCCAACCAATGGCTGGAAAACATCCTCGGAAGCAGCGATGAGATCTGCGCGGATTGGCTCTGGATGCACGCCCGCTGGCGCACTCAGGACGACCCCCGCAAGCGCTTCCGCCTGCAGGCCCGCCGCGAGGCCATCGAGGAGACGCTTGAGTTCTACGGGTGGGAAACTTTTCCGCGCAAGACACGCTTTTGGATACGCCTGCCCAACTGGCTCGGGGATGTGATCATGGCGCTGCCCCTCCTGCGCGCCCTGCGCATTTCCCGCCCCGACGCCGAGCTGACCCTGCTCGCACGCCCGCACTTCCTGCCACTGCTGGAGCGCTTCGGGCTGGGCGACCGCCTCCTCCCCCTGCCCGCCAAAAACGCCAGCGGCTACTTCAAGCCCTTCCGCCAGTGGCGCGAGGAGTACCCGGACGTCCACGTGCTTTTCACGAACTCCACCCGCGGCGACCTTGAGGCCCGCTGCATCGGCGCGCCCCAGCGCTTCGGGATCGCCCGCCCCGGCAAGCCCCGGCGCTCACTCACCCACACCTGGCCCCTGCCCGAGGGACTCGACGAGGCCACCGTCCACCAGACGCGCCTCTGGGAGCAGTTCTTCCGGCACTTCGGGCTGGAGGGTGAGCTCGATCTCACTCCGTTCGCATGGGAAGCACCCGCAGCCGCGACCTCCGCGCCACGCAAAGGGCCGCGCATCGGCCTAATTCCCGGCACGGAAAATTCCCCCGAGAAACGCTGGCCGGTCACCCACTGGCGCACACTCATCACCGCACTGCTGGAGGCTCAGCCCGAGGCCGACATCCGCACTTTTGGCACCGAGCGCGACACCCCCATCACCCGGGAGGTGACGCGCGACTTCGCTCCGGAGCGGGTCATCGACCGAGCCGGTAAGACCGCGCTGGTCGAGTTCGCCGGGGAGCTGGCGGAGCTGGACCTGCTCATCTGCAACGACACCGGCGGCATGCACCTGGCGAACGCCCTAGGCGTGCCCGTGCTGGTCATTTTTGGTCCGACCAACCCCGTGCGCACCGGCCCGATCTTTAACGGCCCGACCCGCCTCCTCCAGCCCGCTGGTTGCCCCGAAACCGGTGGCATGCCCATCGAGCAGGTCTCCCCCGAGACCGTGCTGGAGCACACGCTGGAACTGATACCCTGAGGTGTGAGGCAGGCCGACAACAAACGTGCCGCTGCCCCTACGCAGAAGTTATTCACAACCCCTGCGCAGCGACGGATGCACCCTCGATGCTGAGTTTTTCAGTGACGAAACCGTGACAGCCCAAGTTTTTCTTTGACTTATTCACAGGCGCTGATTATCGAAGGTGCAACCTATGAATGACACGCTATCCAGAAGGGTCTTGGTCTTAAACCGCCTCTGGCAAGCCGTCAATATTGTCGGGGTCAAACGGGCGCTGAGTCTCCTGATGCAGGAGCACGCCCAAGTCATTGAAACCAGTGACGGAAATTTCAACATCCTCGACGCCGGGCAGTGGATCGACTACTCACTGGCCAATCCACCACAGAGCGACGGTGAGGCCATTCACACCATCCGCCTGCGCCTGCGGCTGCCACACGTCATGCTGCTGCGCCAGTATGACAAGGTCCCGACCAAGGAGGTAAAATTTAACCGGCAAAACGTCTTCGAGCGCGACGGGTATGTCTGCCAGTACTGCGGGGGGCACTTTCACGAGCGCGACCTCAATCTGGACCACATCATCCCCCGCGATGTGGGCGGCCGCACCACCTGGGAGAACATCGTCACCTCCTGCATCAAGTGCAACACCCGCAAGGCTAACCGCCTCCCCCACCAGGCCGGGATGCACCTGAACCGCAAGCCCAACCGCCCGCGCTGGAAACCTTTCGTCCAGACCGTCCCCGCCGATAACCGCGAAGACGGCTGGGAATACTTCCTCAAGTAGCAAACGCTCGGCATTTGATCCGATTGTGAGGCTCCCGCCCCTACGGCAGGATGTGCCTACCCCAGAGGGCAATCGCCCGGCACCTGTGATCCTCTGGATCACTCTGGCATGTTCAGGGGAAAACGCTCTAGGTCAGCTTAAGCTCTGGCTTGACGTCCAATTCCACCGTCGAGCCGTAGCTGATGCCTTCGAGGCGTGGGGCGAGGACTTCGAGCGTCGAGTCGCTCTGGAAGTGCTCGGGCTTGGTCTCCGGGTGGGGATAGTAGATCAGCGCATCGTGCACCTGACCCTGCCAGTGGACGCGACAGCGACTGAACGAAAATGTCTCCGGGCCGATGTGCGGACTCCACTTCACGAGCGGGAAGTGCCAGTCTCGCCCGGTCAACTCGAAGCGACGCGGCGAGATATCAATGTTGAGCGTTCCGCGAAAAATCCCCTCCAGCGGCAGCCCCAGCTCGGCAAAGATCGGCCACTGCATGGCGAGGGTCCCCTCCGGATAGCGCGGATCGTGCCCCTGCCCGGAGGCCACCCCGTAGCCGGGAGCGACCGTGCCTGAGATCCGCTGCCATTGGTTTTCCATCAAGCCACTTTTTCATTTACGGCCAGCATGACAAGAAAGGAACATAAGCGGTCTTCCCCAAAACCTGACGTCGACCGCCGCTGCCATATCGCCGCCAAGGCGGCGGCATCACAGGTCAAGGACTCTGCCCTTGGAACTGCGTCCTGCCTTGACCGGGAGGAGTGGAGGATTCAGAATGGGCAGTTTTATGAGCCAATCGTTCGTACCGCCGCTGGACCTGCAGTCCCTGCTTTCCCCGCACCGCGAAGCTATCGCCGAAGCCGTTTCCGAGGTCATCGCCTCTTGTGGTTACATCCTCGGGCCGAAAGTCGAAGCCTTCGAGCAGGCTTTCGCCGCCTACTGCGAAGCCCCGCACTGCATCGGCGTCAACAGCGGCACCTCCGCGCTCCACCTGGCCACACGCCTGCTCGACATCGGCCCCGGCGACGAGGTCATCACGACGCCCTACACCTTTGCCTCCAGCGCCTGGTGCGTTTCCTATCAGGGCGCGACGCCGGTTTTCGCGGACATCGATCCGGCGACCTTCTGTCTGGACCCCGCTGCGGTCGAGGCAGCGATCACACCCCGCACCAAGGCCATCGTAGCCGTCCACCTCTACGGACATCCCTGCGAGATGGATGCGCTCAAGGCCATCTGCGACAAGCACGGTCTCGCCCTGATCGAGGACGCGGCCCAGGCCCACGGTGCCCGCTACAAGGGCAAGCGCGTCGGCTCGCTCGGTAACATGACCTGCTTCAGCTTTTACCCGACCAAAAACCTGCCCTGCGCCGGTGAAGGCGGGGCGCTCGTCACCGACAGCGACGAACTCGACAGCCACGGCCGGGCTCTGCGTAACCATGGCTCCATCGAGCGGTATTTCCACCACGAGGTCGGCTACAACTACCGGATGGAGGCCCTGCAGGGGGCCGTCCTCGGCGTCCTCCTGCCCCACCTCGAGGGTTGGACACAGGCGCGCCAGCGCATCGCCCACCGTTACCACGAGCTTTTGGACGGACTCCCGCTGGAGCTCCCGCGCGAAGCCGAGGGCTGCGAAAGCGTTTACCACCTTTACACCGTCCGCGCTCCCGAGCGCGACAAGCTCATCGCCAACCTCAAGGAGCAAGGCGTCGGCACCTCCAACCACTACCCGCGTGCCATGCACCTGCAGCCCTGCTACGAAGGTCTCGGCTACAAGGAAGGCTCCATGCCCGTGGCCGAAAAGGCCGCCCAGCAGGCCGTCAACCTGCCCATGTTCCCGACCATGACCGACGAGCAGCAGGACCGCGTCTGCGCCGCCCTGCGTGCGTATTTCAGATGAGTCATGCGGGGCTACGCGCCCCGCACCTGCGGCAGGCAAAGCCTGCACTTTCGATGCTGCGCATCGTATCAGCGATTACCGAAACCAGTTTCACTGGTTTCGGTAATCGCTGAGCAAAGCATCAAAACTGGACCAGCACCTTTAAACAAACGTACCGAAGTAGAGCGTCGAGATGCCGGTGCTATCAGATGCAGGATTCTATCCTGCCGGGGCAGCGACTGAAAGGAGCGATGGGGCGTAGCCCCATCAAGATGCGAAGCATCTAGGGTGCAGGGCCATGCCCTGCCTTCAGTCGTCGGCGAAGACGCGGGTGTCTTCCTCGGGTTCTTCTTCACCCTCGACGAATCCCGGAAAGAGGAAGCCCGTGAACTCCTCGGCCGTGGTGGGGACGGAGGCGGTGCCCTCCATCTGGGGGCGGGACCAGGCGAGCTCGCCCTCTGTGGCGCAGACGAGCAGCTCGCCGTCGCTGTCGCTAAAGAAAAGTTCCGGTGCCGGATGCTCGCCGAGGCCATAGGAGGCCTCACGGAGATCTTCGAGCAGATCGACCAAATCGTCGCCATCACTGATCTCGCGAGCGAAAGGCTTATCCCCCAGGCGGGGCGTGCGCATGTCTTCTTCCAGGTGTCGGATACTGACTTTGAGCATGGGTAAAACGGGTTACAAGAGAGGGGTAACGTGGATATCTACGAAAGTGGTAGGGCTGAAAATAAACCTGCCTGCCGCCTCAACAAGAGCAATTGTCTGACCGGGTGCAGCTTGACATTTTTTTGACTGCAACGGGCGGAAATCCTCCTCCACCGGGCGAGGGAGCTCTCTGGAGAAATTCGCAGCGTTTTCGCTCGGGTATAGACTGGACAGCGCGGGCCGGATGGGAATGATGGGGCTTTATGCGGGTGGCAATTTTACAGTTTCCCGGCTCCAACTGCGATACGGACGCCCTTCACGCCATGCGTGACGTCCTCGGCGTGGATGCCCAACTCGTCTGGCACAAAGAAGACTCCCTCAGCGGTTACGACGCAGTCGTGCTGCCGGGCGGCTTCTCCTACGGCGACTATTTACGCTGCGGCGCGATCGCGCGCTTCTCGCCGGTTATGACGGCGCTGAAGGCGTTCGCCGAAGCAGGCGGGCCGGTCATCGGCATCTGTAACGGCTTCCAGATCCTCTGTGAGGCCGGGCTGCTGCCGGGCGCTCTGGTGCGCAACACCTGCCTGGAGTTCCGCTGCATCACCTCCGAGCTCATCGTCGAGGACAGCAACGAGCTGTTTAACGCTGGCAAGCTCGGTGAACGCATCCGCATCCCCATCGCTCACGGCGAGGGGAACTACCGCATCGACGCCGAAGGGCTGGAAAAGCTCGAAGCCAACAAGCAAGTGCTTTTCCGCTACGCCGAGAACCCGAACGGCTCCCTCAACGACATCGCCGGTATCCGCTCGGAGCGCGGCAACGTCATCGGGATGATGCCGCACCCGGAGCGCGCGGTCGAGCCCTTCATGCCCAGCACCGACGGCCTGCCTATCCTGCGGGCCTTCCTCGAACTGGCCGCCGTAGCCACCTGAGCGATGCGCCGGGGCTTGGGATGCGCCGGTTTGATCTGCGGGGTCTTCGGACTGGCCGCGGGGCTGTTTGCGCTCTTTTTCGATTATTTCGTCTCCCCGTCGCTCGATTATGAAAGCCCGCTGCACTCCTTGACCGGGGTGCTCTGGACGATCAACACCCTGCTGATCGGCCTGGCCCTGTGCCTCGTGGCGGGCGGGCTCATGGCCCGCGAAAGGGACTCAAATCAACCTGACGAAAAGCCCCGGACTCCTCCCCCGCTGCCTCAGCGCAGCGTTGTCGCCGTCCCGCCTCTACCGACCACGGTCCCGGCCCAGCCGGAAATCCCCGCCGCCGAGGCGGATCACGCAGCCGAAACACCGGCGTCCCCGCATACCGAGTCTGCATCTGGGGCGGATAACGCCCTCGTAGAAGAAACGCCGACTACAGAAACATCTTCCGAAGAAAAACCACCCGAAAAGCCCAACCGCGACACCTTGGGTTGACGGACCGGGCCGCACATTTCATTTTTCCTAAAAATCATGTCCACCGCTTCCGAACAACTGCCACCGAATCCGGATCCTCTCCTGAACGTGCCGATCACGCCCGAGCTGGTCGAAAAGCACGGCCTCACGCCCAAAGAGTACGAGATGATCAAAGAGATCATCGGCCGTGAGCCGAACCTGACCGAGCTGGGCGTCTTTTCGGTCATGTGGTCCGAGCACTGTTCGTATAAGAACTCCCGCCCGCTGCTGAAGACCTTCCCCACGCAGAAGGCCGACAGCGACTCGCCCAATCAGGTGCTGATCAAGGCCGGGGAGGAAAATGCCGGGGTCATCGACATCGGCGACGGCTGGGCCATCTGCTTCAAGATCGAGTCGCACAACCACCCCAGCGCGGTTGAGCCCTTCGAGGGGGCTGCTACCGGCGTCGGCGGCATCATCCGTGACATTTTCACCATGGGCGCGCGCCCGGTCCTGCTGACCAACTCGCTGCGCTTCGGCGACCTCTCCTCCGCCCAGTCCAAGCGGCTCTTCCGCGGCGTGGTGCACGGCATCTCCCACTACGGCAACTGCATCGGCATCCCCAATGTCGGCGGTGACGTGTACTTTGACGAATGCTACGAGGGCAACCCCCTCGTCAACGCCCTGTGCCTGGGCATCCTGCGCCACGACCAGATCAAGCGCGGTGCAGCCACCGGCGTCGGCAACCCCGTTTACTACGTCGGCCCGCCCACCGGGCGTGACGGCCTCGGCGGTGCCAGCTTCGCCAGCCGCGAGCTTTCGGAGGAATCTGCCGCTGACCGCCCCGCCGTGCAGAAGGGCGACCCGTTCATGGAAAAGCTGCTCATCGAGGCTTGCCTCGAGATGATGGCCGTCGATGGCCTCGTGGTCGGCATCCAGGACATGGGCGCAGCCGGGCTGACCTGCTCCACCTGTGAAACCGCCGGTCGCGGCGGTAGCGGGATCGAGATCGAGCTGGACAAGGTCCCGCAGCGCGAGACCGGCATGAACTCCTACGAGATCATGCTCTCCGAGAGCCAGGAGCGCATGCTCGTCATCGTCAAAAAGGGCCGTGAAAAGGAGCTGGAAGCCATCTTTGAAAAGTGGGACCTCCACGCCGTCGAGATCGGTACGGTGACTGAGGGCGAGGACATGGTCGTCAACCAGCACGGCAAGCCCGTGGTCAAGCTCCCCGCCGCCAAGCTGGCCGACGAGGCCCCCGTCTATGAGCGTGAAGCCAAGGAACCAGCCTATATGGCCGAGTGCCGCGCCTGGACCTCTGCCATGCTGCCGACTCCGGACAAGGCCATGCTCGAGTCCGCCCTCGGCAAGCTCCTCTCCCACCCGACCATCGCCAGCAAGCGCTGGATCTACCAGCAGTATGACCACATGGTCATGACCGGCACCGTCATTGAGCCCGGCTCGGACGCCGCTATCGTGCGCCTGCGCCTCGGCAAGGACACGGAGAAGCGCATTGCCATCGCCAATGACTGCAACAACCGCTTCTGCTGGGCCGACCCCTACGTCGGGGCCAAGATCGCCATGGCCGAGTGTGTGCGTAACCTCGCCTGCTCCGGTGCCCGCGCGCTGGCCATGACCAACAACCTGAATTTCGGTAACCCGAACAAGCCCGAGTCCTTCTACATGCTGAAGGAAGGCGTACGCGGACTCGCCGAGGCCTGCCGCGCCTTTGACCTGCCCGTCGTCGGCGGGAACGTCAGCCTCTACAACGAGAACGTCAACCAGAAGATCGACCCCACGCCGGTCGTTTCGCTGGCAGGTATCGTCGATGCGCCCGAGCATGTCACCACGCAGACCGTCAAGGGTGCGGGCGAGATGCTCGTCCTGCTCGGCGGCTGCCCGCATGAGCTCGGAGGCAGCTACTACCTGAAGGTCATGCACGGCCTCAAGACCGGGGCCGCTCCCGCTGTGGACCTGGAGGCCGAAAAGCGCCTGGCCGCCTGCATCCTCTCCCAGATCGGGGCCGGTCGCATCAAGGCTGCCCACGACCTCTCCGAGGGCGGGCTGCTCACCGCTGTGGCCGAAATGCTTTTCGCCCCCGGTAAGACCTTCGGGGCCAAGCTCGACCTCGCCAGCATGGCCGACAAGGCCGGGCGTCTGGACGAGCTGCTCTACGGCGAAAGCCAGGGCCGCGTCCTGCTCTCCGTGTCCTCGAACAAGGTCGAGTCCGTCCTCGACGCCGCCACCGACGCAGGCATCCCCGCCGTCGTCATCGGTGAAGTCCAGGAAGAGCCCACCCTCAGCTGCAAGGCCGAGGACACCCTCTCTTGGGACGTCGAAGCCCTCCGCACCGCCTGGGAAACCAGCATCGAGCAGGTCATGGCCCACTAGGCGCCGCCTGGGGACTCATTCATATTTCCCATCAGCAATGCCTCCGCTTTCGCGGGGGCATTTTTATATCTACACAGGTAGAAACTTTCCCGGCCTGCCGAAAAATATGTCAATTTCGTTGCAAGGGGGGCGGCCAGGGCTAATCTATCGGGGCTTTACCACCCGATGTCCGACCAGATCAAACACGAGTGCGGGATTGCCATTGTGCGGCTTCTGAAGCCGCTTGGTTATTACCAGGAAAAGTATGGGAGTGTGCTGTGGGGCTTTAACAAGCTCTTTCTGCTCATGGAGAAGCAGCATAACCGCGGCCAGGACGGGGCCGGCATTGGGGCGGTCAAGCTCGGCATGCCCCCGGGCGAGGCGTTCATGTTCCGTGAGCGGGACAACAGCCGCAACCCGATCTCCAAGGTCATCCGCAAGCAGCTGAAAATTTACAACGACCTGCTCGACCGCGACGTCATCGTACCGGAGTTCCCGTGGACGGTGAAGGAGCACTGGCCCTTTGGGGCTGAGGTCCTGATGGGCCACCTGCGCTACGGCACCTCCGGCGGCTACGCCAAAACCGTCTGCCAGCCGTACTTCCGCAAGAGCCCCTGGCCCACCCGCAACCTCATGCTGGCGGGTAACTTCAACATGACCAATGTTGAGGACCTCAACCAAAAGCTCATCGGACGCGGCGCACATCCGATTTTTGACACCGACACGCAGACTGTGCTGGAGGAGATCGGCTACCATCTCGACGAGGAGCACACCCGCCTCTACCACGAGCTGCGCGACCGCAAGGTCCCCAACGACGAGATCGCCGGCACGATCAGCCAAAAGCTCGAACCCGCTGACATCCTCGCCCAGGCCTCCAAGGACTGGGACGGCGGCTACGCCTTTGGCGGGCTGATCGGTAACGGGGACGCCTTCCTCCTGCGCGATCCCAACGGCATCCGCCCCGCTTACTATTTCCAGGACGACGAGGTCGTGGCCATGGCCTCCGAGCGCGTCGCCCTGATGACGATTTTCGAAAAAGACACCGATGAGGTGCGCGAGGTGCGCCCCGGCCACGCAGTGGTCGTGAAGCACTCCGGCGAAACCTACGAGAAGCAGGTCCTCGTCCCGCAGGAGCGCCGCAGCTGCTCCTTTGAGCGCATTTATTTCTCCCGTGGCAATGACCCGGAGATCTACGCCGAGCGCAAGGCTCTCGGCGCAGCCCTCGCCGACCAGGTGACAGAGGGCATCGGCGGAGACGTCTCCAACAGCGTCTTCAGCTTCGTCCCCAACACCGCCGAGATCGCATACTACGGGCTAGTGGACGAGATGCGCCACCGCTGCCGCTCCCACTACGCCGATGAAATCCTGGAGGCCCAGGAAAGAGGTAAACTCGACCGCGACACCATCGACCGCATCCTCTCCAAGAAGTGGGTGCGCATGGAGAAAGTCGCCCACAAGGACATCAAGCTGCGCACCTTTATCTCGCAGGAGAAGAACCGCGTACAGATGGCCTCCCACGTTTACGACATCACCTACGGCGTCGTAAAGCCGGACGACCACCTCGTCGTGGTGGACGACTCGATCGTACGCGGCACCACCCTCAAGCGCTCCATCATCCGCATCCTTTCCAAGACCAACCCGAAAAAGATCATTGTCGCCTCGACCGCACCGCAGATCCGCTACCCGGACTGCTACGGCATCGACATGTCCGAGCTGGGTAAGTTCATCGCCTTCCAGGCAGCCGTCGAGCTGAACAAGGAAACCGGCAACGAAGACGTTTTACAGGAAATCTACGCCGACTGCGTGCGCGAGCTGGAGAAGCCGCCCGAGCAGATGAAGAACTGCGTCAAGCGCCTCTACGAGCCCTTCACCGACGAGCAGATCTCCGCCAAGATCGCCCAGCTCGTCACCCCGAAGAAAAACGGCTGGAAGGGCAAGGTGCAGATCATTTACCAGTCCATCGAGAATCTTCACGCGGCATGCCCGCTCAATACCGGCGACTGGTACTTCACCGGCGACTATCCCACCCCCGGCGGGATGCGCGTCGTCAACCGTGCCTACATCTACTACTACGAGAAAAAAGAAGGCCGCAGCTACTGAAGGGCAAGCCCTTCACCCTAGATGCTTCGCATCTTGATGGGGCTCCGCCCCATTAATTGCTGGTGATCCTGTTACGCATCGACCCAACTGGCCTATAAGCTCCAGCCTCTTGCCATTTAGTGGTGACCCAGTTTTGATGCTCTGCTCCGTGTTTGCTGAAAGCAGAGTATCTGCTTTCAGCAAACACGGACACGATGCGTAGCATCGAAAGTGCAGCCCTCGGCTGCCGCGGGGGACTGGGGGCGCGTAGCCCCCGAGCATCTCTAAAAGGACTCTCTTCCCTTACTTGCCAGCGTTCATCGCGTCGAGGCGGGCCTGCAGGTCGGCGCGGCGGAGAGCTTCGACGAGGTCGTCGAGGGCCCCTTCCATCACGGGGGGCAGGGACAGGCTCAGGCCGATACGGTGATCGGTCAGGCGATTCTGCGGAAAGTTATAGGTACGGATACGCTCGGAGCGGTCACCCGTGCCGACTTGGCTGCGGCGGTCGGCGGCATACTTTTCCTGCTCCTCACGCTGCTTGGCCTCCAGCAGGCGCGAACGCATCACCGTCAGCGCCTTGGCGCGGTTCTTATGCTGGGAGCGCTCATCGGCGCAGTAAACGGTGACACCGGTCGGCTTGTGGGTCATCTGCACGGCCGAGTCGGTGGTGTTGACGTGCTGGCCACCCGCCCCGCTGGCGCGCGTGGTGGTGATCTCCAGATCCTCGGGCTTGATCTCGATGTCCACCTCTTCAGCTTCGGGGAGCACAGCCACGGTCGCGGTCGAGGTGTGAATGCGTCCGCTGGCCTCGGTGGCCGGGACACGCTGCACGCGGTGGACGCCGGACTCGTACTTGAGCACCTTGTAGACATCCTCGCCGGTGATGAGAAAAGAGATTTCCTTAAAACCGCCCGCGTCAGACTCGCTCGCGCCCATGGGCTCGACCTTCCAGCCGCTGGCGTCGGCGTAGCGGTGGTACATGCGGGTGAGGTCCCCGGCAAAGAGCGAGGCCTCGTCCCCACCAGCCCCGGCACGGATTTCGATAATCGTGTTGCGCGAGTCGCTCGGGTCGGGCGGCAGCATGGCGAGCAGGAGCTCTTCACGCTTGGCGGCCAGCTCTTCTTCCAGCCCGGCGATTTCCTCCTCGGCCAGTTCCTTAAGCTCGGCATCAGCATCGGGGTCACCGATCAAGGCGCGGTTTCCCGCCAGGTCGTCCTCGAGCTTGGCCGCGGCATCATACATCCCGATGATCTCGCTCAAGCGGGTATGCTCACGCCCGAGCTCGGCGGCCTTGCGCTGGTCGGAGAAAAAGTCCGGCTCGGCCATCTTGGCGTCGAGTTCTTCCTTGCGGGTGCGAAACGGTGCGATGTCGGGGATGCCTTCCATAGGTTTTGTAAACTCCCCATCGCCGCAAAGCCCGCCCCCAAAGACAAGGCTAAAGATGGACGACTCAGGCGTTAACCATCTCGTGGTATGCGCCGGAGAGGGTGAAAAGGATCACGCACACCACAAAGATAATCAAACAGAGCCAGGCAATGGCGGGGCGCTCCTGTGCTTTTCCGCCAAACAGATTGGTCCCCATGAGGACGTAGCCGACAACGAATGCCAAGACTCCGCCCACGACCGCACCTGCCAACGCTCCAGCAATCATGATATATGTTTAATAATCATCCCCGGCGCTAACAACAAGCTGAATCGCCCGCCCAGCACACAACGCTCCCACTTCAAACATCCCAGAAAAAACTTTGCCTCTTTGGGCCAATACCGCGAATCTGCTCTCCAATCACGCGATGACGTCTTCAACCAACAAGCTGAACAACCGTAACGTGGTGGCGGTGGTCTGGGACTTCGACAAGACCCTGACCCCCGGCTACATGCAGGCGCCGATCTTCGAGCGCTACGGGATCGACGAGGAGCACTTCTGGGCCGAGGTTAACGCCCTGCCCGACATTTACGCCAAGCGCGGCCTCACCGTCTCCCGCGAGACGGTCTACCTCAACCACCTGCTCAGCTTCATCAAGAACGGCCCCCTCAAGGGACTGCAAAACTGCCACCTGAACGAGTTGGGCGGGCAAATCCCGTTTTTCCCCGGGCTGCCGGAGTTTTTCGGGCAGTTAAAGGAGTTCGCCACCTCGAAGCCGGACTATAAAAAGCACGAGATTCGCCTGGAGCACTACATCATCAGCACGGGCCTGGCCGAGATGATCCGCGGCAGCAAGATCGCCAGCGCGGTGGACGGCATTTTCGCCTGCGAGCTGATCGAGTGCCCCCTGCCGCCCTACTTCAGCCGCCAGGATGAGCTGCAGATCCAGACGGACTTCGAGATCAGCCAGATCGGCGTCATCGTGGATAACACGATCAAGACCCGCTACCTGTTCGAGATCAACAAGGGCTCCAACAAAAACCCGGCCATCAACGTCAACGCCAAGATGGCCCAGGAAGACCGCCGCGTGCCCTTCTCGAACATGATTTACATCGCCGACGGCCCCAGCGACGTGCCCTGCTTCGCCGTCGTCCGCAAGGCCGGGGGCAAAACCTTTGCCGTGTACAACCCCGAGAGCGAGGCCGAGTTCGCGCAAAACGACCGCCTCTGCGAGGACGGGCGCGTCCACAACTACGGCCCCGCCGACTACACCCCCGGCTCCCCCACCGCCCGCTGGCTGCGCCTGCAGGTGGCCAAGATTTGCGACCGCATCGTCGAAGAGCAGGAGGACCTGCTCGCCCGCCGTGTCAAACAGCCCCCGCGTCACCTGCACCGTGACGACGACGGCGACCCCGCCCCCGAATCCCCCGCCCCCCAGCCCGAGCTGCACCTGGAGCAGTAGAGTGCTGGCGTTAAAATTATTGCGCCCCCTACTGCTGGTACGGCAGCAGGAGCGCCTCATTACGTATTCTCATTCGAATGAGACTCACACGGAGGCACAGGGGCACGGAGATTTAATCTCGATTGAGATAACCTTGGTGTTGAGCGGTGGCGACTTCGGCGGGGCGCTGGGCTTATCGGGCTTTCCACTGTGCCTCCGTGTGAGAAATCTTCCGGCGAGCGTGGCGAGAAAACCGGGAATAGACAGGGCATCGCACGCTGGCCCAGTCGGCCATCCTGCGGACTGGGATTTGCCCATGGCCCTTAGCACGGATCGCGCCGAATCCCCGCCTGGGGGTTATTTTTGCCCCTTGGCAAGGTCTCTAAACCCTTGGCATAGCGAGTGCTTAACAACCCTATAAATAAAAAATTTGCATTTCCGTCTCCGACGTCCAATTTTACTCCGCTCGCGAGGGAAAGGTGTCTGGCTTCTCCATTCCATGAATGGCCGGGGTGGCCCGTACTCCCGTTTCCCGCCGCGGAAAACTTTCCACAGCTCGCCCGCCTACGGCGGAGGGCATCTATGACCTCTTAACCCAGTATTATAAACACGCGTATGGCAAATCGTCCGAACACGGAATTTGGCTGGCCCGACAAGCAGGGCCTGTTCGACCCTTCGCGGGAAAAAGACTCCTGTGGTGTCGGCTTCGTCTGCCACCTCAAGGGGCAGCGTTCTCACCAGATCATCGAGGACGCGATCGAGATGAACAACCACATGATCCACCGCGGTGCCTGCGGCTGCGAGCCGGACACCGGTGACGGTGCGGGGATCTTTGTGCAGGTACCGGACAAATTCCTGCGACGCGAAATGGCCGCCAAGGGCGTCAAGCTGCCCGAAGAGGGCCAGTATGGCGTGGGCATTTTCTTCCTCTCTCCCGAGACTCCTGAGCGCAGCGCTGCCAAGGAAGTCTGTGAGCAGATCATCAACGCCGAAGGCCAGAAGCTGCTGGGCTGGCGCCGCGTGCCGGTGGACAGCTCCATCCTGGGTAAGACCTCCAAGAGCTACGAGCCGGTCATGGAGCAGATCTTTATCAAGCGCTCGGCCGACATCACCGACGACATCGAGTGGGAGCGTAAGCTCTACATCATCCGTCGCCGCATCCACTACGCGATCCGCCACAACGACGTGACCGTCGCCAGCAAGCACCACAATGCCGTGCTTTCGGACAATCAGGTGGCCTTCCCCGGCGCCGAGTTCTTCTTCATCGTCAGCCTCTCGGCCCGCACGATGATCTATAAGGGTATGCTCACCCCCGAGCAGATCAGCCCCTATTTCCACGACCTGCACGACAAGGATTTCGAGTCCGCGCTGGCCATTGTGCACTCGCGCTTCTCGACCAACACCTTCCCGAGCTGGCCGCGTGCCCACCCGAACCGCTTCATGTCGCACAACGGCGAGATCAACACGGTCATGGGCAACGTCAACTTCATGAAGGCCCGCCAGGCCCAGTGTAAGAGCGACATCTTCGGCAAGGAGCTCAAGAAGGTCTTCCCCGTGATCAACGAGGACGGCTCCGACTCGGCCCGTTTTGACAACGTGCTGGAGTTCCTCCACATGACCGGCCGCAGCCTGCCGCACGCGGTCATGATGATGATTCCTGAGCCCTGGGAAAAGCACGAGGCGATGTCCCCGGAAAAGAAGGCGTTCTACGAATACCACGCCTGCATGATGGAGCCCTGGGATGGCCCGGCCTCGATCACCTTCTCCGACGGCACCGTGGTCGGCGCTTCGCTCGACCGTAACGGCCTGCGCCCCTCGCGCTTCTACGTCACCAATGACGACCGCGTCATCATGGCCTCTGAAGTGGGCACCGTCCACATCGACCCGAAGATCGTGGTCAAGAAGGGCCGCCTGCAACCGGGCCGCATGTTCCTGGTGGACACCCGCGAAGGCCGCATCATCGGCGACGAGGAGCTCAAGCAGCAAATCGCCACCGCTCAGCCCTACGGTGAGTGGTTGAAGGAAAACCGCCTTTTCCTCGAAGACCTGCCTGTCCCCGCCGAGGTCCCCGGCGTCGAGCACGAGACCGTGCTGGAGCGCCAGCGCGCCTTTGGCTACACCTACGAGGACCTGCGCTTCATCCTCGGGCCCATGGCCACCAACGGCGTCCAGCCCATCGGGTCGATGGGGACGGATATCCCGCTGGCCGTACTCTCGAACAAGTCGAAGTTCCTCTACGACTACTTTAAGCAGATCTTTGCCCAGGTCACCAACCCGGCGCTCGACTGTATCCGTGAGGAGCTCATCACCGCGACCGAGACCTTTATCGGCTCCGAGGGCAACCTGCTCGACCCGAAGCCCGAGAGCTGCCGCATGATCCGCCTGCACAGCCCGCTGATCAACAACAAGCAGCTCGAAACCCTCCGTCAGGTCGACAAGCCCGGCTTCAAGGCCGACACGCTGGAAATGACCTACAAGGCCAAGTCCGGCGGTAAGGGCCTCGAAAAGGCGCTCGAAAAGCTCTTCACTAAGGCCGACAAGGCCATCAAGCAAGGGGTGAACATCCTCGTGCTCTCGGACCGCGAAATCGGCCCCGACGCCGCCCCGATCCCGGCCCTGCTGGCCGTCGGCGGCCTGCACCACCACCTCGTGCGCCAGGGTACCCGCACAAAGGTTTCCATCATCCTCGAATCCGGCGAACCGCGCGAAGTGCACCACTTCGCCGTCCTGCTCGGCTACGGGGTGGACGCCGTTTGCCCGTACATGGCCTTCGAGACCATCTACGACATGATCGCTCAGGACATGCTCGACATGGACTTCGAGAAGGCGGTCTACAACTACCTGAAGGGTGCCATCAAGGGCGTGGTCAAGACCATGGCCAAGATGGGCATCTCCACCGTGGCCAGCTACCGCGGCGCGCAGATCTTCGAAGCCGTCGGCCTGAACAGCTCGGTCATCCAGAAGTACTTCTGCGGCACTGCCAGCCGTATCGAGGGCATTGGCATCGACGTCATCGCCGAGGAGGTCGCCCAGCGCCATACCAGCGCCTACCCGGACCGCCACATCGAGGACGCGGACGCCGCGCTCGACCCCGGCGGCAAGTACCAGTGGCGCCGTAACGGTGAGTACCACCTCTTCAACCCGAAGACGATCCACACCCTCCAGAAGGCCGTCCGCACGGGCGACTTCAAGACCTTCCAGGAGTACACGAGCCTCGTTAACGACCAGACCGAGAACCTCGCCACCCTGCGCGGGCTGATGAAGTTCAAGCTGGACGACCGCGAGCCCGTTTCGATCGAAGAGGTCGAGCCGGTCGAGGCCATCATGAAGCGCTTCAAGACCGGGGCCATGTCCTACGGGTCCATTTCCAAGGAAGCCCACGAGACGCTCGCCATCGCCATGAACCGTGTCGGCGGTAAGTCCAACACCGGTGAAGGTGGCGAAGACCCCGAGCGTTTCAAGCCCCTGCCCAACGGTGACAGCAAGCGCTCCGCCATCAAGCAGGTCGCTTCGGGCCGTTTCGGTGTGACCAGCGAGTACCTCGTCAACTCTGACGAAATCCAGATCAAGGTCTCCCAGGGTGCCAAGCCCGGCGAGGGCGGCGAGCTGCCCGGCGCCAAGGTCTACCCGTGGGTCGCCAAGGTCCGTCACTCCACTCCGGGTGTGGGGCTCGTTTCGCCTCCGCCGCACCACGACATTTACTCCATTGAGGACCTCGCGGAGCTCATCCACGACCTGAAGAACGCCAACGTCGGCGCGCGGGTCAACGTGAAGCTCGTGGCCGAGGTGGGCGTGGGTACGATCGCCGCTGGCGTGGCCAAGGGCCATGCCGACGTCATCCTGATCTCCGGTCATGATGGCGGCACCGGTGCCTCTCCCCTCTCCTCCATTTACAACGCCGGTGTCCCGTGGGAACTGGGCTTGGCCGAGACCAACCAGATCCTGCTGCTGAACAACCTGCGCAGCCGCGTCGTACTCGAAACCGACGGCCAGATGAAGACCGGCCGCGACATCGTCGTGGGCGCGCTCCTGGGCGCTGAGGAGTTTGGCTTTGCCACAGCTCCGCTCGTCACCATGGGCTGCCTGATGATGCGCGTCTGCCAGAAGAACACCTGCCCGGTCGGCGTCGCCACCCAGAACCCGAAGCTGCGCGAAAAGTTCCAGGGTAAGCCCGAGCATGTGGTCAACTTCATGACCTTCATTGCCGAGGAAATCCGCCAGATCATGGCGGAGCTTGGCTTCCGCACCTTCAACGAAATGATCGGGCGCGTCGATCTGCTCGACACCCGTGATGCGGTTGACCACTGGAAGGCCAAGGGCATCGACCTGACCTCTGTCTTCCACCGCCCGGACGTCGGCCCCGAAGTCGGCCACTTCTGCCAGATGAAGCAGGACCACGGCCTCGACGTGGCCCTCGACAACACCCACCTGCTCAAGCTCTGCAAGCCTGCGCTGGAGAAGGGCGAAAAGGTCCGCGTGGACCTGCCTATCGTCAACATCAACCGCGTGGTGGGCACCATCACCGGCAGCGAGCTGACTCGCCGCTGGGGCGCCGAAGGGCTGCCGGAGGACACCATCTGGATGCACTTCAGCGGCAGCGCCGGTCAGAGCCTCGGTGCCTTTGCCCCGAAGGGCATGACCTTCGAGCTGGAGGGCGATACCAACGACTACCTCGGCAAGGGACTCTCCGGAGCCAAGGTGATTGTTTACCCGCCCAAGGGCTCGGCCTTCAAGGCCCACGAGAACATCATCACCGGTAATGTCGCCTTCTACGGCGCCACCCTCGGGCACGCCTACGTCAGCGGTGTGGCCGGCGAGCGCTTCTGCGTCCGCAACTCCGGCGTCAAGGCTGTGATCGAAGGCGTGGGCGACCACGGCTGCGAATACATGACCGGCGGCCAGGTGATCGTACTCGGTAAGACCGGCCGCAACTTCGCCGCAGGTATGTCCGGTGGCGTGGCCTACGTCTACGACGAGGACGAGCTGTTCTCCGACCGCCTGAACCACGACATGGTCAACCTCTACAAGCTGGTCGAATGTGACGATACCGAGATCGCAGCCGTTAAGGCCGAGATCGAAAAGCACGTCGCCTACACCGGCTCCGAGCGTGGCAAGCAAATCCTCGACAACTGGGACACCGAGGTGGCCAAGTTTGGCAAGGTCATGCCGCGTGACTACGAGCGCATGCTCAACTGCTTCAAGAAAGTCGAAGAGCAAGGCCTCTCCGGCGATGAAGCGGCCATGGCTGCCTTCGAAGAAAACCTCAATGACCTCTCCCGCGTCGGCGGCAACTAAACCATCTGATTCTTTGACCCATGGGTAAACCTACCGGATTCCTGGAAATCGAACGGCAAACCATTGCCGAACTACCGCCGCTGGAGCGGATCAAGAACTGGGACGAGTTCAAGGAACATCCCTCCGACGAGCACCTGAACAAGCAGGGAGCACGCTGCATGGACTGCGGCACCCCCTTCTGCCACACGGGGCACCTCGTCAGCGGTATGGCCTCGGGCTGTCCCATTAACAACCTGATCCCGGAGTGGAACGACCTGGTCTTCCGCAACCGCTGGCGCGAGGCGCTCGACCGGCTGCACAAGACCAACAACTTCCCGGAGTTCACCGGGCGCGTCTGCCCCGCCCCGTGCGAAGGCTCCTGCGTGCTCGGCTCCATCGAGCCTCCCGTCACAATCAAGAACATCGAGAACTCGATCGTAGACAAGGGCTGGGACGAAGGCTGGATCAAGCCCAGTGCCCCGAAGAAGCGCACGGGTAAGAAGGTCGCCGTCGTCGGCTCCGGCCCTGCCGGTCTGGCCTGCGCCGACCAGCTTAACCAGGCCGGGCACGAGGTCACCGTTTACGAGCGTGCAGACCGCGTGGGCGGCCTGCTCATGTACGGCATCCCGAACATGAAGCTCGATAAGCGCAACGTCGTGCTGCGCCGCGCCAAGCTGCTCGAAGACGAGGGCGTGACATTCGTCACCGGCACCGAGATCGGCAAGGACCTCCCGGCCAAGAAGCTGATGAAGGACTTTGACGCCGTCGTGCTGTGCACCGGCGCTACCAAGCCGCGTGACCTGCCCATCCCCGGCCGCGAGCTCAAGGGCGTTCACTTCGCGATGGAGTTCCTCACCGGGAACACCAAGCACCTGCTCGACTCTGACTTCAACGGCAGCCTGCCCGAGATCAACGCCAAGGGTAAGGACGTCGTGGTCATCGGCGGTGGTGACACCGGCACCGACTGCGTCGGCACCTCTATCCGCCACGGCTGCAAGAGCGTGATCCAGCTTGAGATCATGCCCAAGCCCCCGATGGAGCGTCAGCCGAACAACCCCTGGCCCGAATGGCCCAAGGTCTACAAGATGGACTACGGCCAGGAAGAAGCCGCTGCGATTCAGGGTGAAGACCCGCGTCAGTATCTGGTTATGTCCGAGCGTTTCCTCGACGACGGAAACGGCAACCTGACCGGCATCGAGATCGTGAACATCGAATGGGGTAAGGACGATCAGGGACGCTTCGTGCCGAAGAAGCTCGACGACACCCGCCGCACCATCCCCGCTCAGCTCGCGACTCTCGCCATGGGCTTCCTCGGGCCGGAGCAGGTGATCGCCGAAGAGCTTGGCCTCGATACCGACCCGCGCTCGAACTTCCTCGCTGAGCACAACAAGCACACCACCTCCGTCAAGGGCGTCTTCGCCGCTGGTGACTGTCGTCGCGGCCAAAGCCTCGTCGTCTGGGCCATCAATGAGGGTCGTGCCGCCGCCCGCGAGTGCGATAAGTACCTCATGGGTGTCACCCAGCTCCCCTAGCAAGCGCTCGGCGCTTGACCCGGATGAGGGGCTTCGCCCCTACGGAGCCAGACAGGCTCCTACCCCGGCAACGGTGTAATCGAGACAAAGGTTAAAGCAAAATTTCAAAGCCGCAGCGCGTGTATCGCCTGCGGCTTTTTTATGCTCACACGGAGGCACTGAGGCGCAGAGTTTGGATTGGCATTTCCTCCGTGCCTCAGTGCCTCCGTGTGAGTCATAAAACGCCCCCCTCCCCTACAGAAACACCGGGTGGATGGTCTCGACCGCGCGTCGGGGCGGATATATAAAGTTCTCCTGCGTAGAGCGTGAATTGCGGGCGAGGAAAAGGAAGAGCGCCTTGAGCGGATACCACAGGGTGCGCGAGCGGGTGATAAAGACGCGCTCGCGGTTGAAGTGGAAGAGGACGTCGTCGATGTCGATCGCGCAGCCCACCTCGTCGTGCGCATAGCGCAGCAGCTCCAGCAGGTCCGGTTGCTCACGGTAGCCATAGCGGAAGGTGATCCGGAAAAACCCGTGATCGAGCTTTACCATCTCTACGATGCGCCCGTGCTTGACCTTGGGCTTCACGTCGGGGATGGCCGTCAGCAGGATATTCTCCTCCCGCAGCACGTGGAAGAAGTTCATCTGGTCCTGCAGGGCAACGGGCACGTAGTTGTTGTCCGAGGTGAGAAAAATCGCCGTCCCCTTGATCGGCGTATAGGTCTGCTCAGGGAGCTTTTCCAGAAAACTATCCATGGTCTCCTGCCGCTCGAAGAAAGAGGTCGTGATCGCCTTGCGGCCCATACGCCAGGTCAGCATGAGGATAAACAGACCACCCGCGATGAGCAGCGGATAGTAGGCACCGGAGAAGAACTTCAGGACATTCGAAGCGAGGAACGACAGGTCGATGACCCAGAACAGGGCCAGCAGCACCACGCTCCACCCCAGCCCCTTTTGCCAGACTTTGATGCGTACGTAGAAATACGCCAGTGAGGTAATCCCCATCGCCGCCGTCACCGCCATCCCGTAGGCCGCGGCCAGGCTCTCCGAGGTCTTAAACATGATGACCGTGACCACGCAGGCCACGCACAGCAGCAGGTTAACAATGGGCACGTAGATCTGGCCCTCGACCTGGCTGGAGGTGTGCACGATGGGCAGATTTGGGCAGTAGCGCAGCTGGATCGCCTGCCGCGTCAGCGCAAAGACGCCCGAGATAACCGCCTGCGAGGCAATAACCGTCGCCACGGTCGCCAAGCCGACCAGCGTGTACGTCATCCAACCCTGCGGCACCATGCTGAAAAACAGGTTATCAGGCATCTTCGGGCTCCCCAGTGCGAGCGCCCCCTGCCCGAAGTAATTGAGCAGCAGGCCGGGCATCGCCACAAAGAGCCATCCGCGCTGGATCGCCTTGCGGCCAAAGTGCCCCATATCCACATAGAGCGCCTCCACCCCGGTCACGCACAGCACGACACCCCCCAGCACCATCAGGGCCTGTGCCCGCTCGTGCCAGAGGAACTCCAGCGCATAGAGGGGGTTCACAGCCGCCAGAATCGTGTAACCATGGTTGAAGAGCTGCACGATGCCCAGTCCGCCCAGGACGATGAACCACAGCAACATGATCGGGCCAAAGGCTCTACCGATGCCCCCGGTGCCGAAACGCTGGATCGCGAACAGGGCGACCAGAATCCCCAGCGAGACCGGCACCACCAGGTGCCCCATATCCGGTCCGGCCACCTCCAGCCCCTCGATGGCACTAAGCACGGAGATGGACGGCGTGATGACACCATCGCCCACCAGCAGCGCCGCCCCGAAGGCGATGAGCAAAAAGATGAACGGCGTGCGGCGGCCGACTTTCATTTTTTCCTCCAGCAGGGCATGCATGGAAAAGTCACCACCCTCCCCCTCATTATCGGCCTTCATGATGAAGAGCAGGTACTTGACGGTGACCACGAGCATCAGCGTCCAGAAAAACAGGGAAACAATGCCGAGGATGGAGTTGCGCAAGCCATTCGGGTCGGCAAAGGCGACCGTGGCATTCATCGCGTAAAGGGGGCTCGTCCCGATGTCCCCAAAGACCACACCGAGCGCCGCGAGGGTCAGCCCGGCACGAAAGCCGTTGGCCTCGGTCGGTGCCTGGACCGGCGTTTGTGTTTCAGCCACGCCGTCGGTCGCCGGCTCCGATTGCCCCCCGTTGTTAGCCATCCCCCTCAGACAAGATCACGCAAGCTCACAAGTCGAGCCTTAGGTGCGTGGCAGGACAAGTCCTGCACCTGTGATGCGCCCGCATCACCTCCCAAAGCAAAAAGCCGCTCGGCGGACCGAACGGCTTTTTGTGTCACCCCGTCTGGGGGACGGTGGCGAAAAGGTTAAAAGAAGCGGATGGTCTTGGAGGCCATGCGCTCGTGCTCCTCGTCGGTGCAGGGGGCGTCGATCGGCACATCGACATTCTTGTCGCTGGGTTGCACGAGCTGGTTGCTGAGCATGTAGTTCTCGACTTCTTCTCCGCTTACGTCAGCCAGCATCACGCCATCGACCTCGACACAGGGGGAAAGGGTCTGGCCGGACTTCTCGACCATCTCGGCATAGTTTTCCGGAAAGTTGATGATGTCGATGTCTTCGTAATCGATGCCGTATTTGCTAAAAATTGCGCGTACACCATTGCTCCATCCGCAATGGGGTTTCAGATATGCTTTTACTTTCATTCGAGACCTAGAGTTTGATTCGGGTTAGATTGTTGCTGTTATGCCGGGTAAAATCCCTTAGATATTAATGCTTCAGGAAACGCAAAAATTCAACCGGTGCAGCAACAAAAAATTAACGCTGGTGTCACACATAAGTCCAGCTTTCATCAAGGCTGAGGGGGAATCGCCCCAGGCAAACCGGCCCAAGATAAGCCAACCGGGCACCTGAAGGATCATTAAAACAACGCTTGGATCGGCTCCGGCTTTCCCTCATGCTGCCGCGCTAATGGCCCATATTAGGCATAGAGCGTCCAACACGGTCCCGACCCACCTTTGCTGGTGGCAGTGGCCAAACATCCTGGCTCTCGATGCCGTCTTTATCGCCGTGATCTGGCAGCACTGGCTGGGCTATCCGGGTGTCGCTGGCTCTCTTGTGCTGGGGCTGTCCGTCTGGCTGACCTATACCGCCGACCGCTGGATGGACGTGCGGGGGCTGCCTGCCGACCGTATCGTGACCGACCGCCATCGCTTCGCCCGCCGCTGGGAAAAGGAGCTGATCATCGTCTGGGGTGCAGTGCTGGTCGCAGACATCACGCTCTCCCTCACCGGCCTGAGCGTTGCGCAGTTCGGAGCCGGGCTGTGCCTGCTGGCCCTCTGCATCGCCTACTCCATCGCCGTCCACCGGCACCTGCGCATCCCCAAGGAGCTGCTGGTGGCCGCGATCTTCACCGCTGGCACCGGGCTGTATCCGCTCAGCGGTAACCATCTGCCCCTGCGCGCAGCAGGGCTCGCGGCCTTATTTCTGCTCGCCTTCGCCAACTGCTCCTTGATCGCCTTTCGCGAGCGCCACATCGACGGGCAAATGGGCCGCACCTCGCTGGCCCGTCAACACCCGCGCAGTCGTCCGTGGGCTTTTCGGGGGCTGCTGGTAGCCGCCGTACTCGGGCTGGTGATGGCCTTCGGGCACTCACCCCAGTATCTGATGGTCAGTGTCTGCGCCGCCGGGATGTTTGCGCTGGGCATGGTCGCCGAGCGCCTTTCTCCGGAGTTTTTCCGCGTACTGGCCGACGGTATCCTGCTCCTGCCCGTCCTGTGCCTGCTTTTCTAAAAACACCCCGTGATGCCCCAGCAGCCTCCGACGAAAGGCCTCCGTCCCACTCGCAGCCCCGGCTTTGACCGGGTGGCGCCGCTCTACCCGAGACTGGAGCACCTGGTACACGGGCAGCGGCTGGAGCGCGGCAGGCAGGCCTTTCTACCAGAGCTGGAAAACTGCCGAAACCTGCTCCTGCTCGGCGAGGGTAACGGGCGCTTTCTGCGTGCGCTCCTCGCGCAGAATCCGACCTGTGCGGTCACGGTCGTCGAGGTCAGCCCGCGGATGATCGCGCATGCCCGCCAGCGCCTCTCGGCGGCCGACGCGGGCCGCGTCAGCTGGATCGAGGCCTCGGCCCTGGAGGTCGAGCTGCCCGCCGAGTCTTTTGACGCCGTGGTCACGCACTACCTGTTCGACCTGTTTAACCCGGACGGGCAGGCGCAGATGCTGGCCAACGGACTGCGCGCCCTGCGCGCCGGCGGCCTGTGGCAGGATACGGAGTTCCGGGCTGACGGCCCTACCCGCTTCGCGCGGCTGAAGAACCGGCTCCTGCTCGCCGCCAGCTACCGCTTTCTGGGGGCGCTGTGCGACTTCCCGGCCCGCCAGTTAGCTGACCACCGCCCCCTCATGCATGCTGCCGGACTGGAACTGCTGGAGGAGCGCCCGCTCGGGCACCTGCTGACTGCGCGCCTCTGGCAGCGCACTGAGGCGTGACCAGCCGACCAGAATGTGCCGCCCCACCCATCAAAAACGTGCTTACGCCGCTAAAGCCTTGACTGTACGGGGCCGGGTCGGGAGCATCCGCAGCCTATGAAGTTGGTCTGTCTTGACCTTGAGGGGGTGCTGATCCCGGAAATCTGGATGGCCGTCGCCGAGAAAACCGGCGTCGAGGGGCTACGCCGTACCACCCGCGACGAGCCGGACTACGACGTGCTCATGAACTACCGGCTGGGCCTGCTGGCCGAGCACGACATCCGCCTGCCTCTGATCCAGGAAGTCATCGGTACGCTTTCGCCCCTGCCGGGCGCCAAGGAGTTCACCGCGTGGCTCAAGAGCGTCAGCCAGGTCATTATCCTTTCGGACACCTTTGCTCAGTTCGCCGCCCCGCTCATGCGTCAGCTGGACTACCCGACCCTCTTCTGCCACGAGCTCGTGGTAGATCCGGAGGGACGCATCACCGGCTACGCCCTGCGCCAGAACGACCAGAAGCGCAAGGCCATCGAGGCCTTCCGCAGCCTGAACTTTGAGACCATCGCCTCCGGCGACTCCTACAACGACCTGAGCATGATCCAGAGTGCCGACCACGGCATTCTTTTCCGCCCCTCGGACGCCTTCGCGGCCGAGTACCCGGAGTTCCCCGTCACCCGCGAGCACGCCGAGCTGCGTGCCGAGATCGAAAAGCACCTCTAAGCCCTCTGCGGCGAATCCCCACCGCTGATTTCTGAAAAATCAGCCTGACGAGCCGCCCGAACTTCCCTAAAACCTTTTCCGTGTCAGATTCCCAACCAGATACCGGTCGCTACGCAGCGCGTGGCGTTTCAGCTACCAAGGGCGAAGTCCACGCCGCCGTGGATAAACTCGATCAGGGCCTTTTCCCCGGCGCGTTCTGCAAGATCGTCCCCGACGTGCTCACCGGCGATCCGACCAAGTGCAACCTGATCCACGCCGACGGCTCGGGCACCAAGTCCCTCATCGCGTACCTGCACTTCCGCGAGACGGGCGACGCCTCGATCTTCCGGGGCATCGCCCAGGACAGCATCGTCATGAACATCGACGACCTGCTCTGCGTTGGCGCCACCGGCCCAATCCTGATCAACAGCACCGTCAACCGCAACGCTCGCGCCTTTCCCGGTAATGCGCTGGCCGAGTTGATCAACGGCACCGAAGACTTTCTGGCCAACCTGCGCGAATACGGCGTGAACATCGTATCCGGCGGGGGCGAAACCGCCGACGTAGGCGACTGCACGGACACCGTCACGGTGGACAGCTGCGCCGTCGCCGTGATGGACCGCGACAAGGTCATCACCGGCGAGAAGATCGTCCCCGGCCTCTCCATCATCGGCATCAGCTCAGCCGGACAGGCTAACTACGAATCCTTTGTCAACAGCGGTATCGGCAGCAACGGCCTGACCAGCGCCCGCCACGAGATGCTCTCCACCTACTACCGCGACACGTATCCGGAGACCTATGACAAGGCCACTCCGGCGGACCTCGTGTACTGCGGCCCCTACAAGCTCGACGACAAGCTCCCTGACGGTGACGGCATGACCGTGGGCGAGGCTATCCTCAGCCCCACTCGCACCTACGCCCCCATCGTCACCAAGCTCCTCGCCGACTACCGCGAGAGCGTGCGCGGGCTCGTCCACTGCTCCGGCGGCGGTCAGGGCAAGTGCCTGCGCTTCGGGAACAACGTCCACTTTATCAAGAACCAGCTCCTGCCCATCCCGCCGGTCTTCCGGGCCATTCAGGCCGCCAGCATGACCCCGTGGAAGGAGATGTACCAAGTCTTCAACATGGGCCACCGCCTGGAGGTGTATTGCCCACCCGAGGATGCTGACACGCTGCTGGCCACCATCCGCTCCTTTGGGGTCGAGGCCGATGTCGTCGGCCGCACCGAGAAGAGCCAGCGCGAAAACGGCGCCAACCACCTCACTCTCTTCCACGGTGAGGAAATGCTCAGCTACGCCCTCTAGCAGGAAGAATACGGGGCTACGCGTCCCGCCTTCGGAGATTGCGGTACAGCGGCGGTTGTGCTAACGGTTTAGCTCAACCTCACCGCCCTTATGTCTCTCCCACGCACCTTTCTCGCCCTGCTGTGTCTGGGCACCGTTTCGCTGCACGCTGACGATTACTTCGACGCCGCTCAGGTCTGCACCCTTGAGGGACAGGCCACCTCCCCCACGCGCTACGGACGCGCGGTCTACTCCGAGTTCGTAGCAGGCAGCCGGCTGGAGCCCTACTCTTACGACACGACGCGCGCCGTCTCCGCCAAGGGCGTAGCATACTTCGACCTCAACCAGGACGGCCTGCGTGCCGCGCTGGAAGATCCGCAAGGCGCGCGCCTTTACCTGAGTTTTATCCTGCTAAAAACCGTTGGTGAGCCCGGCCCGCTGCGAGTCTCGTATCTGGGGATGCAGGACGACATCAACTCCGAGGCCAGCCGCGCCCGGCAGTTTCGCTCCGAGCCGCTCCAGAGCGTCGGTCGTGTGCTGGAGCCCAGCTCGCAGCCTGGCCTGAAAATCGTCGATGTCACCCCGCTGCTGAAAGCGCCAGTCAATGCCCGTTGGCTCGTCGTACGCTTCGAGCAGGACGGCTACCGCCCCACAAACAACGGGAAAAGCGACCTCTACCAGTTTAACGGCAATAACAGCTCTGTCCGCCTCACGCTCAGCACGCGTGATAATGCGCATCAGGCCGTCGTCGCTGGCTACGAATCCGGGGGACTGGCCGGAGCCATCGACCTCGACAACGATGGGCAGCCCAATCTGAGCAGTGATCCCGTCCCCACCCTCGGGCAGACCAATGTCAAAGTCCGCACGATCTATCTCGGGGGGAGCCAACAGGGCAACCCAAACGGCCAGCCCGTCACCAGCGGCGGCGTTTCCTCTGGTGTGCAGGGAACCGTAGCTACCGAGCAGCCCATGCTGCCGGACGTGCATACCCAGCAGGTCGGCACGGGTAACTTTGACCAGAGCGAAGACAATCTGCCCGGCTCATCCGGTACCTTCACCGGCGACGAGCAGGGCGAGTTCGGCGAGTAGTACCCCCTTCGGGGATTACAAATCCGTGGCGTAGGGCAGCCACTTCTTGATCACCTTGTGGAGATCACCCGAGCTGCGGAACTGCGTCAGGAAGGTATTGCACTCTTCGAGCAGCTCGAGGTCGTCCTTGCGGACAGCCCAGGCGAGATACTCCTCAGTAAGTGAAACGACCATCGGCGCCAGGCCACTGTCCTCATTTTCGGAGGCCAGCCACCAGACGATCGGTGAGTCATCGATCACCATGTCGATCTTACCGGCGGCCAGATCCTTGGCGGCGTCATTGACATCGCTGTACGGCACGCGCTCGGCGTAGATAAAGTTCTCCTGTACGAAAAGATCCCCGGTCGTGCCCTTTTCGACACCGACGCGGCCCTTGGTATTGAGCAGGCCCAGCGTGTTGCTGTACTTACCCAGCTCACTGCGGTGCACCAGCGGCATCTGCCCGACCTTCATGTACGGTTGGGAAAAGTTCACCCGGATGGCGCGCATCTCGGTGAAGGACATACCCGACATGATGATGTCGATCTTGTTATCGAGCAGGGCCGGGATCAACTGATGGAAAGGCAGCTGCACAAACTCCACCTCGCGCCCGATGGACTTGCCGAGGTAGGTGGCCAGATCAGCCTCGATACCGGAGACTTTGTTCCCCTGTAAAAAGATGACGGGCGGGCCGCTCGGGTTAACCCCTACCCGCAGCTTGGCGGCGGTCTTCGGAGTGACGCCTTTCGCGAAATCCGGGGCGAGCGGGCCGTCCCCACTTACCTGCTTTTGAGTGGCGGACGTCTTGGCGCCAGCGTAGTCCGGAGCGACCGGGCTATCAGCATCCGCAGACTCGGCGGCAGTGGCCGAGAGCAGGCCGATAGAGAGAATAGCAAACAGACCGATCCAAAGACGGCCCCACGACAGTCGCGCAGCGGATAAAATCATAGTTTCGATGAGAAAGAGGATTGCTGCGCAGCATTGAACAGGCCAACCCCAGCGGCAACCCTAAACTCAAGCGCACGGCATGAGTGCGCATCGTTTCAGTAAGCCGCTGATAGAAGAACATCAAAACCGGAGTGCTACCAAACCCCAATCGTATTGGACGGAAAATGGCGGGATCGTGTCAGGTGAAATCTCCATGGCGGTCCAACGTTTGAGCGCAGCTCGGACGCTGGACCGAAAGTGCAGGCTTTGCCTGCCGCGGGTGCGGGCTGCGCAAGCCCGAAAAATCAACCCGTTTACTCACGCTCTTTCCTGATACTTGACCTTGATCTGCTCGACGATCGACGGGTCGGCCAGCGTGGTAACGTTACCCAGCGGGCGGTCCTCGGCGATGTCTCGCAGCAGGCGGCGCATGATCTTACCGGAGCGGGTCTTCGGCAGGTCCACGGAGAAGACGATCTTCTCGGGGCGGGCGAACTTGCCGATTTTTTCATCGACCATGGCCATCAGCTCCGTGCGCCAGGACGACTCCTCGCCCTCAGCACCGGTGCGAATGATGACAAAGGCGACCAGCCCCTGACCCTTGATCTCGTGCGGCACGCCAATGACGGCGCTCTCGGCCACCGCCGGGTGCGCCACACATACGCTCTCCAGCTCGGCCGTACCGATACGGTGACCGGAGACATTGACCACATCGTCTACGCGACCGGTGACCCAGATGTAGCCGTCTTCGTCGCGGATCGCCCCGTCTCCGGGGAAATAGTACTTGCCGCCCCACTTGCACCAGTAGGTGTTGACGAAGCGCTCCTCGTCGCCCCAGATGCCGCGCAGCATGCCCGGCCAGGGCTTACGGATGGCGAGCAGGCCGCGCTCGACCTCTTCACCGCTCTCGTCGATGACGGCTGCATCCACCCCCGGGAACGGCAGCGTGGCCGAGCCGGGCTTGGCCGGGACTGCCCCCGGCAGCGAGGTGATCATGTGCCCGCCGGTTTCAGTCTGCCACCAGGTATCAACAATCGGGCAACGCTCGCCGCCGATCACGCGGTGGTACCACATCCATGCCTCGGGGTTGATCGGCTCCCCGACCGTGCCGAGCAAGCGCAGACTGGAGAGGTCGTGCTTTTGCGGGAAGGCATCACCCCACTTCATAAAGGCGCGGATAGCGGTGGGCGCGGTGTAGAAGATCGAGACGTGGTACTTCTCCACAATGTCCCAGAAGCGCGCCTCGTCCGGGAAGTTCGGAGCCCCCTCGTACATGACCTGGGTGGCGGCGTTAGCCATCGGGCCGTAAACGATGTAGCTGTGTCCGGTGATCCAGCCGATGTCCGCCGTGCACCAGTACACGTCGTTAGGCTTAAGGTCAAAGGTCAGCTTTGTGGTCAGGTAGGTGTAGACCATGTAGCCGCCGACGGTGTGCATGATGCCCTTGGGCTTACCGGTGGAGCCGCTGGTGTAGAGCAGAAAGAGCATGTCCTCGGCGTCCATATCCTCGGCCGGGCACTCGTCCGACACGCGGGCTACCTCCTCATGGAACCAGTGGTCGCGCCCCTTGGTCCAGTTGTGGGCAAAAGGCTCCTTAGCCAGATGGCGCTGGATGACGAGCACCTGCTCGACGCAGTCGCAGCCCTCCACGCCATCGTCCACGATATTTTTGAGTAAAAGCTCCTTACCGCGACGCCACGAGCCGTCGGCAGTGATGACGCACTTCGAGGACGCATCAAGCACACGGTCGCGCACCGACTCAGCCGAGAATCCCGCAAAAATCACTGAGTGCACCGCGCCGATGCGAGCGCAGGCCAGCACGGCGACGGCCAGCTCCGGAATCATCGGCAGGTAAATGGCGACGGAGTCACCCTTACCCACGCCGAGGCCCTTCAGGACATTGGCAAAGCGGCAGACCTCCTGCAACAACTCGGCATAGGTCAGCTCGCGGGTGTCGCCCGGCTCGCCCTCCCAGAGGATGGCGGTCTTGTCCCCCTGCCCGGCCTCGATATGGCGGTCGAGGCAGTTGACGGTGATGTTCGTGCGCCCGCCCTCGAACCACTTGAAGAAAGGCGCGTTGTCGGCGTTGAGGACACGGTCCCAGGGCTTGGACCAGGTCAGCTCGGCGGCGACTTCGCCCCAGAAGCCCTCCGGGTCATCCAGACTGCGCTGGTGCAGCTTGTGGTAAGCATCGAGGCTGCCGACATGGGCCGCGGCCGCGAATTCGTTAGAAGGGTGAAAGAGACGGGCTTCAGGAGAGGTAAGGGGATCACTCATAACAAAAACAACTAGAGGTGAACAGTTGCCTTAATATCCCCAGTTTTAACTCACGGTCAAATGAAAAGTCCGGGTGGCACCCGGAGGCAGAACAGAGTCCTGCACCTGTGATGCTCACGCATCACTCTATTGCTGCCCAGCCGGAGTGTCCATTGCGGTCACGCCCCCTAGCGCTTCCACCGGGCGGTCGCGCACTGGCCGGGGCCGGAGTACACCCGTACCGTGATGGCGTGGATGAGCAGCTCGGGCTGCGAGGCGAGGTCCTCCATGAAGCGCTTCAGGAACCAAGCCGAAAGCTCCTCGACGGTGACGTTGCGCAGCGGCAGCACGCAGACATCGCGCTTGAGAAAGGGCAGCCGCTCCTCGCCGTAAACCGCCGTCAGCCCGCTCTCGGTCTCCTCGATTTTGAGGAAGGGAGATTCGCCGGGGAGCAGAAAGCGCTCGTTAAGCTCATCGCAGTATGCCTCGGCCTGGCGCTTGGCGATGGCGTAGTCAAAGGCCAGTCCGTTGTCACCGACCTCTGCGGTGATCTCGACCCCGACATTCCAGTTGTGCCCGTGCAGGTTCTCCCGCACCTCGGCTGAAAAAATCGTAAAGTGTCCGGCGGAGAACTTGAAGTGCTCCTTGGCCAGTTCCAGGGTCGTCAGCGGCGGCATCGGATCAGACTATGCCAGACATCCGATCCGGGGAAAGGCAAAACACACGCAACCGGCCACGGCCGCGGCTTTTACAGCGACGGGTAAAACGCGCCTTGCCAGCACGGTCCCGTCGATGGCACAACGTGTCTCAACCGCCGCAAGACAACGCCCCACCCTTTTCCAAGCACCACCGTGATCCTTTTACTCATCCTCAGTTGCCTTTCCCTCGTCATCTGGCTCGTCTTGACCTTCGGTAAAGGGCAGTTCTGGCGCGTCGAGTTGCCGGTCGATCCCATCGAAACACCCCCAAGCTGGCCCGATGTGGTCGCGGTCGTCCCGGCCCGGGACGAGGAGGACGGCGTCGGCCAGTGCGTGACCGGCCTGCTCCTGCAGGACTACCCCGGTAAGCTGCGCGTGATCGTCGTCAATGACCACAGCCAGGACAAGACCGTGGCCGAGACCCGGCAGGCCGCCAAAGCCCTCAAGGCCAGTGACCGCCTACAGGTGATCGACGCCGAGGACCTCCCGGCGGGTTGGGCGGGAAAGGTCTGGGCCATGCATCAGGGCATCACCCATGGCATTGCCGCTGACGAGCAACCGGGCTTTGTCTGGCTGACCGACGCGGATATCTTTCACGGGCCGCATGTGCTGCGTAAACTCGTTGCCCAGGCCGAGCATGAGCAACTCGCCCTCAACTCGCGCATGGTCATGCTGCGGGCTCTGACCGGTTGGGAGAAGTTCCTCATCCCGGCCTTTGTGCACTTTTTCCGGCTGCTGTATCCGTTCCCGCGCGTCAACAACCCCACCGACCGCCTCTCCGGCGGAGCTGGAGGATGCATGCTGGTGCGGCGCGAGCATTTAGCCAAAATCGGTGGCATGGAGGCTATTCGCGGGGCGATCATCGACGACTGCTCGCTGGCCTCCCGGCTCAAGCGCACCGGCCCCATCCGCCTGGAGCTGACTCAGGACTCGCACAGCCTGCGCGGCTACGATGGGCTGGACGGTATTTTAAAAATGATCCGTCGCACCGCCTACACCCAGCTCAACCACTCGCCCGCCGTGCTCGTCGGCTGCCTGCTGGGCATGGCGCTGGTCTTCCTCGTGCCGGTCCTGGGCACCCTCCTGATCCCGGGCGTGTGGCGGCTGATCCCGCTGGCTGCCTGGGCCCTGATGAGCGCCACCTACATCCCGATGCTACGCTTTTACCAAGGCAACCTCCTGCAGGCTCCCCTGCTGCCGCTCGTCTCGGTTTTTTACCTCAAGGCCACGATCGACTCCGCCCGCGCCCACCATGCCGGACGCGGCAGCGAGTGGAAAGGCCGGGTGGGCAGCCCAGCCGATAGCGCCACAGACTAAAAGTCAGTCAGCGGGCCTGCCTCGACCACAGCAGCAATCCCCCCTCAGGACCTTTAGCCGCGAAGCTTAGTGTGGAGTCAGCTAAGTCTTTAGTAAAAATATTTCACCGCAGAGACACAAAGGCGCAGAGCGGTTCAGCCATTGATGGCGCATTATGTGTTTTTTGCGCCTTTTCGTGGCCTGTTAATTCTTGGCTAACGGGACACTAGGAGCCGACGGCCAGACGCTGGAACTGGCTGAGCACGAACTGGCTGAGCGCGCGCAGACGCGGGACCGGCTCCAGCTCGGCAAAGGGCTCCAGAACGGCCTCGGCCTTGTTCAGCTCCTGCTCAAAGCTGGAGCTCACCTCGGCGATGACGGCGTAGTCCTTCATCAGCTCGACCAGCTGCGAAGCTTCCAGCTCCCCACGGCGCACGCGCTGCAGGAAGAGCTTCTGCTCGCCACGGGGCAAACGCTGAAGCAGAACCAGCACCGGCAGGGTAAATTTACCACTGGCCAAGTCGGTGCCGAGGGTCTTGCCGATCTTTTCCTCGTCTCCGAGGTAGTCGGCCAAATCGTCAAAAATCTGGTAGGCCACACCCAGGTGGCGACTGAACTTACCGGCAGCCTCGGCGAACTCCGGCTCGTAGCCGGCCAGCGAAGCGCCCAGGTGCGAGGAGACCGAGAACAGCTCGGCGGTCTTCAGGTCGATGACCCGGAAGTACTCCTCCAGCGAAAAGTCGGCATTACCGCGCTCAAAGGTCTGGCGAATCTCCCCGGCGCACACGCGGCGAGTGGAGAGCGAAACCGCCCGGCACACATCGACCGTCGGGAACTCGGCGGCGAGCACCAGCGCCTGAGAAAAGAGTGCATCCCCCAGCAAGACGGCGGCGGTGGAGCCATAGCGCGCGCTCACGGTGTCCGAGTTGTGGCGCAGCGTGGCATCATCGAGGATATCGTCGTGGATCAGCGTGGCCAGGTGGACCAGCTCGACAACGGCGGCGGCACGTACCAGCTCAGGGCTGACCACATCCTCACGCCAGCCTCCGAAGAAGACCAGCAGCGGGCGCAGACGCTTCCCCTGGTTCTGGAGGCTGTAGCGCACCAGATCGCGGATATCCGTCTCGAAACGCTCAACCTGCGTGTCAAGAAATCTGTCCAGTGCCTGCATATGCGGGACCACCGGCTTTACGATGTCGTCAAAGGCCGGAGGGCGCGGCTGGCTTTTATTTTGTGCGGTCAGCATATTTTACCGTTGCGGTTTGGCAGATTGGACGGAAAACCTCAACCCCTGTTTTCACAGACTCTTCACCAAGGGTCAGCTTTTGTCAAAGCATCCGCCCATTCTCACAACCTTTATCCGCTATGCAAACGTCCTCCACCGACGCCTCTGCCACGCCGATTTTTCTCTCGCTGGCCCAGTCAGAAACCCCTGCTACCGCTGCCCCCGATGCGGCCGAGCCCGTCACCACGGCCACCACACAGGCCCCCGAGGAGCTGCCCGCCGAGGACAACAAGAGCGATATGCAGAGCGATCCGCTCATGATCGTGATCCTTTTCGCGGCCAGTATCTATCTGTTCAAGCTGTGGCTGGACGACTTTAAGGCCAACAAGCGCGGCGAGCCCAACCCAAAGGCCTTCCCGGGGGCCACCGCCTGCTCCGCCCTGTGCGTGATCGTGGCTGTCGTCGGGGCGCTCATCCTGCTGGCGGTCGAAACCTTCGGGGAAATCGCCCTGGGGGTCTCCGCCGAGCAGAGCGACATCACCTGGCTGGCCCTCCTCTCGATCTGTGCCGCCGCCTTTTTCGAGGAGCTGATCTTCCGCGGCTACCTCGTGGTCACGAAAAAAGGTACCGCCGCCCTCGTGGGCAGCATTTTTATCTTTTCGTTCCTCTTTGCCGCGCTGCACCCCTTTGTCTGGGACCTGGAGATGCCCGAGGGCGTCCCCGGCTGGCAGTTCTGGCAGGGCTCGCTGAGCTTCGACTTCGGGGTCAAAGGCTGGTTCAGCACCGCACTGGTTTTCGCCAACTCCCTGTGGTTCTACACCGTGCGCTTCTACGGCCTGAACAAGACCCGCTCGCTCATCCCCTGCATGGCCGCCCACCTCGCCAGCAACGTCGGCGTGTTTGTCATAAAGCTTGTCCAGGGCCACGTGGTGGGGTTGTATTAGGTCGTGACGCCATCCCCCCACTCCCCCACTTGCGCCTTTGGGCGCAACCATCCCCACCCCAACCAACGCCAGCCCGGCCGGACACTGGCGGTTATCGCAGTTGTTCTTTTGGTCGGGTCGATGATTGGAGTGTCGATTTCGGTGATCAAACTATTGCAGGTATTCGAGCGTATCGCTGAAGTCGGCACAACCGACCCAGACGCGTTTGCTGGTCCAATAGCAGCTGCCCAAACCCCAGCGCTCTTTGCTCTCCCAGCATACATTCTGGGGCTTATATTTGTTGCAGTGTCCCTCTTCGGTCAGAAATACCGCGCGAAGTGGTTCTTCTGGTTCCTGATCGTGTACAGCACCCTCATGCTGACCGCCATCCCTGTCGGCACGCTACTCGGAATCGGCCTCCTGATTTTCCTCATCGTGAAGCGGAAGGAGTTTTTCGCTCCCACCTCTCCAGTAACGTCGGTCTGATTGTGATTATTGAAGACAGCAAGCAAAAGCGCTTTCTGATCAAGGCCGACACCATCCGGATGATCGAGCAGATCGCGGATAAGTAAAAGAATGCATCCGCCGTGCCCGTCACGTAAACGGCACAGTGCCAGGATTGTTTTACGCGCTGCGCCGGTCTATGACCTGACGGCATCATGAAAGCCGCCCTCCTGTTTCTCGTATTGCTGACGCTGTCGGCCGCCGCTCTCCGCTCCGACGATACGTACCCCGTCACTCCCGACACGAAAACACTGACTGCCACCCACGACGCCCCCACTCCATCCCCGGAAGTATTCTCCGTCCTCGGGACTTGGCGCTTGGTCAAAGCTGACGGTCAGGGCATCGCGGTGCCTTTCTACATGCGTCTCGATGCCGACGGCTCGGTCCGGCTCTGGCCTATCGAAAGCGGCTGCAACCACCCCGAGCACCGTATCGCCCCCGGCACTTACGCTATCGACGCAAAGACCTTTACCTTTTTCAAGGATGGCGCCCCACCTGTTCCCTCCTCCTACACGCTGGTCGACGGCACGCTTACCCTGTCCACCCCGCAGGGCCACGAACTCATCTATGAGCGCGTCGACAACCCGCCTGCCCCCGGCCACCTGCCGAAAGAGACTCCCGCCGCTGACATTCCCTGAGGACGTGCTTAGGCTCCGCCTCATCGATGATGTAAAAGATGCTCCCCCCCTTTGCGTCTTCGTGTCTTTGCGGTTAATCCCCCTCAATAAAACCGCGCTTTGCGTTTGCCATCCGGGGCGGGTCGGGTTCCCCTCTAGGGCTTTATGGCTCAAAACGACCTTTCCCGCAATCGCCTCGCCGAGGAGGCCAGCCTGTACCTGCGCCAGCACGCCGAGAACCCCGTGCACTGGCAGCCCTGGGGCCCGGAAGCCTTTGAGGAGGCCAAGCGCCGCAACGTGCCTGTCATCGTCTCGATCGGGTACAGCTCCTGCCATTGGTGCCACGTGATGGAGCGGGAGAGCTTCGAGGACCCGTACATCGCGGGCCTGATGAACCAGTTTTTCGTCTGCATCAAGGTGGACCGCGAGGAGCGCCCGGACGTGGACCAGGTCTACATGGAGGCCGTCCAGATGATCAACCAGCACGGCGGCTGGCCCCTGAACGCCTTTTGCCTGCCGGACGGGCGGCCCTTCTTCGGGGGCACGTACTTCCCGCCCGAGGACCGCGGCCAGGGCATCGTCCCGTGGCCCCAGCTCATCATGCGCATCGCCGACTATTTTAAGAAGAACCGCGCCGAGCTGGAGGAAAACGCCGACAACATCGCCAAGAACCTCGTCGCCGCCAACGTCCCCATGGGCGCGGACGGCTCTCCCCTGCCCAACGAGGCCCTGATCACCGCCGCCGAGGCCATCTGCGGCCAGCACGACGATGAGTGGGGCGGCTTTGGCGATGCCCCGAAGTTCCCCCCGTCCATGACGCTTGACTTCCTGCTGGCCATCCGCGCCACCAAGGCTGCCGACTCCAACCCGCAGCTGTCGATGCGCCTCAACGACGTCATCCGTAAGTCCTTAGCCGGGATGGCGCGGGGCGGCATCTTTGACCAGATCGGGGGCGGGTTCTGCCGCTACAGCACGGACAAGTTCTGGATGATCCCGCACTTTGAGAAAATGCTCTCCGACAACGGCCTGCTGCTCTCGCTCTTCTCCAAGGGCTGGCAGCGCTACCGGCAGCCGCTCTACGCCGATGTCGTGGCCGAGACCATCGGCTGGCTTGAGCGCGAGATGAGCGCCCCCGGCGGCACCTTTTACGCCTCGCTCGATGCCGACGCCGACGGCGTCGAGGGCAAGACCTACGTGTGGACTCCCGAGGAGATCGAGTCCATCCTCGGCCCAGAGGAGGCCAAGGAGTTTAACGACGCCTACCTCATCACCCAGAAGGGTAACTTCGGCAGCTCCGGCGCTTCGAACCCGTGCTTTGCCGGAGGTGGCACTGAGCTGCGCGCCCGTCTCGCCCCGGCCCGTGAGAAGCTTCTCGCCGAGCGCCAGAAGCGCCCCGCCCCCACCCGCGACCCCAAAGTCCTCCTCTCCTGGAACGCCCTCGCCATCCGTGGCATGGCCACCGCCGCCGTCACTTTTGGCAAAAAGGAGTGGTTCGCCCGTGCCCGTCAGGCTGCCGACTTCCTCTGGGAAAACCTGCGCACCGACGATGGCCGCCTCTACGCGGTTTACTACCCGGAGTCCGGCCCGCGCGTCACCGCCACCCTCGACGACTACGCCTACACTATGGAAGCGCTGCTCGCCCTCGGCGCGTGGTCAGACTGGCACGAGCCCGGCACCGCACAGGCTTACCTCGACCGCGCCGTCACACTCATGGAGACGGTCTTCACGCACTTCCGGGATGCCGCGCAGGTGGGCTTCTACACCATCGCCGACGACGCCGAGGAGCTTGTCGCCCGCAAAAAGATGTGGTTCGACAACGCCACGCCGTCGGGCAACTCCAGCCTTTTACACAGCCTCAGTGCCCTGCACACGCTCACCGGTGAGGAGAAGTACGCCAAGGAGATGAACGAGCTGCGCCAGGCCTATCCCGGCCTGACCGAGCGCGCCCCGGCCGCCGTCGCCCACGCCCTCTCCGCCTACACTCAGCAGGCTGCCGGACTGGCCACGATCAAGGTCAAGGGTACGACTGATCTGGAGCCGCTGCGCGCCGCTCTGGTCGAGTATCCGTGGCGACAGGTCTACGTCAGCCTGAGCGACGATCCGGCCCAGCCCGACGGCTACCAGCTGTGCGTCGGCACCACCTGCTCCGCCCCCACCACCGACCCAACCGAAGTCGCTAACTACCTCTAGGCCGGGTTGCATCCGGTGGCGTTGATGACTCCACCTTCGTGGAGCCATGGACAACGGCGATTGATGCCTGCTCAAAGGAACTCCGCGTACGAAGTGAAAAGAGAAAGGGGCAGCGAACGCAAGGAGCGATGGGGCAGAGCCCCATCAATCGGATCAAACGCCGAGCGTTTGTGCGGGCGTGCCCTGCCTCACGCGCTGTAGGTGGCGGAGTTCTTCGAGTCTTCGTCGATGGTGACGGCGGTGACCCAGGCGCGCCCCTCCGAGTCTTCACGCACGAGCTGGTCAAAGACCCCGTGCAGGTGCTGGGCAAGCCCCTCGCATGAGCAGCTCTCGACCAGGTAGATCTTGAACGCGTCCGGGTGGCCGGAGACGATACGCTCGCGCAGCGGATCATCGGCGTTAAAGACACAGGCGTGATCGAGGTTTTTATCGATCCAGGCCCGCAGGTACTTGAGCTTGCCAAAGTCCACGACGAAGCCGTTGGCGTCCGGCTCGCGGCAGCCAAAGGTGACGTGGATGGTCCAGTTGTGCCCGTGCAGCAGCGCGCAATGCCCGTCGTGGCAGTGTTGGCGGTGGGCAAAGGGAATGTCGCTAAAGGTCTTGCGGCAGGTTAGCACGACAGCCTCCAGTCGTTGGCGATGAGCTCTTCCAGAGAGGGGGCCGTGTCGGCGTAGGGCGTCGGATCCTCGACCCCGGCCAGATGAAACGCCTCGCGACGCTCAATGCACGTACCGCAGCGTCCGCAGTGCTTGTCCTCGCCCTGATAGCAGGACCAGGTCTGCGCAAAGGGTACCTCCAGCTCGGCGCCCTTGCACACGATGTCAGCCTTTGAGAGCTGGACATAGGGCCGATGCAGGAAAATCTCATGCCAGTCGGCCAGGCGGACGGCCCGGTCGAGCGCATCGGTGAACTCCTCGCGACAGTCCGGGTAGATGGTGTGGTCCCCGGCATGCGCGGCATAGGCGACGCAGTCAGCCTTTTGGGAGATGGCCCAGGCGGTAGCCAGCGAGAGCAGCAGCATGTTGCGGTTCGGCACGACGGTCTGCTTCATCGAGTCCTCGGCGTAGTGGCCCTCCGGCACAGCGATGGACGGATCGGTCAGGCTGCTGCCACCGAGCAGGCCGGTCACGGCGGACAGATCAGCCACGCGGTGCTCGACCCCGAGCGAAGCGCAGACCTGGGCGGCGCAGTCCAGCTCCTTGCGGTGGCGCTGGCCGTAGTTGACCGAGAGCGCGGCCGCTTCGTGGCCGCTTTTTAACAGGTCGTACAAGAGGACGGTCGAGTCCAGACCGCCGGAATAAACAACTATCGCTTTCATGATGAAATTCAGTTTGCGGGCGGCCTCGTGCCGCCCCACCCCTGGGAATTTCCTAGCAGGGAAGTCGCATGAGCGTGCGCAAAACCCGCTCAGAGTCGATGTTTTATTTTTTGCCGGGCTTACGCAGCCCTGCACCCGCGGCAAGTCCGGCTGGACCAGCATTTAGCCTGCACTTTCGAGTAGTTGGTCATTGAGGGGTAGCGAACGCAGTGAGCGATGGGGCTTAGCCCCATCAATGTCCTGTGCGGTCACGCACTTATCCGAAGGTGTCGCCCTTCCAGCCCCACATGGCTCCCTGAGCGCTGGCGAACTTTACGTAGATGCGCTCGCCGGGGATGCCCAGCTCGTCCTCGACCAGCTGGCATAGGCCCTTGCTGAGGATTTTGGTTTTGTCGGCGGCCAGCCCGAGAGCGTGCAGCTCCAGGTAGGCGACGGGGTCCTCCGTCCCGGCGAAGCTCATGGGCACGTCGGGCTTGAGGGCGACCATCATGTAGGACTCGGGCTTACCGAGGAGCTCAGCGGTCAGCTTGGAGGAGCGCTTGAGCAGGAGGTGGCGGGCCTCCTCCGACACCGCGAGATTGGTCTGGATATTAAGATACGGCATATGGGAAGGTACCGTTACAGCCCCTGTTGTGCAAACTGGCGGAGCCGATATTTCGGGTGTATCGATTCCGTAAAATTGACCATTGCTCCCAATATTTGACAAAAGCGAGAGGGGGCACGGCTTTGCTCTAGACACGGCCATGGGCAGTGCTAGGGGTCGATCATTATGCAAATCTCCGTTAACGTTTCCCCTCAGCACATGAACCTCGACGAGTACCGGGACAAGGTCCTGGGCTGCTGGATGGGCAAGAATATCGGTGGGACGCTCGGCGCGCCCTTCGAGAACACCCAGCAGATGAACGACGTGCATTTCTACACGCAGGACCTCAAGGGCCAGCCCGAGCCCAACGACGACCTCGACCTGCAGTTGGTATGGCTGCAGGCCATCGAAGAGCACGGCCTCTACAACATCACCCCGCGCCTGCTCGGCGAGTACTGGATGAACCACATCGTCGGCCCGTGGAACGAGTACGGCGTCTGCAAGGCGAACATCGCCGCCGGGCTTTACCCTCCCCTCTCCGGCTCCTGCAACAACGACATGTGGAAGTACAGCAACGGCGCCTGGATCCGCTCCGAGGTCTGGGCCTGCATGCTGCCCGGCTCCCCGGACGAGGCCGCCAAGTTCGCGTATATGGACTCTTGCTGCGACCACACCGGTGAGGGCGTTTACGCCGAGATGTTTACCGCCAGCCTGGAGGCAGCAGCCTTCGTGGTCTCCGACGTGCGCGAGCTGATCAGCATCGGTCTGTCCAAGATCCCGCCCGAGAGCCGCCTCGCCGAAAACGTAAAACTGGCCTGCGAACTCTACGACACCAAGGTCGAGTTTAGCGAGGCGCGTAACCGCATCGTCGAAGCCAACAAGGACCTCGGCTGGTTCCAGGCCCCCGGCAACATCGCTTTTACCATCATCGCCATCCTCTACGGTGAGGGTGACTTTGGGAAAACCATCTGCCTCGCCACCAACTGCGGCGACGACACGGACTGCACCGCGGCCACCGCCGGAGCCATTCTGGGCATCATCCACGGTCGCAAGGCCCTACCGCAAAAATGGATCGAGCCCATCGGTGACAGCATCCAGACCGTGGCCATCAACCGCTTCAACCTCGATGTCCCCGCCAGCGTGACCGAGCTGACCGATCGTGTCATCAGCCAGGCTCTCGACAACTGCAATTATAACCGTAAGCTAGTCGCCCTCGACGAGCGCCCGACCGAGTTTACGGCAGATTTCCAGGCATCCCTCAACGACAGCGAATGGGTAAAAACCCGTCTGTGGTCCCTCTCGCCCTACGACCTGGTCTTTGACCTGCCCTATGCTGAGCTGAGCGTGGACTATCAGGATGGCCCCGAGATCGAGGAGGGCGTGGACAAGAAAATCCGCGTCATCATCCGCAACGCCAACCACCGTGAGCAGCTCATGCACCTGAACTGGGAGCTCCCCGAGGGGTGGACGATGCTGCCCGGCCCCTCGGCCTCGCTCAATTCCAAGAAAGGCCTGCAGCCAGGCGTCGACTTTGTCCTGCGTCCCGGCCCGATCCACTCCGTTTACACCTATGTCCCGCTCAAGGTCACCCTCAGTGGCCGCATGAATCCGGTCGGCGTCCATGTGCCCTTCCAGCTCAAGGGCGGCGTCCAGCACTGCGCCAATAGCGCCGGAGACTGGCACCTGGCCTACTGGGACGAACGCACAAGGGCACTTGGTCGCCTCGACCGCACAAAGGTCAAGCTGCAGATATCCTAGTAACGGTTTAGCTGTTTCTCGCGCAACAGTCCGCGAGTCCGATTTGGTTGGCGCGCATCACACCGATGCGCGCCAACTCATACCCGGATTTAGAGTTTGTACTGGAGTAGGCAGCTACGCATGCTCCCGCCCATGCGTACGCTTTTCTTTACCTCTCTCTTCGCCCTTAGCCTGCTGACCGGTTGCGCCCAGTTTGAGAAAAACGTGGAGGCCGACCAGAACGCCACCAAGCTCAGCAGCGTCAACGCCACCCAGTCCGCAGATGTAGACACGATGGCTGCCGACGGCCAGATCAACAGCTACGAGCAAGAGCAGATGCAGGAAGCCATCAACGGCAACTAAGCCCAGGCGGCTTGACGTGCGTAGCGGTATCCGCCGCGCCTGCCATCAGCCTGCATAGAGCACCTCGACACCCGCGTTCGCAGGTACTGACTCGACCAGCTCAGCGTGGCGCTTGCCCTGTCGCACGTGCCCACCAAGAAAACGCGTGTCGTGCCCGAGAATGAGAAAGGCATCGTCCTGACGACAGGCTTCCAGGCAGCGGAGTTTGGCCTCCACCGTGGCTAGCGGCTCGATGTCGTAGGCCATGATCCAACTCAGCCGCAAAAGCTCAGCAATGGGAAACACATCCGCCCCGTAGACCCAACTGCGCCCCCCTGCCCTGAGTTTGCACAACTGCTGCGCATGGGTATGCCCATCGCATAAAAACACCTCGAAGCCCGGCGCAAGTTCGCCCGGGCCGTCCAGCAGCTCCAGGCAGCCACTAGCCCGCAGCAGGTCCAGATGCTCCGGCGTGTAGCTGGCACGGTCCTTCGGGCTGGGCTTTTGCGCCCATTCCCACTGTCTGCGCTGGACATGGTAGCGGGCGTTCGGAAAGACCGGCTCAAGCGCCCCCGGCTGCCCCCTAAAGCACCCCGCCAGGTGGTCAAAGTGCAAATGCGTGAGCACCACGTCGGTGATGGACTCCGGCTTCAGCCCGAGCTGGGCCAGCGAGCCTTCAAAGGCTGTTCCCTCGGGCTCGATCCCGTAGCGAGCCATAAAGGTATCATCCCAGGCCGTACCGATGCCGGGATCGACCAGCAGGTGCCGCCCGGCGCCACTGGCCAGGAGCACACGTGTGGTCAGCGCGATCCGGTTGTCCGCGTCAGGCGGGAAGTCACTGGCCCAGAGCACGCGCGGGACCACCCCAAAGATGGCTCCACCGTCCAGACGAAAGGGCGGGCTCGGCAGGACCGCGACACGCTCGATGGATGATGCACGCATTGCTCTACGGTTTGCGAGTCGTGTCTTAACCGAAATACGGCGGCGTGGGCCCGGTGAAATCATCGGCGGCCTGCTCGATGCGGACCACTGAGCGGATGCCCCCGCGGCCCTTCCAGATCGTCTCGATCCGCAGCCAGCGCGGCTTCAGCTCGGCGTAGAGGTCGTCCATGATCTTGTTCGTCACGGCCTCGAAGAAGATGCCCTTGTTACGGTAGTCGTGCAGGTACAGCTTGTAGTCCTTGAGTTCGACGCAGAGCTGGTCGGGGATATAGGTCAACACCACCGTCCCGAAGTCCGGGTGCCCGGTTTTCGGACAGACCGAGGTAAACTCCTCGGCGATGTGCTGGATCTGGTAGTCGCGGCCCGGATTCGGGTTTTCAAAGGTTTCCATGCCCCACCAATACCGTCTCCGTCCCGGTGCTCAACCCCGTTTCGCACAAAAGACACCCCAATTGGCAAATTTGTCAGGAACTTGGGCAAAACCCGACTATATTAATACCATGTTTACCATCGCAATGATAACCATAGCGGTCTGTGTGGGCGCAAGCCTGCTGTTCTCCTGCTGCGATCGCGAGATCCCGCAGTGATCATGCCGAGGTAAACCCCCTGCTCTCACACCACGCACACAAAAGCCCGGGCATGTTCCCGGGCTTTTTTGTTATCCTCACAGGGCTGTCTGAGGGGGCGATGGACTCCCCTCGCCCGAAAAAAGTATGAGATCGGCCTGAAAAAGTCGCTCCGCCCCATGAACTGGCAATGGGCCTGCTTTATTTAGAACGATTATCATTATTCCTTTCAGACATGCATTAGACAAGCTTTCCTAATTTTAATGAAAATAATTCTCAGTTTCGGTTGATTTCTGGAATCATTCCAATTTAGTTGAGGCCGTTTGCATCCATGAAGCTATCCACCAACTCAAAACGCGAACTGGAAGAGGCGCTCGTCGAAAACGGGCTGCGCGCCACTCGCCAGCGAGAGCACGTCTATGCCGTGCTCCTGACTCAGCGCGACCACCCGACGGCCGACGAGGTCTACGCTCGCGCCAAGCAGGTCATGCCCTCTATTTCGCTCGCCACCGTCTACAACTGCCTGGAAACCCTCGTCGAGTGCGACCTGGTCAAAAAGCTCAACTACGAGCGCGAGCCCAGCCGGTTCTGTCCTAACGACGGTGAGCATGCACATTTTCTGGACGAAGGCACCGGGCGCGTATTCGATATAGATCTGCCCGAGAACTTCATGCACGAGATCACCAATGTCCTTCCACAGGGCTTTGAGGCGAAAAAGTTTAAACTGAGCTTTACCGGCTACGCCCCCAAGGACCTGCCCGGCGACCACTGCGTCGCTGAGAACTAAACCCAATATCTACTTCACCACACCTAACACCCTTTACTCAGACAACCACTTCACATCATGTCACTGGATATCCGTAACCTCTCCGTCAGCATCGGCGAAAAGCCGATCCTCAAGGAATTCAACCTCTCCGTGCCCAAGGGCGAGGTCCATGCCATCATGGGCCCCAACGGGACCGGGAAAAGCACGCTCGCCAAGGCCCTCGCCGGCCATGAGGACTACGACATCATAGGTGGCGAAGCCCTCCTTGACGGGACCAACATCGTCGGCATGGAGCCCGACGAGATCGCACGCGCCGGTCTTTTCCTGGCCTTCCAGTACCCGGCCGAGATCCCCGGCGTGAGCATCGCCAACTTTATCCGCGCAGCCGTCCAGGCCCGCCTGCCCGAGGGCGAGAACATCGTCGCCACCAAGTACTACAAGGAGCTGTACGCCAATATGGACCAGCTCAAGATGGACCGCGCCTTTACCTCGCGCTCCGTCAACGACGGCTTCTCCGGCGGCGAAAAGAAGCGCTGCGAAATCCTTCAGATGATGATGCTCAAGCCCGAGTACGCCATCATGGACGAGACCGACTCCGGCCTCGACATCGACGCCCTGCGCATCGTCGCCGAGGGGGTCAACTCCATGCGTGGCCCCGAGCGCGGCTTCCTCGTCATCACCCACTACCAGCGCCTGCTCGACTACATCGTGCCGGACGTCGTCCATGTCATGTACGACGGTAAGATCGTCAAGAGCGGCGACAAGAACCTCGCCCTGGAGCTGGAAGAAAAGGGCTACGACTGGGTCAAGGAAGAGCTTGCCCCGGCCAGCGCCTAATCCGTTTACCCGCCCTGCCGCCCACCGATGAGCACCACGATTAAAGGCTACGCAGCCAGCGCCCCCAAGGCGGCCTTCGAGCCGTTTGAATATCAGGCCGAAGACCTGCGGGCGGATGATGTACTCGTCTCCGTCGATCACTGCGGCATCTGCCACAGTGACCTGTCCATGCTCGATAACGACTGGGGCCGCTCCGTCTATCCGTTTGTTGGCGGCCATGAAGTCGTCGGTAAGATTCTGTGGAAGGGCGAGCACGTCACCCACCTTCAGCTCGGTCAACGCGTCGGCGTGGGCTGGTTCTCCGGCTCGTGCATGCACTGCCGCGAGTGCATGAGCGGCCACCATAACCGCTGCTCCCATGCCGAGGAGACGATCGTCGCGCGCCATGGCGGCTTTGCCAGCCATGTCGTTGCCAAGAGCGAGTGGGCGATCCCGCTTCCGGCGGATCTGGACGCGACCAAGGCTGGCCCGCTTTTCTGCGGCGGCATCACCGCGTTCAATCCCTTTGTCATCAATGGCATCATGCCCACCCAACGGGTCGGCGTGGTCGGCATTGGTGGCCTCGGGCACCTGGCCCTGCAGTTCGCCAAGGGCTGGGGCTGCGAGGTGACGGCGTTTTCCTCCAGTGAAGACAAGGAGGCCGAAGCCCGTTCCATGGGTGCGCACCACTTTGTCAACTCGCGTCAGGCAGACGCCTTCAAGCGCCTGCAAGGCACGCTCGACATGGTCCTCGTCACGGTCAATGTCGGCCTGGACTGGAGCGCCTATCTGGAGCTTCTGCGACCCGGCGGTAAGCTGCACTTCGTCGGTGCGGCCCCTCCAGCCGAGTTCGTCCCCTTCCAGTTGATCGGCGGGCAGCGCTCGATCGGCGGCTCTCCACTGGGTAGCCCGGCCACGGTGGGCGACATGCTGGAGTTCTGCGCACGTCACGACATCGCACCGGTGACGGAGCACTACTCGATGGCGCAGATCAACGACGCCTTTGAGCACCTGAGCAGCGGCAAGGCCCGCTACCGGATCGTCCTCGACCGCAACTAAAACTTACATCCACCACACATGCATCCCGCACCACAGTCCCATACGCAAAACAGACTCGGCCTGACCGCGCTGAGCCTGCTTGCTGCGTTTGTGCTGGCGGGTTGCAGCTCGGCGCCGCCGCCGCAGTTCAAGCTGGCGGGGGTAACGATGTCACCAGAGCAGCCATCGGTCGTTGTCAGCGAAAAGCTGAGCTACACGGTCAAGTACGAGCTCTCGGTCATCAAGTCGAACGTCGATGTCATTATCCTGCCCGGCGTGTTTTATCCCGGGTTCACCAATGCCGACGGCGCGTATTACCTGCCTCAGGATAATCTGGTGCAGGTCGTCAACGTGTTTGGCCAGCCGCTGGTCAGCCCTAACACCTGCCTGGTCAAGCCCAACGAGTCCGATGCACCGTGGGAGCTGTGGAGCGATGTGCCGGTCACGGTCGTAGCAACGCCCGGTCCCGGCTGGTACATCAACGACTACACCTACTATGAGCCTCCGGGCAGAGTGACGACACTCGGCGGCACCTGGGCAAGAGTCGCCGTCCTGCCGGCATCCTTTGCCCAGGACATGACGATGAAAGTCGTCCCGCAGGGGCTCGCACCAGCACCCTCTCAAGTTCCACCGCAAGTCAACGTGGAGATCCTCTAACCTCACTTCTCAATCTTTAAAGTTCAACCAACCAAAGTTCTTATGAGCGATACCGCTACACCCGAAATCGAAATCGACCGCAGCAAAGGCAATTTTCACTTTGCCGAAGACTACGCCTTCGACGCCGGCATCGGCCTGAAGGAAAACACCATCGACTACATTTCCGACGCCAAGGGCGAAGACGCCTGGGTCCGTGAGTTCCGCAAGAAAGCCCTCAAGCTTTTTGAAGACAAGCCCATGCCCACCAACTGGGCCACCAAGGACCTGGAGAACATCGTCTTTGACGACGTGCGCTACTACCTGGCCAAGAGCCAGAAGGCCAGCCGCTCCTGGGATGAAGTGCCGGACGACGTGAAGGAAACCTTTGAGCGCCTGGGTATCCCCGAGAGCGAGCGCAAGTTCCTCGCCGGTGTCGAGGCGCAGTTCGACTCCGAGGCCGTCTACTCGCGCATGAAGGACGACCTGGCCGAGCTCGGCGTGATCTTCGTCGGCCCGCACGAGGGGCTCCACGAGCACCCCGAGATTTTCAAAAAGTGGTTCGGGAAGGTCATCCCCAGCGGTGATAACAAATTCTCCGCGCTCAACAGCGCGTGCTTCTCGGGCGGCTCTTTCATTTACGTCCCGCCGGGCGTAAAGGTTTCCCAGCCCCTGCAGGCCTACTTCCGCATCAACGCCGAGAACTTCGGCCAGTTTGAGCGTACCCTCATCATCGCCGACGAGGGCAGCGAAATGACCTACATGGAGGGCTGCACCGCCCCGCAGTTTGACACCGCAGCCCTGCACTCCGCTGTGGTCGAGCTCGTCGCCCTGCCCGGTGCGAAGATCCAGTACATCACGGTGCAGAACTGGTCCAACAACGTCTTTAACCTCGTGACCAAGCGCGCCATGGCCATGGAAGAGGCCGAAGTCCGCTGGATCGACTGTAACATCGGCTCGCGCCTGACGATGAAGTATCCCGGCGTCGTCCTCAAGGGCCGCAAGGCTCGCGGCGAGGTCCTCTCCATCGCCCTGGCCAACGACGGCCAGCACCAGGACACCGGTGCGAAGATGGTTCACGCCGCCGACGAGACCACCTCCAACATTATCTCCAAGTCCATCAGCGTGGGCAAGGGCCGCTCCAGCTACCGCGGACTGGTCCAGATCCCCAAGCACCTCAAGGGCTGCAAGAACAACACCGAGTGTGACGCGCTGCTGATCAACACCAACAGCCGCACCGACACTTACCCGGCCATCAATGTGCGCGGCGACCACAACAGCGTCCAGCACGAGGCCAGCGTCTCGAAGGTCAGCGCCGAGCAGATCTTCTACATGCAGCAGCGCGGCATGAACGAGGGCGAGGCCATGAGCCTGGCCGTGAACGGCTTCGTCAACGACCTCGTACGCGAGTTCCCGATGGAGTACTCTGTCGAGCTCAAGCGCCTCATCGACCTGGAGATGGAAGGAAGCGTCGGCTAACCCGGACTCATCAGCCGCAGTACTCTCTACTACCCATCGCATGAAAACATCCATCACCCTCTTGGCGCTGACCGCATGCCTGCTTTTTGCAGGCTGCGAGACGCGCTCGATCTCAGACTCAGGTTACCACCATGATCGTGGCTATCGAGGTGAGCTCAATGAGCTCTCTGTACTCGGAGTAAGCACCAGCGGAAATGAGATAACCGAGCAGGAAATCGCTGATGCCCTCAAAAACGGTTCCCCTGAGGTCGGGCTCAAACACGGTGATACGATCGTGTTGATTCAGTCTGGAGCATTATTCCCGGACGATGGCATGCTGGATGGGTTGAAGACTGCCTATGAGGTGATCCCGCTTAGCGGAGTTCCTGATAACGGCAATGGTCCAACATGGATGCGTAGCGACTCCAAACAAGAAGTCCCGCCGCTAGACAAGTCCCTTCGGCTGGTCGCTGCCAGAGGCGGCGCCTCCTACATGATCGTCTATTGGGGGCAACTCGAAATCTCGCAGGAAGCGTATGCGACCAAGGCCGTGTCATGGATCCCCATCGTCGGTGGAGTTCTGCTGGATGAGCAACAGGAGATGCGGATCCAGCTCAAAATTGCCATTATCGATGTACTCACAGGTGACTGGAATTTACTCACACCCGTTTCCTACGAGGACAAGACCAACACCGCCAGCTATACGCGCCATTCACAACATGACGATCAGGTCTCACTGCTGAAGACCCAAGCCTACGAGGAAGCTGTGAAGGACATCACCCAACGCTACAACTAAAGCCCAAAACAATTTTTCAAATTCTCAAAAAGTTAAAGATGCCAACCTTAGACAAACCCGCTTTTGACGCCGCCACCTTTGAGGCACACCTGGCCGAATGGGCCGACCTGCCGTGGCTGCAGGAGATCAAACGCAGCAACTGGGAAGCCTTCGAAAAGCTCCCCATGCCCTCCCGCAAGGATGAACGCTGGCGCTTCTCGGGCCTGCACAGAAACGGCTTCGACCTGGCGCAGTTCCGACCTGCCAGCGCGCCCGAAACCGAGCAGAAAGAGATCCTGCTGGAGCGCTCCAAGCTCGTCGAAAAGCCCGCCGGTCGCCTCGTCTTCGCAGACAACCACCTGATCGCCTTTGACCCGGCCTCTCAGGAGTTAATCGACAAGGGCGTCATCTGGATGCCGCTCAGTCAGGCCTTCAAGGAGCACCCGGAGCTGGTCCGCAAGTACTTCCTCGAAGAAGAGCAGAAGCTCGGCTCGGACAAGCTGCTCGCCCTGCACAACGCCTTTTTCCAGGACGGCGCGTTCCTCTACGTCCCCAAGGGCGTCGAGGTAAAGGACCCCTTTATCGCGTACTACTGGAGCAGCGACTGCGAGGAGACCGTCCTGCCGCACACCCTGCTCGTCACCGAGGACAACTCCAAGGTGGACTTCATGGACTACTACGGCTCGGGTAAGGAAGCGGCCTGCTGCCCGTCCCTCTCCATCGCCACCGGCACCATCCACGCCGGCGCAGGCTCCCAGGTCTTCCGCAAGATCGTACAGAACCTCTCGCCGACCGCGCAGTCCTTCCAGGTCGAGGCTAATGCCGCCGACCGCGACGCGCAGGTGAAGACCATCGCCGTCAACCTCGGCGCCAAGTACGCCCGTCTGGAGAACCAGACCCGCGTCGCCGGCTCTGGGGCAGACGTCAAGATGTACTCGCTCACCGTCGCCACCGGTGACCAGGAGTTTGATCAGCGCACGCTGCAGACCCACATCGGTGACCACGCCACCAGCGACCTGCTTTATAAAAACGCTCTCATGGACGACGCCCGCACGATCTTCTCGGGCATGATCCTCGTGGAGCCGACCGGTCAGCAGACCGACGCCTACCAGACCAACCGCAACCTGCTCCTCTCCCCCACCGCCGAGGCCTGCTCGCTGCCGGGGCTGGAGATCGAGGCCAACGACGTGAAGTGCTCCCACGGGGCCACCACGGGCGAGATCGACTCCGCACAGCTTTACTACCTGATGGCTCGCGGCATCCCTAAAAAGACCGCTGAGCAGCTGCTCGTCTTCGGCTTCTTCGAGGAGATCATCGAAAAGATCGACAACGAGGAATTGAAAGATAATCTCAGAAACCTCGTTCAGTCGAAATTCCAAGACATCTTATAAAACGCCATGTCTGCAGATAACCACCGTACCCTGACCCGCGAAGTCGAGGCCACCGTCATTCCCGCCGGTGACAAGATCAACCTGCCCGAAGGCATGGAGGTGGACATCACCCACCGCCTTGGCGGCAACTTTACCATCGTCTGCGACTACGGGATGTTCCGCATCCTCGGTAAGGACGCCGACGCCCTCGGCGAAGACAGCCCGGACGCTGCTGCTGCTGAGAGCGATGCAGCCGCCGCCAGCACTGAGCCCTCCGGCCCTCCCGAGGAAGGCACTCTGTGGGAGGCTCTCAAGACTGTTTACGACCCGGAAATCCCGGTCAACATCGTGGACCTCGGCCTCGTCTACTCGCTCGACATCGCCCCGCGCGAAGAAGGCGGCTACAAGGTCTCCGTCCAGATGACCCTGACCGCTCCCGGCTGCGGGATGGGCCCGGCCATCGCCGAGGACGCCCGCATCCGCTGCGAGTCCGTGCCCGGCGTCGGCGAGGCTCAGGTGGACATCGTCTGGGACCCGCCCTGGAATCAGGACATGATCTCCGAAGACGGCAAGATGGAGCTCGGCCTCATCTAGCAAACGCTCGGCGTTTGATCCGATTGATGGGGCTCTGCCCCATCGCTCACTGCAGTCGCTGCCCCGCAGGGCGAGGCTTGGGACCATGATCGTTCGGGTCACCTTAGTGTTTTCAGGGGAGAATACCGTAGCGCCTGTTCTGTAAAGCAGCGGCATTCACCTCTCCTCCCTGACTTGACGCTTTCCTCTGCCCGGCTTTCCTTATGTGCAGATGAAAGCTATCGCGTATCTACTGGCGTTGTGCACCGCCCTGCCTTTGTCGGCCGAACTCGAATGGGAGACGATGTCTCTGACGGTTCCGGCCTCGTTTGGGCAGGAGAGTCTGGAGGCGACCTACCCCTTTAAAAATACCGGCAGCACACCGGTCGAAATCCTGGAGGTAAAAACCTCCTGTGGCTGCACCTATGCCGCTGCCAGCCGCACGATGGTTGCGCCCGGTGAATCCGCCGAGATAGCCGCGTTTTTCGAGACCGAGGACCGCGAAGGTCCACAGCACTCGACCATCACCGTGCTGACGGACGAGAAAGACCATCCGGCCACCGTGCTGAACTTTCGCTCTGACATCCCGGTCGCTGCAAATCTGCCCACCCGTGTCGTCAAGTGGCGCGCCAGCGATACGGCCGAGACCAAGTCCCTCGACATCCCGGTCGAGCCCGGCGTGAGCCTTACCCTGCAAACCCCGAAGCGCCCGCTACCCGTATCGGCGGTACTCGAGAAAAAGCAGGACGGCGATCAGCGTAGCTACCACTTATCCCTGACTCCGCTCGGCGGCGAGACAGGCTCGGGGATTCTCCCCATCGAGGCCAACTGGGGCAGTGGCCAGTCGCGCGTTTATAATATCTACGTCCGCGTTGCTCAGTAGCGACGGCGCTCAGTCCACACAGGCCTGAACTTTGTACAGCTTCTCGCGACCGTTTGGCAACGTGGCGAGCAAACGCACCTCACCCTGCGCGAACTCACGCGTCGAATGCGGCCACACCTTGAGCTGGTAGTAGCCACGGGCGTCATCGAGCTTGCTGAGCTTCGCGCTGAAGCGGGGGTGGTCACGCTCCTGCAGCAGGTCCAGCTGCACACCGGGCCGGGTACGGACCAGTATCTTACGGGAGTGGACTTCTTCTCCCTCCTCCCAGCTGGTGAAGCGACTATCCAGTCGTACCCAGGGCTTCAGCCAGCTCAGTAAGCCTTGGGAGGTCGGGCCGGATGATTCTTGGGATTCGCTCACGGGAATGGCAGACGGGATCGTTGCTTGCATAGCCTATTATCGCCATAATCATCGGACCGTAAACCCGTCCGCTTATATATTCGTCCGTATTATATTAAACGCAAATGGCATTAGTAATGACTCCTCTGGACCATGCAGCGCGAGCAATCCACATTTTTGATTGGTAAATCCGCGCGTCATGCCTACATTTCAGCTCATTGCTATGAACAATCTCTTTAAAGATACGGTTAGCCCGAGCGCCGGGTGCGACGACAAGCCCAAGGAAGAGCCCAAGGGCGGCTTCCGCATGCTGGTGGAGAAGAAGTTTCTCGAGCAGCGTAAGATTTTTCTCTGGGGCGAGGTAAACGACGAGTCCATGCAGGAAGTCATGGAAAAGCTCCTCTACCTCGACTGCGATAAGCCCGGCGAACCGATCGACTTCTACATCAACAGCCCCGGTGGCTCGATCACGGCAGGGATGGCTGTCTATGACACCATGAAGCTCATCAGCTCGCCGATCCGCGCCATCGTCACGGGCATGGCTGCCAGCATGGGCTCTATCCTCCTCTGTGGCGCCGATAAGGGTAACCGCTTCATCTACCCGCACGCCCGCGTGCTCATCCACCAGCCGCTCATCATGGGCCGCATCGTCGCCCCGGCTGTGGATATCAACATCCAGGCCGAGGAAATGGAAAAGCTCCGCATCGAGCTCAACAACATCCTCGCCGCTTCCTCTGGCCAGCCGCTGGAAAAGATCGCCAAGGACACTGACCGCGACTTCTACCTGACCGCTCCCGAGGCTATCGAGTACGGCCTGGTAGACGAAATCGTCGAAAAGATCTAGGTCCCTGAGCGGACGCACCAGCGTCTTTCCCATTTCGCCCGCCGGTTGTCACACTGGCGGGCTTTTTTGTGCCTGCGCTAGCCGTTGGACCTGTTTTCTCCGGTTGTGCAAATGCATGATTCCCGGACAAATGCGAAAAGAGTAACGCATTTTTAATATGCACGAAAGATCGCAACATGCTTAGTGTCGGCTAATTACGATTAGAACTCGGAGTGTTAAGATTAGGTGACGCCACGGGATAAGGTTTGCGAAACGGCGGCAATCGCGCTGCTTATCAACCATCGCCGCTATGTCCGAAAATCCCGAAACACGTTTTCAGCCGGACCCGGGGCAGCCACAGCGGGCCCGCACCGTCCAAGAGTATATTGACGAATGCCCCCTGTGGGCAGACGGCACGCGTGCCCCCAACACGCCCATGACGCACATGCAGTGGCGCATCTGGTCGCTGGCCTGCGCGGGTAAGTTCTTCGAGGGGATGGTGGTCTTTATGACGGGGGTGGCCCTGCCGCTGATCTCGCGCGAGTTCGGCCTGAAGCCCTCGTCCGAGGGCTTCGTCACCGCTGCGACCCTCGCGGGCATCCTGATCGGGGCTACCGCACTGGGAGGACTGGCCGATGTCTTTGGCCGCAAGCGGATGTTCATCGCCGAGATGATTATCTTTACCGTGTTTCTCATCGCCCTGTCTCTGGCCCCGAGCTTTTTGTGGGTCGTGGTCTTTTTGCTGGGGATCGGGATCGCGCTGGGCTGCGACTATCCGACAGCCCATATGGTGATATCGGAGAGCATCCCCACCTCCGCGCGCGGCAGGCTGGTGCTGAGCGCTTTCGCCTTTCAGGCCGTGGGCGCACTGACCGGTACGGTCATCGGCTACGTCATTCTGGCAGAGAACCCGGTCGAATCCGCCTGGCGGTGGATGTACGCCAGCGCCGTGATCCCCGCCATCCTCGTCATCATCGGTCGCTTCTTCGTCACTGATAGTGGACACTGGCTGGTCTCGCGTGGGCGTATCAAGGACGCCGAAGAGGCCACCCACCGGCTGTTGCGCCGCCGCCCGCAGTATCCGCGCAGTATCCGCCTCGCCAACCCGAACAAAGACGGCCCCCGCCCTGCCGGCCACTACGGCGTGCTCTTCAGCAAGCCCTACCGCAAGGCCACCATCCTGGCCTCCGTACCGTGGTTTCTCCAGGATCTGGGCACCTACGGGATCGGGATCTTCACCCCGACGATTCTGGCCACGCTGATCGGAAAGAAATCCGTCACCGACACGCTCAACGAGGTCATCCACAACGACATTCTCGCCGCCAAGGGCTCCGCCCTGATGGACATCCTCTTTGTCATCGGCATCATTTTCGCCGTCCTGCTGGTGGATCGTCTGGGCCGGATCAAGCTCCAGATCATCGGTTTCGTCGGCTGCGCGGTCGGCCTGCTGCTCGCAGCACTCTCCATGCAGTCCGACGGCGGTAACAACATGCCGGTGCTCTTCATCGGGTTCATGCTCTTTTTCTTCATGACGAACCTCGGCCCCAACGCCATGACCTACCTCATCGCCGGGGAGGTCTTCCCGACGCACATCCGGGGTAAAGGCGCGGGCTTCGCCGCCTCCTTTGCCAAGATCGGGGCCGTCCTGACCGCATTCCTCTTCCCTATCCTGCTCAAAAGCATCGGCGACAAGGCCCTGCTCTTCGGGCTCGTCGGAGCCTTTGTGCTGGGGGCCATCATCACGACCATCTTCGCCATCGAGACCAAGGGCGTCAGCCTCGACAAGATCGGCCACCGCCCCACCGATGAGGAACTCGACGAAGACGATAAAGCCGACGCCGACCTCGCCTAACCAGGACCAGTCCTGGACCTGTGATGCTTGACCGCACAGGACATTGTTGGGGCTTTGCCCCATCGCTCACTGCGTTCGCTGCCCCTCTAAGATTGGTAAAGCCCAGCGAGCCTTTCGATACGGGGAAGAGTATCGGCATCAGGGCACCTTCACTTTCAAGACAACTCACTGTCGGGGTATTGGCATGCCGCGCCGTCATGGCTGCCCCCTCATTGTCTCCGGTGATCACCCACAAAAAAACCTCCGCCCGATACCGGACGGAGGTTTTTGGAAATTAATTCTGTCTCTCGAACTACTCAGCCTTGGGGGCTTCCTCTTCGGCAGCAGCTTCTTCGGTTTCCTCGATCGGATTTTCCGAAACGACTTCCCACTCGAACTCGACGGTCACCTCGGGGTGCAGCTTCACCTTGGTGGTGTGCTTGCCGAGGGCCTTGACCGGGGAGTACAGGTTGAGCTGCTTGCGGTCCAGCTCGACGCCGTCTTCCTTGAAGCGGTCGATCAGGTCCTGAGCGGTAACGGAGCCGAACATCTTGCCACCTTCGCCGGTCTTGACCGCGATAGCGATGCTGACCTTTTCGATCTTGGCGGCCAGTTCCTGGGCGTTACCGAGCTCCTGAGCTTCGCGCTCAGCGCGGCGCTTCTGGAGGGCGTCGATGTACTTCTGGTTGGCGCGGTTCACCGGCAGGGCCAGCTTACGCGGGAGGAGGAAGTTGCGGGCGTAACCAGCCTTGACGTTAACCTGGTCGCCTTCGCCGCCGAGTCCGGCTACGGGCTCAAGAAGGAGGATGTCTGTCGTTGCCATTGGGAAAGTCTGGGTTGTGGTGAATACGCGGTTTAGCGGCCGGCCTCGACGAGGCGCTTTTCCTTAACCTTGTTGGCCTGCTTACCGATACGGCCGCGCAGGTAGTACATGCGGGCACGCATGGTGATAGACTCGCGGTCCACTTCGATCTTTTCGATGTTGGGCGAGTTGACGGGGAAGACGCGCTCGACGCCTTCGCCGTAGGAGATACGGCGGACCGTGAAGGTCTCGGCGATGCCCCGGCCCTTGCGGCAGATAACGATGCCGGCAAAAATCTGGATGCGTTCCTTGTCGCCTTCGCGCACCTTCGTGTGAACGCGCACGCCGTCGCCAACCTTGAACTTAACGAGGTCGGTCTTGATTTGGTCTTTGGTGATGTTTTCGAGAATCGCTTGCATGGCGAAAGGTCTGTTAACGTGTATCCGGTCGGGTACAGAAATTATGGGTTAAGATCGGGCCTTCTCAGGCGGGTCTGTCTCCTTCTTTCTTCCTCTCTCCAGCGCTCGATGGCAGCGTGGTCGCCGCTCAGTAGCACTTCGGGAACCTTCATCCCACGGTACTCTGCCGGACGCGTGAATTGAGGAAAAGTGAGGAAATTGTCGTTGAAGCTGTCCTGCGTCAAGGATTTTTCTTCACCTAATACACCAGGAATTTGCCGTGCCACGCAGTCGATCAAGACAGCCGCCGGCAGGGTGCCGTTTGTCAGCACGTAGTCGCCGATGGAAACTTCGCGGTCCACGAGGGCATCGCGGACCCGCTGGTCCACCCCCTCATAGTGGCCACTGATCAGCAGCAGGTGCGGCAGTTCAGCCAGTTCACGCGCCATCGGGGTCGATAGCGGCTCGCCGTCCGGGCATAGGTAAATCGTTGTGGTATCGGGAGTTTTGATCTCCTCGATGGCCGCGAAAAGCGGCTCCGGCATAAGGACCATCCCTGCCCCACCGCCAAAGGGGCGGTCATCCACCTTGTGGTGCTTGTCCGTGGACCAGTCCCGCAGATTGTGGATATTGATGTCGAGCAGCCCATGCGTCGAAGCCCGTCCGAGGATACTCTCGGTCAGAAAGCCCTCCGCCATTTTCGGGAAGAGCGTCAGCAAATCAATTTTGCTCAACATGGGATTTTAAATAGATGGGCGAGATGCGCGCGGTCTGTAGAAACAAAAAAACGGCTCCTCGCGTGGAGAAGCCGTTCCTGAAAAACGTGCGGCTGCTTAGGCCTCGGTCTGCTCAGCGGCAGGGGCCGGAGCAGCGGCGGCTTCGCGGCGGGCGCGGTTGATCAGCGTCCGGGCGGTATCGGTCGGCAGAGCGCCAACGCCCATCCAGTAGTCAACGCGATCAAGCTTGAGCTTAAGCTCGACGTCCTGGCCACGTGCCTTCGGGTTGTAGTTGCCAATCACTTCGGAGTGACGGCCGTCGCGGCGGTGGCTGGATTCAGTCACAACCATGCGGTATACAGGCGAGTGGGAAGCGCCGTGACGCTGCAGTCTGATTCGGAGTGCCATGAAAAATGTGTCCTCTTATCTACGGGTTTTTACGGAAAAGCAGGAGAAAAAAGGCTTTTTACCCCCTCCTGTCAACCTTTCTTATATACCTTTTTCGCACAAGGCCTCTCATCAGGTATATAAGATTGCCTCTGAGGGCTTTGCCCGGCATGCGTATAGGTGATGGCTGAGAAAAACGAAAACGAGGCAAAGTCCAAGCCCAAACTGCATCCGCTGGTGGCCAAACTGCTCTGGCCGCTCGTCATCATCGGAGCCGCCGGCTTCGCTTGGTTCGCTTATGTGGAGGTCCAGCGCGCGCATACCCGCGTGACCACCGACAATGCCGAGGTCAAAAGCCTCGTGGTTAAAATTTTCTCCCCCGAGCAGGGCTATGTCACGGCGGTCGAGGCCCAGGAGAACGACCTTGTCAAAATCGACCAGAGCCTCGTCAAGCTCGACAACAGCTACTACCAGTGGGAGGTCGAGCGGGCGCAGGCGAACTTCGACCTCGTCCAGTCCAAGCTCGGCACAAACAGCCAGCCCGGGCTAAACGCCGCCCAGCTTCAGAGCGCGCAGGCCAACGTCCAACTGATCAACGCCCAGCTCTCCGAGGCTCAGGCCAATCTGAACGAAGCTCAGGAGCAGGTGAAGGACCTTGAAGCGAAAAAGGACAAGGCGGGCTTTGTCCAGTCCCAGCTCACCAAGGCTCAGAACAACGTAGAAACCTGGCAGGCCAGCGTAAACACCCTGCAGAAGCAGTCCCTCTTTTCCCAGAAACAGCTCGCCGAGCAGCAGGCCAACCAGCGCCTCAGCGGCTACAACCTCGACCAGGCCAAGGCCGAACTCGAGCAGGCCCGCCTGCGCCTTAATAATACCGACATCCGCAGCCCGATCGAGGGCTATGTCGCCCAGAACAACATCAGCCCCGGCGTCCTCGTCCAGTCCAACCAGTACCTGATGGCCGTCATCTCCAAGTCCGACACCTGGATAACGGCTAATATTAAAGAGAGCAAAATCGAGCAGATTCAGGTCGATTACCCGGTGATCATCTCTCTGGATGCCTTCTCGGGCGAAACCTTTTACGGCGAGGTCGAGAGCATCAGCCCGGCCGCCGGATCGGAGTTCGCACTCATCCCCCGCAACAACGCTAGCGGTAACTTTATCAAGACCGAGGCCCTTATCCCGGTGCGCATCCGCATCCTCGACCCCAAGCAAAAGGCCCGCATGCTTCCCGGCATGAGCGCAACGGTCACGATCATGACGGACCCGCTCGACGAAAACGACAAGCAGGTCGTCGCCTACCGCAAGGCCAAGGCAGCCATCGAGGCAGGTGAGAAAAAGGAAAAGTCCGCCACCCCGGCCCCCGAGGGCAGCCACTCCCCCACCTCGCAGGCCGCGGGTACCGCACCAGCCCCCACCGGGACCGAGGCCAAAAAAGCTGACGCTGCCGCCGACACGACCAGCCAAGATACTTCCCCCAAGGAGCCCGCCGATCCCGCCAAGACGGACACCTCTGCCGCTCCAGCCCCAAGCGCACCGGCCACCAACAGCTCTTCCACAACGGTACCGACACCGGCCCCCGCAGCCACGCAGGCTCCCGGTACGGGCTCGGATAATCAATCCCCTACCGATACCGCCCCGGCTGAAACTTCTACCACCGCACCTGCATCTACGGATGTCGCCACCACTACCAGCGCGGTGCAGGATGTGGCCGAGCGCAACAATCCCGGCTCCGTCGGCACCGACGGGCGCTAACCTTTGACCGACTCCAGGGGGTATGGAGAAACAACCGAAGCAGAACATCTACGGCGAGGACGGGCACCCGCTGCGCTACCTGATCGTGGCGGTGGTCACGCTGGCGTCCTTCCTGGAGGGACTGGACGCGAGCATCATTACTGTATCGCTGCCCGACATGATGGGCAGCCTCGATGCCTCGCTGGAGCAGATCAGCTGGGTCTCCAACGGCTACCTGCTGGCCAATGTCATCATCATCCCGATGACCGGCTGGCTCGCCCAGCTCTTTGGCCGCAAACGCTACTTCAACGGCTCACTCATCCTCTTTACGTTTGCCAGCCTGATGTGCGGCATGTCTGGCTCGCTGACGGAGATCATCATCTGGCGCGTGCTCCAGGGCATCGGCGGGGGCGCGCTCGTGGCCACCGCGCAGGCGATCATCTACGAGGTCTTCCCCCCGCGCGAGCACGCACGGGCCATGTCACTCTGGGGGCTCGGGTTAATGGTTGGCCCGGCCATGGGCCCGGCGATCGGCGGCTACATCACCGGTATTCTTTCGTGGCCGTGGATCTTCTACGTCACCGTCCCCTTCGGGGCTCTGGCCGTCGTGCTGGTCGGCCTGCTCGTACCGGACTCGGCCTACCGGGAAAAGGTCCAGAAGATCGACCTGCAGGGGCTGCTCCTGCTGACCTTTGCCATCGGCTCGCTCCAGTACATCCTGGTGGAGGAATCCAGCCTCGACTGGAGCTTCCTCGGTAACGGCATGAACCTCTCCGTCCTGTGCGTCGCGAGCATCATCATGTTTGTGATCCGCGAGCTGAATATCCCCTCCCCGATTGTTGACCTGCGGATTCTGAAAAATGTGCAGTTCACCGCCTGCTGCCTGTTCAGTTTCATGCAGGCGCTGTGTACGCTGGCCATCGTGTTTGTGACGCCGATGCTCCTCATCGACCTGATGGGCTTCTCCGCACTGGAGACGGGGATGATTATGTTCCCGGTGGCGGCGGGGACCGGGCTGAGCATGTACATCGCCGGTAAGGTCGCCCACCGCATCAACCCCTATGTCCTGATCCTGGCCGGGCTGGGGATTTTCTTTTTTGCCATGTTCAAGTACAGCACCTTCAGCGTCGAGACGCCGAAGGCCGACCTGTACATGCCCTTCCTGCTGCGCGGCATCGGCCTGGGGGTGATCTTCGTACCGCTCAATGCCCTGGCCGTGGCAGACCTGCGCCCCGATCAGCAGGCCAACGCCTGCGGCCTGCTCAACCTCACCCGGCAGTTCGGCAGTGGCGTGGGCATCGTGATCGCGGCCACCATTCTGGGTAAGGTGAAGGCGAACTTCGAGATGGTCCTCGCCAACGCGGTCGTCCCCAACGACCCGGCGTCCATCGTGACCATGAGTAATCTTGACCGCTACTTCGCAGACCAGGGTGTGCCCCTGGGCACCTCGAAGATGTACGCGATCAAAGTCATCGAGTACGTCAACAACGCCCTGGCCAGCAGCCTCGCCTTTGACCGCATCTTCGCTATCTTCGGGCTGAGTCTGGCCTGCGTCATCCCGTTGCTGTTATTCATGCGTAAGCGCCCCGATGCCGGTAAACCCGCTGCCGCCGGGCACTAGAGCACGGCAGCATGGGCGGAGATGAATCGTTCTGCCTATCCATATCGAAAAGCTGCATCTATCGATTGCAGCGGGGCCGCGATGCGTTAAAAATGCTCCCATGAAATTCTACAGCCGCAAATGGATCCGCCCGGCAGACCTCAACGCCCACGGGAACCTCTTCGGAGGCCAGCTCCTGCAGTGGATCGATGAGGAGGCTGCGATCTTTGCGATGTGCCAGCTCAACAATAACCCGCACATCGTCACGAAGTTCATCTCCGAGATCGACTTCAAGGCCTCCGCCAAGCCCCGCGACATCATCGAGCTGGGCATGGACGTGGTCGAGTTTGGCACCAGTTCCATCACCCTGTGCTGCGAAGTCCGCAACAAGGTGACCAAAGACACCATCATCACGATCGACCGCATCGTCTTTGTCGCCATCGACGCCGAGGGCCGCCCCATGCCCCATGGATGCAAGAAAGTGATTCCCTGAAATACACATAGCAGGGCATTTCCGCTCATTGGGGAAGCTGATTGTGTATTTTTCTCATATTAGCCATGACAATACCCCATAAAGGTCTTTAGAGTTAGCAGTACGTCATCTCCCTACTGCCCAATGAAGCCTTTCATTCACCTCCTCCTGCTCGGCTTACTGGCCGCGCTTGCGCCCTTAACTTCACGCGCCGAGACCTACGTCGCGTTGCCTAACAACAGCTTCGCTGTCCGCTACCCGATCAACCAGGGCAAGATTAAGCTCTACCCTTCGCAATCCTTCGAGATCGTCAGCGAGAACAAAGACGCGTACTACATCAAGTACGACTTCGGGGACGCCGTCCACATCATCGAGATCCCCAAGCGCAAGAACGGCCGTATCATCAGCACACGCGAGGGCAATACCGTCGACATCGCCGGGATGGTCGTCATCAACGCAGACAAGGGCATCATTCTGATCGAAAAAGGCAGCGCCTACCCCGTCACCGCCTCGCACGATAACAAGCTCGAGCTCATCGTCCCGGTCGGCAGCGGTCAGCGCCGTGTGCCTTTCCCGGCCAATCTTTTTCGCCTCGTCGAGGAGCAGCGCTACCGCGAAGCCACCGCCGAGGAGAACAAATCCGCTGTCGCTGCGGCGGACCAGGAGCCCAATCTTCCCACGCTTGATGTGGAAGAACTGGAAAGACTCGCCGAAGCCGAGAAGGCACGCGCGGCAAAGGTTCACGCCGCGGCCCGTATAGACAGCCACTCCCGCCCTCCTTCGCCCCCGGACGCCGTGGGGCTGGTTACCAACGCCCAGGGCTCCGGCACGGGCTTCCTCGCCCGCCTCAACGGTGTGGTCTACTTTTTCACCAACAGCCATGTGGTCGGCTCCGGGAGGGACCTGAAGATCCGCCTGCGCAACGGCACCGAGCTCAAGCCCCTGCTGGTCGAGCTGGCCGCCGACCGCGACCTGGCCCGCATCAGTATCGCCGAGCAGCCCCCGGCCCTCAACGTGACCGTCCATGCCGACATCGGCGACAAGGTCACCGTGTATGGCAACAGTGCCGGGGCGGGCGTCATTACCGAGATTCGTGGTAAGATCGTGGGCGATGCCTTTGACCGGATCGAGACCACCGCAAAGTTCGTCCCCGGTAACAGTGGCAGCCCCATCGTCAACAAGAAGGACACCGTCGTCGCCGTGGCCACCTATGCGATATTCAACCCCTCGGATAAGTTCGACTGGACCATGGCAGGATCCGGCTTTGACAAGGTCCGCCGCTTCGGGGTCAAGCTCGACCCGGCCATCACTTGGGTGCCCTTTCACCCGGAGGCGCTCGCCATGATCAACGCGCGCATCATCGCCGCCGAGGCCGCCCTGGAGCAGTCCTCGATGATCATGAGCTCCTACTACGACGACCCCTTCGCGCCCATCGTCATCCCCGGCATCGACAACCCACGACTGGCCCAGTGGATCACCGCTCACAATGCCGTGGTCAAAGAGTATGCATCCCTCGAAGGGAAACGCTACACCATGAGCGAGCGTAACAAGGTCATAAACATCATCCGTAATCGCGGCCGCGCCAAGGGCCGTTCGCTGACCGACTTTTTCCGGGAGCAGGCCGACGAAATGAAAAACCTGCCTCTCATCCCCCGCACCGGCCACCACGCCGACCGCATTGAAAAGCTGGAGCAGGGCTTCACGCAGCTGGCCACCGTTAACGAGTCCCTCAATCAGGGCCTCTGGTAGGCAGGGCCGGGTTGCACCCGCTGGCATTGACGGGGTCTACCCCATCGCTCGCAGTCGATCGCAATTTGCCTACAGGTTTCGCGCCGTACGTTGTGGGATGTGCGAAGTTCATTTGAGCAGGCGTCACCGCATTTGCTGATGCAGCCGCGTTGGCGGTGGCATCGGTGACCCGAAGGATCAGAGGTTCAGGACTTCTCCTGGTGGCGAGTCAGTTTTGATGCTTTGCTCAGCGTTTGTTGTAGGCAGAGTATCTGCCTACAACAAACGCATGACACGATGCGCAGCATCGAAAGTGCAGCCCCCGGCTGCCGCGGGTAGGGGCTGCGTAAGCCCGTATACGTATTAGCGCTTGGCGAATGCGCGTTTTTTGTTTTAGAGCTTGGGGTTTCGCACGGAAACACCTTTACACTATCACCATGCTCCAAGCCGGTATTGTCGGACTGCCCAACGTGGGCAAAAGCACCCTTTTCAACGCCCTTACGCGCACCCGCAAGGCTGAGGCCGCGAACTATCCGTTCTGCACCATCGAGCCGAATGTCGGCGTCGTGGAAGTGCCGGACGAGCGCCTCGCCCCGCTGGCCGAGATTGGCGGCACCAAGACGATCATCCCCGCAGCCATCGAGTTCGTGGACATCGCCGGGCTCGTCGCTGGAGCCAGCAAGGGTGAAGGCCTGGGGAACAAGTTTCTCGCCAACATCCGCGAGGTGGACGCCATCGTGCACGTCGTGCGCTGCTTCGAGGACGACGACATCATCCACAACATGGGCCGCATCGACCCGGTCAGCGACATCGAGGTCATCAACACCGAGCTGGTGCTGGCCGACCTCGAAAGCGTTGAGCGCCAGGTCAACACCTGGGCCAAGAAGGCCAAGAGCGGTGACAAGGAAGCCCAGGCCCACACCGCCCTGCTCAACCGCATCATCGCCCACACCGGCGAGGGCAAGCCCGTCATCACAATGGATTTGACGGACGAAGAGCGCGTACTGCTGAAATTTTATAACCTCCTCTCGGCCAAAAAAGTCCTCTACGCCTGCAACGTGAAGGAAGACGAGCTGGCCGACGCCGACAACCTCCCGCTCGTGCAAAAGGTCGCCGCCTGGGCCGCCGAGCACCACGGTGCCGGTTACTGCCCGATCTGCGCCCGCGTCGAGGAGGAGCTGGGCGAGCTCTCCCCCGAGGACGCCGCCGAATACCTGGAGAGCCTCGGCATCAAGGACAGCGGCTGCAACCGCCTCATCCGCGAGGCCTACAGCCTGCTCGGGCTGGCCAGCTACTTCACCACCGGGGAGAAGGAAACCCGCGCCTGGACCTTTTCGCTCGGCCTCAAGGCCCCTCAGTGCGCCGCCGTCATCCACACCGATTTCGAGAAAAAGTTCATCAAGGCCGAAGTCGTCTCCTACGACGATCTCATCGCCGCAGGCTCCATCCACGCCGCGCGCGAAGCCGGTAAGTACCGCCTCGAAGGCAAGGAGTACCTCTTTGAGGATGGCGACGTGGCTCTCTTCAAGATCGGCGGCTAGCCGACTCCTGCGTACGTACTGCGTCTAGCACCCGACGCCCGTATCTATAAAAGAGACAGTCGGGGCTATTTCTCGGGCTTCTGGGCGACCCAAAAGCGGCACTCATCGGCAAACTCGCGCACCAAAGGCGGCTCGTTGGCGAGCTGGTGGCGCAGCACATCGGCCTCGATCCGGAAGCCGGCGGACTTCAGGTCTTCGCGGATCTCGTTGCAGGTGGGCGTATGGATGAACATCATTCCACCCTCCGGCGGCTCGTAATAGAGGTCGCCAAACATTTCCAGGTCGGGGTGCTGGTTGCCGTCCTTCCAGAGCTTCTTCTGCTCTTTCCAGAAAGACTTGCGCCAGTGCGCATCCCGGTCGTGCGTGGTAAAGACAAACCATGAGCCCGGCACGAGCACGCGGTTGATCTCGCGCATGGCCCGGCGGCGATTCTCCCGGCCGGGGATCTGCATCAGGCCGTTGAAGCCGAAGATCGCCCCCTCGTAGGTCTCGTCGTCGTACTTGAGCGCAGTGGCATCCCCCTGGTGAAAGAATATGCCGTACTCGAACATCTCGTTGATGCGGCGGGCCTCGGTCACCATCTCGCGGGAATAATCGAGCGCAGTGATGTAGCGGTAGCCGATCTCCCACAGGCCTACCGCGATGCGGCCCGCGCCGCAGCCCAGCTCCAGCAGCGAATCGTCCCAGTTGAACAGGCGGGTAAAAATCTTCTCTTCGGAGTGCCAAAGTCCGACGCGGTTAGCGGCGGCGGCGTAATGCTCCACCACCTTGGGCTGTCGGAAAAACTTCTTGGCCGTTTCAGGTTCCATGCAAGCAAAGCTGTGTACCGAGCACGCGCCCGGTCAAGCTCCTTCCTGCTTGGCGGTAGAATCCTTGGACTCGGATGCCTTTTTATCGTTGTCGGTCGGCTCAGCTTTTTTGTCGGCTGGCTTCTGCTCTGCGGATTTCTTGGTATCCTCAGACTTTTTGCTGTCTTCAGATTTTTTCGTGTCGTCGGCCTTGGCAGGCTTGGGCTTATCCTCCTGCTTTTTGTCCTCAGCCTTGGGGGCCGGTTCCCTCGGAGGGCTCTTCTTCGGCTCGGGCTTCTTGGCCGGTTCGGGCTTGGGCGCAGGCGGTTTGGGCTTATCAGGCAGCTTCGTGTCCTTCTGTAGTTTGCGCCACTCCTCCAGATAGGGCTTGAGCTGCTTCTGGAGCCATTCTTCGTTCAGGGTCGACTGCAGAGCGATCAGAGTCGTACCACCGGAGCGCTGCTGCTGGCGCTTGATGTCGCGACTGATGGATTTGTCGATGTTGTCGAGCTGGCTGTCGAAGGTCTTCAGGGTCACAAACCGGAAATTGCGCTTATAGCGATCGTAGAAACCGTCTCCGGTGACCTCCAGGTTCTTGTCCGGCGGAACGCCTTTCTTTGGGGCCGAAAAGCTGAAAGAGTTACTCTCGCGGCGGTAAACGTCCTTACGCAAGGGAGCCGGGAACTTTTCCATCAACGGTGTAATGCCCTTTTCACGCTTGGTAAGGGCCTCCCAGCGCTTTTTCAGGTACTCCTGGTCCTGCTTATCCAGTTCGCCCAGCTTGAGCGTCACGCGGCTCATATTGCTCTTGAGCAGAAACTCGGCAGACTCCTTATCCTGGTCGATCAGCTCAGCAGCGATCTGCTGGCCGTCCTTGTTCGTCCAGACTTCCCAGTTATGCTCGTCAGCGACCGCTACCCACGGCAGCAGCAACATGACACCGATAACCTTGACAGAAACTGCCAGGTTTCTACTAAATACCCCATCCATAAAACCCGATCAGCGTAGATAAGATTAGGTAAAAAAAGCAAGCTTGTACACTTTTTCAAAAAAGGGCTTGAGTTTAGCTCAAAACACGCTTTCCTCCTCCCTTTTCCCATGAAAGCGATTATCAAAACCCAGGGGCGTCAATTTACCGTATCCGAAGGAGATATCCTGATCGTAAACCGTTACCCTGAAACCAATTCGGGCGACACCGTTACGATCGACACCGTTCTGTCTCTGGGCGAAGGCCAAGACGCCAGCATCGGTACCCCGACTGTAGAGGGCGCCAGCGTCACCGCCAAGGTACTCGAAAACAAGCGCGGCGAAAAGGTCCGTATCTTTAAGAAGAAGCGTCGCCACGGCTACGAACGTCGCCGCGGGCATCGTCAGGAGCTTTCCGTCATCAAGATTGAATCCATCAAGGGCTAAGGAGATTATTTGTCATGGCACACAAAAAAGGCCAGGGAACTTCCAAGAACGGGCGCGACAGCAAGCCCAAGATGCTTGGAGTCAAGAAGTACAGCGGCGAGCGCGTAATCGCAGGTAACATCCTGATGCGCCAGCGCGGTACCAAAATGCATCCGGGTAAGAATGTCGGCCTCGGCCGCGACTTCACGCTCTTCGCCCTCAAGGACGGCGTTGTTGCCTGGGACCGCGCCCACCGCAAGGTCAACATCGTCGAGGAAGTTGCCGCCAGCAACTAAGTTCCCTTTTATAAAGGATTTGTCAAAGCCCGGGTCTCCCGGGCTTTTTTGTTTTGCGGGGGTCGTACCCTCCCCTAGAATCCACGCTATCACGCAGCATGGAAATCTCCCGCGAAGACCTGCTCAAGCATAAGGCCGCACTCCAGCAACAGCTGGAGTGGATCGACCAGCAGTTGGCCAAAGAAGGCTCGACGCAATCGCCGCCCACTGGCACGCCGACTCCCCAGCCGACAGAGGACCCCGGACGCGAGTTTGCCGAGGCTAATCGACGCTTTCAGGCCGCCTCGGCCGCAGCCCCAACCCCGGCCCCAGTGCCGCCGGAGCCAGCCGCCACTGTCCAGCCCGCACACGTACCGGATCTGAGCAGTAAAGCGCCCATGGATGGCCTCAGCGGCACTCAGAAGCTCGGTTGCGCGGCTGTAGCCATCGGGATATGCCTCGGCATCCTCTTCGCGCTCTTCGCCCTGCCCTACTTACTGTACGACTAGGCAAAGTACAGCCTAATGACTGAGCCGCTCGCCACCATTTCTGAAGAGAGCTTACCGACGATCCGCTGGATCATTAGCCCCGAGTTTTATCCTGACACAAAAAAACCCGCCCGGCGTGGTGCCAGACGGGTTTTGAAAAACTTACCGTAGTCGGTACTTAGTGCTGAGCCAGCACGCTGATGAAGTACCCGGCCACGAGGGCAGTCCCGATAACACCGGCCACATTCGGGCCCATGGCGTGCATGAGCAGGAAGTTGTTCGGGTCATTCTTGACACCCTCCACCTGCGAGACACGGGCGGCCATCGGCACAGCGGAGACACCGGCAGAGCCGATCAGCGGGTTGATCTTGTTCTTGGAGACCAGGTTCATGAACTTGGCCATCAACAGACCAGCAGCCGTGGACACCCCGAAGGCGATCACACCGAGAGCGAGAATCTTCAGCGTTTCGGCGCGCAGGAAGCGCTCACCGGTCATGGTGATACCAACACTGGTACCGAGGAAGATCGTCACGACATTGATCAGCTCATTCTGGGCAGCCTTGGACAGACGCTCGGTCACGCCACACTCACGCAGGAAGTTACCCAGCAGGAGCATACCGATCAGCGGCGCTGCCGGCGGAACCAGCAGGATACAGAAGATCGTCACGACCAGGGCGAAGATCAGCTTCTCGAGCTTCGAGACCTTGCGCAGGGACTTCATGCGGATCTTGCGCTCGGCCTTAGTCGTCAGGGCATTCATGATCGGCGGCTGAATCAGCGGCACCAGAGCCATGTAGCTGTAGGCGGCCACAGCGATCGGAGCCAGCAGGTCCGGAGCCAGGGCGTTAGCCAGGAAGATCGATGTCGGGCCGTCAGCCCCACCAATGATCCCGATAGCCCCCGCAGCCTGTGCGCTGAATCCGAGCATGATCGCACCAATGAAGGTCGCGAAAACGCCGAACTGAGCAGCAGCCCCGAGCAGCAGTGTGCGCGGATTAGCGATCAGCGGACCAAAGTCGGTCAGAGCACCCACACCGAGGAAGATCAGCGGCGGGAACAGCTCCAGCAGGATACCCAGCGAGATGTAGTGGTAAAGACCACCCGTGTGCTCGCTGTAGACCTCCATCAGGGGTTCACCCTTTGAGACAACCTGACCGGCGCCGACAAAGATCCGGCTAACATCACCGGAGGCTTCGGCCCAGACCAGATAGTCTTCGGGGCTGACCTGGATCGTCGTATCGTTAAACGGCACGCTGATGCGCTTTTGCAGCAGCTCCTCGTCGCCCTTGTTGGGGCGAATGATGGCTACCAGCGTACGCTCTTCGATGTTCTCGATCGCGTTCTCTTCTTCAAAGAGATTCACCAGGCTGCCTTCATCCCCGAACTTCGTCAGGTGCCCGACGCGCTCAATGGGCACGGCTGGCATGATGACGTTTCGCTGGAGTTCAGCATTGATGGCGACCACCGTACCACTGACCGGCGAGATCAGCTTGCCGGCGGGCTTGTTGACCATGCCTTCGGTCGGCAGGTTGGCCAGCAGAGCGCCGAAGGCGATCGGGACCAGCAGGAGCGGTTCAAAGTTGTGACGTACTGCCAGATACAACAGCACAGCCACCACTCCCCACATGACCAGCATGCGCCAGTCCAGGTGGAAGAAGCCTGTGTTTTGTAATAGATTGATTATTTCGCTCATGAGCGCAGTTGCTCCCTAGAGTTGGTGAAGCTGCTGCGCTTAGCTCAGCGCCAGCAGCGGTTGACCTTCTTCGACAGAGTTACCGGCGCTCACGTGAATAGCCGAAACGGTACCGGCGGCCGGAGCGTTGACAAAGGTGTTCATCTTCATGGCTTCGAGCGTGATCAGCTTGTCGCCTTCCTTGACAGCCTGGCCGGGCTTGACGTCGACCGAGACAACCACTGCGGACAGCGGGCTGACCACATCGCCAGCGGCAGCAGCGGCGGGAGCCGCAGCAGGGGCAGCAGCCGGAGCGGGCGCGGCGGCTGCGGCAGCAGCGACCGGGCGGGCAACAGGGGCAACAGCCACCGGAGCGGCGTCGTCCTGGCCGATCACTTCGACCTCAACCTCGTAGGTTTTATTTTCAACCGTAATGCGTAGCTTCTTCATGGGCGTAAAGTCTTTCTAGTCTGAAATTTATAAAAAAGAATCTGTTAACGAACTTTGTGTGAACGGAAAATCTCGCGGCGACCTTCGGCGGCCCAGTAGCGGTCCGAAGCCGAGCGGATTGACAGGATGCGGTGCGGGCGCTCCAGCGTGGTGTGGACCGCAGCGGCGATCACAGCGACCACCTCGGGGCTGACACCTCCGGCCGGTGCAGCCGCAGAGGCGGCAGCCGGAGCCGGGGCCGCAGCAGCGGCAGGCTTGGGGGCCTCTTTCTTCATACGGAAGAAGAGACCGACAATCTGGGTCACGCCGGCCAGGATGGCCAGCACCACAATCACGAATACGAAGCCAAGCAGGATGTGAAGCGAGTCCTCAAACTCACCCAGCAGCGAGGCCAGTGAACAAGTTGCTGCAAACGTCATGATAAGATCAGAGCGGAATGTTGCCGTGTTTCTTCGGCGGGCGCGTGTCACGCTTGCTGAGGGTATTGCGCAAAGCAAGCGAAATTACGGCGCGCGTCTGCTTGGGCTCGATCACGTCGGTGATCATGGCCGACTCGGCAGCCTGATAGGGAGAGGCGAACTTGTGGCGGTATTCGTCACGCAGTTCAGCTTCCCTGGCCTTCGGGTCCTCGGCAGCCTTGAGCTCATTGCGGTAGAGCACCTTAACGGCACCTTCCGCACCCATGACAGCAATCTCAGCGGTCGGCCAGGCGAAGACCATGTCCGCACCCATGTCGGCGCTGCACATCGCCAGGTAAGCACCACCGTAGGCCTTGCGAAGAATCAGGGTGATCTTCGGCACCGTGGCGGAAGCGTAGGCGAAGAGCATCTTAGCGCCGTGGCGAATGATGCCGCCGCGCTCCTGGGCCAGACCGGGCATGAAGCCGGGAACGTCCACCAGCGTTACGATCGGGATGTTGTAAATGTTACAGGTACGGATGAAGCGAGCCCCCTTGTCGGAGGAGTCGATGTCGAGCGTACCGGCCTTGACCGTGGGCTGGTTGGCGATGATGCCGACCACGATGCCCTGCACGCGGGCGAAACCAACCACGATGTTCTTGGCGAAATCGGGCATGATCTCGAAGAAGCTCTCCTTATCGACCATGCGGTCGATCACGTCCTTGACGTCCATCGGGGTCTTCGAGCTTTCCGGGACGAGGTCGTTCATACCTTCGTCGTCGCTCAGGTCGATGTCTTCGGTCGGCGCGTGCGGCGGGTCCTGAAGGTTGTTCGACGGCATGTAGGACAGCAGCTGTGTGGCGAGGGCCAGAGCGTGCTTGTCATCCTCAGCGATGAGGTGGATGTTACCGCTGACCGAGGCGTGCGCATCGGCGGTGGCGAACTGCTCCAGCGTGGAGGACTCGCCAGTAGAGGCCTTAATGACCTGCGGACCGCAGATGAACATGTTCGCGTTCGAGCGCGTCATGATCAGGAAGTCCGTCAGAGCGGGCGAATAGGCGGCACCCCCGGCGCACTGACCGGCGATGATCGCGACCTGCGGCACAACGCCGGAGAGGAACACGTTCTTAAAGAACACCTGGCCGTAACCGGAGAGGGAGTCGACACCCTCCTGGATACGCGCGCCACCGGAGTCGTTGATGCCAACCACGGGGATGCCCATATCGTGGGCATAGTCCATCAAGTCGACGATCTTCTTGGCGTGGATGCGCCCCAGCGCACCCCCACTCACGGTGAAATCCTGGCTGAAGGCGGCCACGGGGCGTCCTTCGACATAGCCGACCCCACAGACAACACCATCATAGGGCATGTCCTTCTTCTCCATGCCAAAGTTGTGGCAGGAGTGTTGGGCGTGCTTGCCAAACTCTTGGAAAGTCCCCTTTTCAAAGAACTCTTCCAGACGTTCACGGGCCGTCAACAGGCCCTTTTCGTGACGCTTTTCGATCTTGGCCTTACCGCCGGCGGCATCAGCCTTTTCCCGGCGTTTATTCAGCTCATCGAGTAATTCTTTTGCGATAGCCATATTGCAAAAATAGGTAGAAGTGGTCGGTCGTAACGGACGGGCCGCTTTACTTGGACATGCAGAACTCGGTCAGCACGCCGCGGGTGGACTTCGGATGCAGGAAGGCCACGAGCTTACCGCCCGCGCCGTCAACCGGCACCTCGTTGATCAGACGCACGCCGGTGTCGGAAGCCTTCTTCAGCTGGCCTTCGATGTCATCCGTGCGGAAAGCGATGTGGTGGATGCCTTCGCCGTTCTTGGCGATGAACTTGGCAATCGGGCTGTCCTCACTGGTCGGCTCAAGCAGCTCGATGTGCACCTGACCACATTCGAAGAAAGCGGTCTTCACCTTCTGGGAGGCGACCTCTTCGGTGTGTTCGCATTTGAGGCCCAGCGCGTTTTCGTAGTACGGGATCGCTTCGTCCAGAGAACTAACGGCGATACCAAGGTGGTCGATTTGCTGTAACATGATTGCTTAAAGTTGTTAACCGCGTTGAGTTATTGGATAAGTTTTTCTAAAGTCAACCCATTTCTCGATAAACAAATTTTATTTTTCGCATTGACACTTTTACACGTCAGAAGCTTATCTGATTTGTAAAATATCCTACGTCGGGTATTAATATTTTTATTCCCTCAACCAGTCAATCATGAGCAACACCGATACGACCAACTCGTCCGTCGGCGACCAGAAAGCATTAAACCTGCTCGAAGAGTTCGCACCTGTCGATTACGCCACTTGGAAAGAAGCGGCGGAAAAGCTCCTCAAGGGTGCCCCCTTCGATAAGAAGATGCTTACGCCGACGCCGGAAGGCATCACCCTGCAGCCGATTTACCGGCAGGAAGACATGGAGGGCCTGGAGCACCTCGAGAGCTTCCCCGGTGAGTTTAACTTCTCCCGTGGTGCCACGGACGAAGGCTACCTGCAAAACCCCTGGAAAATCTCCCAGGAGCTTCCCTACGGTACGCCCGAAGAATTTAACGCCGCTGCCATGAATGACATGCAGCGTGGACAGGACGCCCTCAACCTGCTGCTGGACATCGCCACGCAGTCCGGTCAGGACCCGGCCGAAGCCGCCGTCGGTGAAGTCGGCGCCTGCGGGCTCTCCATTGCCACGCTCGGCGACCTTCAGACCGCTCTGAAGAACGTCGTCCCCGACGCCGTCGGCCTGAACCTTCAGACGGGTGTCAGTGGCCTGCCGCTGATGGCCCTCCTGGTTGCCTGGTTGAAAGAACAGGGCAAGGAAGCCAAGTGCCTCTCCGGCTCCCTGAACTTTGACCCGCTCGGCGTACTCGCCCGCAGCGGCAGCCTGCCGGTCTCGCTCGACGAGGCTTTCGCAGACATGGTTGCCCTCGCCAAGTACTGCCTGGCCAACGCTCCTGACTTCAAGCCCGTGGGTGTCTCCACCCTGCCCTACGCCAACGCTGGCGCAAGCGCAGTGGAAGAGCTCGCCAGCGCCCTGGCCACCGGTACCGTTTATCTGCGCAAGCTGATGGACGCCGGGATCGAGATCGACGATGCCGCCAAGTGCATCGGGTTCGAGTTCAGCCTCGGCTCCAACTTCTTCATGGAAGTGTCCAAGCTGCGCGCCGCCCGTATCCTGTGGTCGAAGATCGTTTCTGCCTTCGGCGGTGGCCGCGACGCTGCCCGCATGACCATCCATGGTCGCACCGGCCTGTGGAACAAGACCGTCCACGACCCCTACGTCAACATGCTGCGCACGACGACCGAAGCCCTCTCCGGCGTGGTCGGCGGTGTCCAGAGCATGCACGTCGGCGCCTTTGACGAGATCATCCAGCCCCCCTCCACCTTCTCACGCCGCATCGCCCGCAACACGCAGATCATGCTCCAGGAAGAGTGCGAACTGCGCGCCGTGATCGACCCGGCCGGTGGTTCGTGGTTCATCGAGAACCTGACCGACCAAGTCGCCAAGAGCTCCTGGAGCATCTTCCAGGAAATCGAAAAGGAAGGCTGCATGGTCGCCGCTCTTGAAAAGGGTTCCATTCAGGAACGCATCGCCAAGACCAATGCCGGTCGCATCAAGCTGCTGACTCAGCGCCGCGCCAACCTCGTCGGGACGAACCTTTACCCGAACCTGAAGGAAAAGCCGCTGACCGAAGAGAAGCCTGACTTCTCCGGCGTGAAGATCAAGCGCGTCGAGGCCGTCAAGGCCGCTGCCAAGGACGTTGACATCAGCTCCCTCACCGGCAGTGACGAGGGTCTGGTCGACCGCCTGGCCGCCGCCGCCTCCAAGGGCGCAACCCTCGGGGCCATCTTCAAGGCACTGCACAGCGGTAAGGGTGACAAGCCCGCCGTCACCGCCCTGCCCTCCGTCCGCGGAGCTGAGATATTCGAAGCGATGCGCGATGCCGCCGACGCCTACACCAAGGCTAACGGCCATGGCCCGAAGATGTTCCTCACCACGATGGGTCCGCTCCGCAAGCACAAGCTGCGCGCCGACTTCACCCGCGGCTTCTTCGAGGTCGGTGGGTTCGACATCGAGGCCGCCGATGGCTACGACAGCGTCGAGGACGCCGTGGCCGGAGCCAAGGCTTCCGGCGCCAAGGTGACCGTGATCTGCGGTACCGACGATGGCTACGTCGAGTTCGTCCCGGCCTTCTGCAAGGCTCTCAAGGCCGAGGCCCCCGACATGAAGATCGTCCTCGCCGGCTACCCCGGTGACAACGAAAAGGCCTACATGGAAGCAGGCCTCGACGACTACATCTTCATCAAGTCCAACGTCTACGAGGTAAACAAGAAGTACCTCGAAGCCATCGACGTGATGTAAGCGCGGCGATTGTCACGAAAGTTGAATACACGACACAGTACCTGTCATGAAAACACCTGATTTTACCAGCATTGACTATTCACCGGTGACCGAGCCGATCAGCCGTGAGCAGTGGGAAAAGCGCGTCGAAGCCGAAACCGGTAAGAGCGTCGCCCACTGGGTAACGGAGACCATGGAGCAGATCCCGGTCAAGCCGCTCTACACCAAGGACGACCTTGAAGGCATGGAGCACCTCGGCTACACCGCCGGTCTGCCTCCCTTCCTGCGTGGACCGTACGCGACGATGTACGTCTTCCGCCCCTGGACCATCCGCCAGTACGCCGGGTTCTCCACCGCCGAGGAGTCGAACGCCTTCTACCGCCGCAACCTCGCGGCCGGGCAGAAGGGCCTGTCCGTCGCCTTCGACCTGGCCACTCACCGTGGCTACGACTCCGACCACCCGCGTGTGATCGGTGACGTCGGTAAGGCTGGGGTCGCCATCGACTCCATCCTCGATATGAAGGTCCTCTTCGACAAGATCCCGCTCGACAAGGTCTCGGTCTCGATGACCATGAACGGCGCGGTTATCCCTGTCCTGGCCTTCTACATCGTGGCCGCTCTGGAGCAGGGCGCCAAGCTTGAGGAGCTCGCGGGCACCATTCAGAACGACATTCTGAAGGAGTTCATGGTGCGCAACACCTACATCTACCCGCCCGAGCCCTCGATGAAGATCATTGGCGACATCTTCTCGTACACCTCGCAGAACATGCCCAAGTTCAACAGCATTTCGATCTCGGGCTACCACATGCAGGAAGCAGGTGCTACCGCCGACCTCGAAATGGGCTACACCCTCGCCGACGGTCTTGAGTACCTGCGCACGGGTGTCAGTGCCGGCCTGAGCGTTGACGCTTTTGCTCCGCGCCTGTCCTTCTTCTGGGCCATCGGTAAGAACTACTTCATGGAAGTGGCCAAGATGCGCGCCGCCCGCGTACTCTGGTCAAAGATCGTCAAGCAGTTCGACCCGAAGAACCCGAAGAGCCTCGCCCTGCGCACCCACTCGCAGACCTCCGGCTGGTCGCTGACCGAGCAGGACCCGTACAACAACGTTGTGCGTACCTGTGTCGAGGCTATGGCCTCCGCCTGCGGCCACACCCAGAGCCTGCACACCAATGCGCTCGACGAAGCCATTGCCCTGCCGACGGACTTCTCCGCCCGTATCGCCCGTAACACGCAGATTTACCTGCAAGAGGAAACCGGCATCTGTAAGGTGATCGACCCCTGGGGCGGCTCCTACTACGTCGAAGCCCTCACCAACGAGCTGATGAAAAAAGCCTGGGGCCACATCCAGGAGTGTGAAGCTCACGGCGGTATGACCAAGGCCATCGAAGCCGGTCTGCCCAAGCTCCGCATCGAGGAAGCCGCCGCGCGCCGCCAGGCCCGCATCGACTCCTCGCAGGAAACCATCGTCGGCCTCAACAAGTACCGCCTCGATAAGGAAGACCCGCTCGACATTCTCGACATCGACAACACAGCCGTGCGCGAGTCGCAGATCAAGCGTCTGCAAAAGCTCCGCGCCGAGCGCGACGAGTCGGCCTGCCGTGCCATCCTCGAGGAAATGACTCAGGTCGCCGCCGGGGACAAGAAGGGCAACCTGCTCGCCCTCGCTGTCGAGGCCGCCAAGGCCCGTGCTTCGCTGGGTGAAATCTCCGACGCCATGGAAAAGCCCTTCGGCCGCTACAAGGCGCAAATCCGCTCGATCTCCGGCGTGTACTCGAAGGAGTTCGGCTCAAACAGCCAGCAGATGGAAGAAATCAGCAAGATGATCAAAACCTTCGAAGAGAAGGAAGGCCGCCGTCCGCGCATCATGATCGCCAAGATGGGTCAGGACGGCCACGACCGCGGCGCCAAGGTGGTCTCCACCGCCTACGCCGACATGGGCTTCGATGTGGACATCGGCCCGCTCTTCCAGACTCCGGAGGAAACCGCCCGTCAGGCCGTCGAGAACGACGTCCACATGATCGGGATGAGCTCGCTGGCCGCTGGTCACAAGACCCTGCTGCCGACACTCGCCGGTGAGCTGAAGAAGCTCGGTCGCGAGGATATCCTCATCGTCTGCGGCGGTGTCATCCCCGCTCAGGACTACGACTACCTCCTGTCCAATGGCGCCAGCGCCATCTTCGGCCCCGGTACCATCATTCCGGAAAGTGCGAAGAAGATGCTGGAGCTGCTCCTCGAGCAGCAGGCAGAAGCCTAAGTCCGAAGCTGGATTTCCAATCCTTTACACAGGCGTCCCACACCGGGGCGCCTGTTTTTTTATCGATACCGGACAGCCTCCGCACCTCGTCTTCAGTTGAACGATTTCCCCTGAGCACAGAGCCCGAGGCAAAACGATCCGACAATCAAGCGGTGCAGCAACGGTACAAAAAAAGAGCCGCACATACATGCGGCTCCTGGAAAAAATGATTAAGAAGAGCTAACGGGCTCTACATCGCCCGTGCCGGACGCTGGAAGTCGGGTTTGCGGGTGAACACTGGCGGCTTCGGCGCTCCATCGTCAGAGATGATCACCGGCATATAGACCACTCTGGTGTTTGGAGCGACAGGGCCGACCAAAGGACTTGGCGGCATCATGGACTGCTGAGGAGCAGCAGGCATACTGGCGTATTCGCGGGGCCGCGCCGGCGCATCGGGGCGGATGGGGCCGACCTTCTTCATGAAAGATGCTTTAGCGGGACCGCTTAAACCTTGCTCACCATGGAGTTCATTCGCTTTGACGTAGCTCATATCGTCGAGCTCGTGCATCAGGGTCGCCTCTTCCCTGGCTTTGCGCAGCATTTCTGCCAACTGTTCTTCAAAGCCATCGGATTCCTCCAGCTCACGCTGACGGCGGATATTGCGGACCAGCAGCAACAAACAAAAGGCCATAATCGCGAGGACCCCCTTAAAGCCGATCCACAGCAACCACTTGAAGGATCCACGAGGAGAATTCACATAGGAAGCCTGCTCCCCCGGAAACGCCTTAGCCATCTGGTAGTTACTCTCATCAACCTCGGCCCGTTGAGGCTCATCCGCCGTCGTCTCGCTCGCCCCAGGTACGATTGCGTTATAGGCGAGGATTCGATCGGTCAGACGCTTTTCGAGCTGCTCACGGTACTGAACCGTCTCATCGGACAGTTTACGCTGATCCTTCAGCTTCTGTGCCAGTTCCGTCGGCAGCTTCGACGTCATCGCGGGTAATGTCTGCTGAGCGGTCGTTTCACCGTCTTCAGAAATCGCTTTGTCACTCAGCCCCAGCGACGATCTTTCCGCTCCTGTCCCATCCGCTGCAGATGCGGTCTCTTGGGAGTCAATAGCGGGAGGCCCGGAAACGCCATTAGCCCGTAGTTCATAGTGTAACGCAAAGCCCATAAATGCGCATAATATAATACGGCAGACATGCTGCCTGAATAACCCCATACCACAGTGAGTGTTCATAGCATAAATTTTATGTTTAACCCCAATGATGCTCGTTGAGCACCATAACTTTCTCTAAGACCCAATGAAAGTGTAGCTTATTGCATGCCACTTGGCGGTCCAGTACAAAGCATGTCAAAATCCGGTAACGACATACATGGCAGATCCTGCAGCACCACAACCCAAGGCTACCCCAAATAGGGTAAAAAGCCCAGATTCGCAACAAATGACGCTAATCCTCAAACGGACAATAAAACGACCCCACAACAGGTGTCGAAATTGCCCATGCGACATGTGCCGACATGAGCATACAGCGAGTGCAGCTGACTTTGGTACAACCGTAACCGGCTGTCCCTATTGTTTCACTTCCGCTTCCTGCTCCTCAGGGAGTTCAACCGTGTTTTGCTCAGGTTGATACGGGAAGGGTGCTGGCGTAATCATCGGCATGAAAAAACCCGCGTTCTGGGGCATCGGACCGGGAGGGATATGATAGAGCACCGGACCGTAGGGAGGGGGCGGAGGGGGCATATGCCCGGGCGGGCATGGAAAAGGAGCACCGGAATGCGGTCGGCGGAAGGGGCGAAGGTCCGGCTTGATGGGTCCTTCTTTCTTCAAAAATTCAGTCGGCCGGGCAGCGGATCGGCGGTGGCGACCTCTACTGCTACTGCGGGCATGCTTTTTCCAACGATCTTCTTCCTGATCACGGTTGATCGTACTGCCAGCCTCGAGTGGCCGGGATAGCAATGATTTTTCCAGCAATGGCTCACGCTTGGATACACGGCCTGCGTGCTTATAGCCTTTGCGAACGCTGCGCCACAGCAACAGCAGGTAGACGATGAAGCACGCCGCTACGCCTGCCCCACCCAGCCAGATTCGCCACCAGAGCTTAGAGCTGGCATGAAGTACCGGCTTTGCATGACCAGCCTGCGTCGCTGCGGGCTCATCCTTTACCCGGCTGCCCCCATCGAGCTGGTAATACAGATCGTTGATTTTCGCAGATGCAGCTGCCTTCGACGCCTCGTCGATGTCTACCTGCTGGGCCCGGGAATCTGTATTCTCAGGCTCAGAAGAGGCAGGGGCAGGCTGCGCCCAGAGGCTTCCTGTAATAAGTACGAAGAGGGGTATAAACAGGAAACTCCTGCCACATGCTTGTGCCTTTAAAGGCGAAGCATAGCTCCGTTGGGGTATCATTTGTGAGTAGTCTAGAATCGATGCCTCGGGCAAGGCAAGCCTAGACTACTCACCCTAGATTCTGCTACTAAAGTTCTTCAATTGATACGTCGTGCTGCTTCCCCTCAATTTTCAGGCTCAGGCGCGTCACACGTCCGGGAACCGAAGTGTAGGAGGCCGGTGCAGCGGCGGGCGCAGAGACCTGAACCGGCTGCTGTGCCGGAGCCGGAGCGGCAGCCGGGGCCGGAGCTTCCTTCGGGGCGTAATGCTTTTCCAGCTGAGCCGGGAACATCGCGTGGATCACGCAGTGCTCGTCGTCGTTGGGAAGACCCTTTTCGGTGAGTTCCTTCTTCAGATCATCCATGTGCTTGTGGTTGGAGCCGGGGGCTTCAACCGGGCGGCAGGTGATCGGGTCCTTCTGGAACTGCTTGGCAGCCAGCATCTGGAGATCCTTATCCACCGGAGCGGGCGTAGTGCCATAATACCCTAGTGCGATATCGGCAGCCTGCGGAGAAATCTGCTTCCAGCGGCCAAACTTCACGTTGAGGAAGGCCTGCATACCGACGATCTGCGAGGTCGGCGTCACCAGCGGGATCCAGCCAAGGGCTTTGCGGACGACGGGGATCTCGGCAAAGACTTCCTCGAACTTGTCTTCCATCTTCTGCTCCTTGAGCTGGTTGCGGAAGTTCGAGAGCATGCCACCGGGGACCTGATAGATCAGGGTATCGGTGTCCACGATCTCGTTCTTGTGGCTGGTGAAGTCGCTCAGTTCGGCATAAACCTTGTTCAGGTGCGCACGTACGCGAGCCAGGCGCTCGTCATTCTCCGAAGACCACTTCGGGGCGCGCGGGTGGCCCTCCAGCAAAGCCAGCATACGGGAAGTGTCAGGCTGGCCGGTACCATTAGCAAAGGGGATCACGCCCAGGTCAACGGCGTCAACACCGGCATCAATCGCGGCCATGTAGGTGGCAGCGCCGAGGCCGGCGGTTTCGTGGGTGTGCATCCACACCGGGATCTTCACCTTGGACTTGAGTCCGGCGATGATAGCGGCAGCGCGCATGGGCGGGACGAGGCCGGCCATGTCCTTGAGGACGATACCGGTGGCCCCCATGGCCTCCAGGCGGCTACCCAGCTCGATAAACTTCTCCGTCGTGTGGACGGGGCTGGTGGTGTAGCAAATGGTGCCGTGCGCCTCTGCCCCGGCCTCACGGGCGGCGCGGATGGCCGTCTCCATGTTACGCGGGTCGTTAAGGGCGTCGAAAATGCGGAAAATGTTCATCCCGTGCTTGGCCGAGAGCTTGATGAAGCTGGAGACCACGTCGTCCGGGAAGTGCGCGTACTGCACGATATTCTGCCCACGCAGGAGCATCATGTGCGGGGTCTTTGGGCAGGCTTTTTTCAGAGCGTCGAGCCGGTCAAAGGGAAATTCATCCAAAAAGCGCAGCCCAGAGTCGATCGTCGCCCCACCCCAGGTCTCCAGCGCACCGAAGCCGCAGTTATCGAGATCTTCACAGACCGGCAGCATCTGCTCGGTCTTCATGCGGGTGGCCGCGAGGGATTGGTGCCCATCGCGCAGGACATTGTTGTTGAAAGTAACGGGAACGCTATCGCTCATGGTAGAGTAATAAACCCATTAACTTGCCCCTGACAACTCTTTGATCGCATGAACCTGCGATCATTAAGCGACCTTAAAGCCTTTCCAACCGTTGCCTCTGACTTTCGCCAACGACGGTGCTACTTCTTCTTGGACGCTTTCTTGGCCGCCTTCTTCTTCTTTTTCGCGGCTTTCTTATCAGCGCTCTTCTTTTTGACGGCTGACTTCTTGAGGGCCTTTTTCGCGGCTTTCTTTTTGCGCTTCGGCTTTTCCTCCTCGGCGGCCTTGGCTTTCTTACGACCGATCTTCTCGGCCTTTTTCTTGTTTTTCAGCAGCTTGCGCAGCTTGGGCCAGAACTCGCGCGCCACGATGTAGCCGATGCAGTTCTCGGATCCACAGCGGCAGGGGTGGTCCATGAAGTGCTGGATATCGTAGCCGTAGTCAAAGCCCAGCTCCTCGCCTTCCTTGATGTCCCGCATGGAGACGATCCAGATCTCGCCGTCATAGTTGACTGCTTCGCAGTTGGGGTCACAGGAGTGGTTAACGTACTTGGCCGGGTTGTTGGGCACATTCCCGTCCAGATCGTAGCGCTTGTTCAGATCAAAGATGTAGACCAGCCCTTCGCCCTTCTTGCGGGCTTTTTCCTCCCACTCGAGCGCACGACGGGTCGATTCCTTTTTCGGGATCTTCTCGCCGATGTACTGGATGACGCGCGTCCCCGCCTCGATGTCGGCAGTGGCAAACATCCCCTGGTTGTGGATGCTGGACTTACGCAGTTCCCAAAGCTGGCCCTCTTCTTTTTTTGCCATAAAGCCTCCAACATTCAGATGCCCTGCCCCGTGGCGCAAGCCCCAAGCACCGCACCGCCTCGTTTTTATTCACACAAAAAAGCAGCACCTGAGGTGCTGCTTCGATAAAGGCCCCTCCACCAGCTGCCCCCGGCCAAAGCCGGGGACAGGGGTGAATGAGAAATTGCGAGTCACGCTCGGTGTGCTTAGCGCTCGACCTCGGTATCGCCGGGAGCCACATAGTTGTCCAGGCCACCGTAGTTCTGCATCTTGCGGTAGACTGCGAGAGCGAGAACCAGCGAGATAACCGCAAGCACCAGACCACAGCCGTAGATCAACTGATACCTGTCGCCACTCACATCAATAATAGTTCCAACAAAAGGTCCGATCGCGATCGCACACATCGAGGTAAAGATCCCCCCGGCCGAGGAGAACTGGGCGAACTTGCTGTGCGGGTAAAGGCGCATCCCCAGTGAGGCGTCCGTCGTAAAGAAGCAGCCCGAGGTCACCCCGTGCGCCACCCATGCGATCAGGTAGCCCTCTTGACTGTTTGAGAAGAACAACCCCCAGAGAGTCGCCAGGATGTACATGACAAAACAGATCATGATCATGCGCAAGGGGTGAAACAGGTCCACCAGCCAGCCCAGGAAGTACGACAGGCAGAGCGAGATCGTAAAGGTTAGGGCAAGCGCCTTACCGTACATATCCATGCTCACATTCAGATGGTGGGCATAGGGCAGTGCAAAGAGATTCACTGGCATATAGGTCAGTGTCCCGAAGGTGAAGAGCAGGAAGATCAGCAGATAGTAAGGGTTGGTAAAACATTCCTTCACATACAGCTTTGCCCCGCGCCAGAACCCTACCATCAGGTTCGGCTTATCCGGATCCTTGGGGGGAGGCGGCGGATAGTCGCCCTCCTTGACCTTAAAACACACAACCATGAACGAGCAGCCGTAGAACACGCCGACAATCGTCAGAATCAGCGTAAAGTACTCCGGCACATGCCCCATGATCCAGTAGTTGAAGACAATCCCGTCGATCAGGCTGATCGCTCGGAACAGTCCGTAGAAGCGCCCGAGAAGCTCCCGAGGAACAACGTCGTTAATCAGACCACCAAACACCGCGCGACCTGCGATCGTCGCAAACTCGAAGAAGGCCCAGAACACTGCGAAGCATATCACCGCCACGACCCACTCAGGCTCATCCGGAAAGTGCGAGTGCACCCACCTGGCAATCAGCGGCGTAATAGCGATACCGAGGATACCCACCGCCGCGAACGGCGTCGTGATCATCAAGAAGGGAATACGACGGCCCCACTTCCCGCGGTGACGGTCGGATTTCACGCTGATGATCGGTCCGAGGATCAGACCGATAAAAGCCGGGAAGGAGCTGACAATCAGGCCGAACACCCAATTGGGAACCTCCATCTCGCTGAGGTACCACTGGGACATCGGTCCCACTGAGCGGTCACGCGTCGACCAGGCAAAGTCCCCGAGGAACAACCACCCGAAAAGCGCGAGCAGCCCCCCGAAGGTATACGTTATGGTCCCGACTTTCCAAGTCTTGTGACCGTGCTTCTTATGGATATTGGAGGGCAGTAGTTTTGAGATCATCGAACGAGTAAAAATGCGCAGTATGATTCCCGGTTAAACATGTTCAAGGGTTATCAACGTGGCCTTTATAGTTAAAACTAATCATCTACATGAATGATAGATTTACTTCAGCCACAACCCCAGTAAACAAGAGGGGTTCAGGGATTTTCTACAGCCGAGGTTTTCCCGAATCGTATTTTACTAGCACAGTATAGTGCCCCTCTCGGAAGCATCCCATCAGAGGGAAAAACGGTGGGCAGGGATCCCCGCCTCCACCGAGCGGTGGAAGAACTTTTCGGCCTGCCCGACCAGTCGCGAGCACTGCTTATAACCACCGACCCAGGAGTTCTCCGCGCAGACGCGCTTAAGTACCCCACCGGTGACATTCCCCGAGCCATCCAGACGCGGCTCAAACTCGACCCACAGGCGGGGCTTATCCAGATGGTGGACGATGACGCTCACCCGCTCGCCTTCACGGTGCTCGACCATGAGGAAGCGTGGTGTGTCCGGTGCGTTCATTACTGGTGTTCTGGCTTAAGGCTCCGGGAGAGTAAGGCACCCAGCGCCTCTCGTGGTTCGACTCCGTTATAGAGGATTTCGTGCAGCTGATCAAGAATGGGTGTGCGGGCCCCGCACTTTTTTACGATGCGCGAGTAGCCCTCGGTCGCACCGTAGCCCTCGACCACCGTGCGCCGGTGGTCCAGCAGATCAGCAACGAGTTTGCCCTGCCCCACAGCTTCCCCAAAACCGCGGTTGCGGCTCCAGGCCCCGAAGCTCGTGGCCATGAGGTCGCCGACCCCACTGAGGCCATAAAAAGTCTCCGCCTGGCCCCCCAGAGCGATCCCGAGGCGTACCATCTCGTGCAGCGAGCGGGTCAGCAGAGCGGCCTTGGCGTTATCGCCCAGCTTGAGCCCGTCGCAGAGCCCCGCGCCGATGGCGTAAATGTTTTTTAAGGCGCCCCCCAGCTCGACGCCTCGCAGGTCTCCCGAGCGGTACACACGCAGGGCATCCCCGTTAAAGGCTTCCTGCATGCGCGCGGTCAGCTCGTCCTCCGCCTCAGAGGCCAGCACAACCGCCGTCGGGCTGCCAGCAGCGACTTCGGCCGCATTCGAGGGACCGGAGAGTGCCCCCACGGCAATACCGGGAACCAGCTCGGCCACGATCTCACTGGGCGCATGCAGCGACTCCATCTCCACCCCCTTACAGAGGGTGACGATCATCTGCGCCTGCCAGGCCGACTCACGCGCCTCGGCTATTTGCTGACAAAAATCACGCAGACCCCGAATCGGGCAAGCCAGCACGATCAGCTCGGCCTCCATCAGGACGGGCTTGAACTCGCAGCCGATCTGCAAGTCCGGCCCCCAACTGAAACCGGGCAGGTAGTCGCGGTTCTCGCGGGCACTGGCCAGCTCAAGCGCATGCTCGAAGCGGCGCGGGCACAGCGTGACGCGGTGGTTTTGGCGGGAAAGATGCAGCGCGAGGGCCGTGCCCCACGCCCCGGCTCCGAGGACAGCGATGTTCATGAGGGAAATTTTCTTTCGCGCACGTCTGAGGCGTACGACTTAAAGGCGTCGGCGATGGTTGAGCGCAAATTCGCGTATTGCTTGACGAAAGACGGTACATAGCCGGAGGTGAGCCCCAGCATATCCGTGGAGACGAGCACCTGTCCGTCACAGCCGACTCCACTGCCGATGCCGATCGTCGGCACGCCAATGGCTTCGCTCACGGCAGTCGCAGTCTCGGCGGCAACCATCTCGCAAACGATGGCAAAGACACCTGCCTGCTCCAGCGCCTGAGCGTCACGGATCAGCTGCACACGCTGCTCCTCGGTCTTGCCAAACTTGCGGTACCCGCCCAGCTGGTAAACCTGCTGCGGGAGCAGACCGATATGGCCGAGCACCGGCACCCCGGAGGCGGTCAGCGTGGCAATCACCGGGGCCAGGTCTTCGCCGCCCTCGATCTTGACCGCGTCAACCCCGGCCTCCTGCATGAAGCGGCAGCAGACCTCCAGCACGTAGTCGGTGCTGCGCCGTACGACGCCAAAGGGGATGTCCGCGACCACGAGGGAATTGGGCTTCGCGCGCACGACAGACGAGGCAGCCTGCAACATCATGGGAACGGTCACCGGCACGGTTGTTTCAAAACCCAGCTGCATCGGCCCCAGCGTGTCGCCGACGAGAATCAGGTCGATACCGGCCTCGCTGGCCAGTCCGGCCATAGTGCTGTCGTAAGCGGTTACGCAGACCACGGGTCGCGTGCCCTTGAGCTTACGGATGTCACGGGTGCTCACTTTTCCCATACCCGTTTATCGCAATCATTCCCCTCCCCCCTTGCAAGCTTGTATGTCTGCCAGACTAAAGGACTTGGGCCACCTCAAACACGATGCGGGCGCAGTCACAGCGCAAAAGATTGCATTGCGCACCGGGCTCGGGATAATCGCGCTCCTGTGATCGGTCGATTTTATCGCTGGCTTTACCACCACCGGCAGCAGCGCAACTCGCGCCGCCGCCTGTCTGGTCGTACCCGCCCGAAGAATCGCTTCCGGCGCTTCACCTACACGGCGTTCACCCGCGAGGGCTCCAGTAAATATACCCCCTCCGAGCTGCGCAGAAACTGGCTGCGCGTGCTGGGCATCCTCGCCCTCGTCGTAGGGGCTGGTTGGATCATCTGGGAGAGCGCCCACGCGCTTTTTATGTTCCAACCCTGACCGGCGGGCGGAATGCCTGCTCTAGCATTGATGGGGCCGACCCCATGAAGAGCGTTTGAGAGTTCCGGGTTTGAGAATTTGAAAGTTGGATAACAAACGACCGGGAGACTCTGATGAACTCGCAGAAATGGTGGCGACCCCAGTTTTGATGCTTTGCTCAGCGATTGTTTGAACCAGTAAAACTGGTTCAAACAATCGCTGACACGATGCGTAGCATCGAAAGTGCAGGCTCCGCCTGCCGCGGGTGCGGGGTGCGCAGCCCCGCATTTCCCCCTCACACCAGCAGTTGGAGCTGTTCCTGGACGCGGGTGAGTTTTTCGGGATCGAGATCGCCCATCGGCACATCGTACTCGCGGTCCTGCTTCGGGTGGCGGTAGCGCTGCACGCCATCGGCCATCGGGCCTACCCGGCGGAGGATACGCTTACGCTCCAGCATGAGCCCCAGGAGCTGCTTGAGCACTGCCCGGTCTTCCTCGCCCTCGGCGTCATTCTCCTCGTAGAGCGAGATAAACAGCTCCTCCGTGGTGGCCATGAGCTGGCGGCGGGCTTCTTTGGCCTCCTCATTGGGAGTCTTCACCTCGCGGCGCCAGCGCCCGAGCACACCGCCCGGCGCGGAAAACTCCTCGGCCTCTGCCTCACGCAGGTCTGTGCGCTGGAGCTGCCTCTCCTCATCCAGGTGAAGGATACAGACGACGATCTCGCCTTCAGAGAAAGCTTCGCCGGAGACGGTTGACTCGCGGGCCGGGGGTTTAAACTGCCAATCCATAGTTTTTTGTTCCAGTCGAAAGGAATTGTTTGCATGGTAGGGGCCGCTACAAGGAAAAAGCCTGTTTTAAATAAGGAACTATGGGGGACGAACAAGGAAGACTCATTGCGATCGGCGACGTGCACGGCTGTGCGGACGAGCTGGAGGAAATGCTCGACAAGATAGCGCCGAGCGTTGACGACACCCTGATCTTCCTCGGTGACATCGTAAACCGCGGCCCGGCCACCTCCCGCGTGCTCCAGCGCGTAAAAACCCTCGGTAACGCCCGCTGCCTGCTCGGAAACCATGAGCTGCGCCTCCTGCGCTACCGCCATGAGGGCGACCCCACCGTCCTGAAGGACTACGACTGGGAGACCCTCAAGCAGATCGGCCGGGATGACTGGGCCTTTCTGGAGAGCTGCGAGCTGACCATTTCCTACCCCGAGCAGGAGACAGTCTTCGTCCATGGAGGGTTTCTCCCCACCACAGCTTGGTCCGAGCAGGGCGCCGAGATCGTCACCTCCATCCAGGTGATCAACCCGGACAACCCCTCCGAGTACGGCAAGCGCTCCAAACTATCCAATGGCGTCAGCTGGGCCGAAGCCTGGAAGGGACCGCCCTTCGTCATCTACGGCCACACACCGCGCCCCGACATTTTCCGCCGCCCCTGGTCCCTGTGCATTGACACCGGCTGCGTCTACGGCGGCAAGCTCACCGCCTACGATGTCAAAGCTGAAAAATTCCTTCAGGTCCCCGCCCGCAAAACCTACATTTAGACACCACTAGCCACCACTTCCATGAACGACGATACCGGCCAACTCTCCCGCAAAATCATCCTGCTTGTCCTCGATATGCAGGAAACCTTCCTCAAGGTCATGCCCGACCGAGAGAGTGTCATGGCCCGATGTTCGCTCGCCGTGAGCGCGGCTCACCTACTGGGCATCGACGTCGTCTTTACCGAGCAGATGCCCGACAAGCTCGGCCCCACCCTGCCCGAGCTGCTCGCGCTGGCCCCCGATGCCTCCGTCTTCGGTAAAACGTCGTTCTCCGCTTTACAGGCCCCCGGCCTGGAAGCCTATCTGCAGGAGGGAGAGACCGAGCACTTGCTCATCGCCGGGCTGGAGACCCCTATCTGCGTTTACCAGACCGCTCTGGCAGCCCAAAACGAGGACTACGGCGTCACCCTGCTCTCGGACGCCCTCACCTGCCGCCGCTCTGATGACGGCGAGCAGATTCTGCGTGCACTCCGGCACGCCGCCTGTCATATTCTCCCCACCGAAACCGTTTTCTACAGCCTGCTCTCCGATTCGCGACACCCCGCCTTCCGGTCCTTTACCCAATTGGTCAAGCAGTATGGCTGATGTGAACGACATGCCCGCTCCCCCCGCCAACGTCGAGGCTTACACACTCGACGAACTGCGTAAGCTTTACACCGAAAAAGGCGTTGAGGGCCTTGATGCGCACCGCATCGAGTTAACCTCGCCCTACACGGTCGGCAGTTTCCTCTCCCGCCTCGATGTGGATGGCCGCCGCGATGTGCTGCGCCTCATCCCGCTTGAGCACACCACGGACATTCTATCGGAGATGGACGCCGAGGATGCCGCCGATGTCGTCGAGGCCATGCGCGAAAAGCGCGCGGTCAAGATCCTGGAGGAACTCGACCCCGACGACAGCGCCGACATCATGAACGAGATGGAGGACGCCGACCGCGAGCGCCTCCTGGGCAAGGTGGACGACGAGACAGCCGCTACCATGCGCGAGCTCATCGCCTACGAGCCCGATACTGCCGGTGGTATCATGACGACCGAGGTCGCCACGGCCCGCCCGAGCATGACCGTCATCCAGACCGTCCGGCACATCCAGCGCCTCAATGACGAGCTGGAGCATATCTTTTACGTTTACGTGGTCGATGAGGAGAACCGCCTGCTCGGTGTCGTCTCCATGCGCGACCTGGTCATGCATGGCCCGCTGGACTACCTGCGTGACATCATGAACAGCGACCTGCAGGGCATCTGCTCCGTCGATATGGACCAGGAAGACGTGGCCCGCACCATGGCCCAGCTCAACCTCAACGCTGTGCCCGTGGTCGACGTCAACAACCGGCTGGTCGGGATGGTCACGCATGATGACGTGCTCGACATTGTCCAGTCCGAGGCCACGGAGGACATCCAGATGCTCATGGGTGCCGGGGGGGACGAGGCCGTGAACGACCCGGTCTTTCAGAGCATCCAGCGGCGCAGCCCCTGGCTGATGATCAACCTCGTCACGGCAATGCTGGCAGGCAGCGTGGTCTACGCCTTTGAGGACCAGATCAGCAGGATGGCCATCCTCGCCGCCTGCATGCCCGTGGTCGCAGGGCTCAGCGGTAATACCGGGGCTCAGACCCTCGCGATCCTCATCCGCAGTATCGCCCTGGGGGACATCCACAGCGGTGAAGACCGCCGTGTGTGCATGCGGGAGATGTTCAAGGGCCTGATCAACGGCCTGTTCATCGGCATGATCGCCGCGGTCAGTGTCGGCGTCTTCACCGGTAACCCGATGATCTCCGTCGTCATCTTCAGCGCCATGGTGGTCGCCATGTGCTTTGCGGGCATGGCCGGGGCCTTTATCCCTCTGATGCTAAACAAGCTCGGATTCGACCCGGCTCAGTCCAGTAACATCTTTCTAACGGCCTCGACGGACATCTTCAGCTTCGCCGTCTTCCTCAGCCTCGGCACCTGGATACTGCTTTAACGCAAGCAGTGGCAATAAACCGCATCCCACAGGCGGTTGCCCGGCAACATACACGGATTCGTGTGTGCAGTAACGTGTGCCGCTGGCCAGTCCACTTTGATCCCTAACATGAAGGACATGCCCCACATGCTAATGTTACAATTAGAATATCTAATTTGAATAAAAACAATATTAATAAAGTATTTGACACCCGCCTATATCACAGCATGAACATAATCTTCCCAAACGCCGTCTTGCCATGAAGCAATTAATACTCGTCTCACTCTGCCTGTTCTTATGCACGCTCGGCCTGAAGGCCGAATCCTATCACGGGATTTACCGGGGGGACTACGAATTAACGACCTATAAATACGGCTATTACGCCGAAGATGGATTTTTCATCGTCTATGTGGACGCCAGAAACAAGGCAACGGTATGGCTAGCCAATAATGACGAAGAAGACCAGTGGGTTGAAACGGTTAGGTTCAACGTAGATGACGAAGGCTACGGAAAGTTCAAGACCCACAACAAGTATTTGGTCGGATGCCAGGTCAATGATGACGGCAGCTTCACCATTAGCAGTCTGGAGCAGGACACAATGGTCAGCACCAGTAATACTGAGCGAGTCAACTGGAGCCCATACTACGGTGATGCTGGCAGGTACTCGGTCTCGGGGAAGGGCTACTACATGGGTAGCACCATATCAGTGAGAGGTGAGGCGTACCTTTTACCCGATGGAGATGTCTATATGTATCTCCGCAGTGGAAGTGAGGTCGTCATGGAGCGCATCCCCAGCGTCAGCTCCTACGCAAAGAGCAGCACCTCGGCGCCCTCGATTGTCTACACAGACTTAACGCCCGGCAGATACAAACTCACCTACGACTACATCGACGATGACGGAGTGCATGTCGTCCTGGACATGACGCAGAACCTCAACTTTTTCGACAGCGATGCAGACGGACTCTGCAACTACGTCGAAGCGTACTACGGCACAGACGAAACAACGGCTGACTCCGACAAAAACAGAGTCTATGACGCATACGAGTATCTCGCGGATTACTTGGGTGTTGAAGATCTCTCTGACAATATCCCCCAGCCGGATATCTACTCTGTTGAGCTCGATGGCTACTCACTGCTCATGGCTCCCGTATCTTCATCCTCGGCCATGGTATTCTGCACAGAGGACCTGAGCGAGCTGGACAGCGACTCTCTGCAGGCCGTGACAAGCTATCTGGAGAAGAAGGGCTATCTCGTCGCTGATGACGGCACCGTCTCGTATTCCTTCACGCTCACATGGGACAAACAAGGGATCGGAACAGCAAAAGATATATACGGAGACACTTTATATTCCCTCATGACCGAGGGCAATAAAATGGGGCTGGTCACGACGGCATCCTACGGGGTCTTTGACGCCCAAAGCCTTACCCTGGCAGGAATGCGGCATGAACCAAGCAGCGAGTTCGGCCTCTATAAGGGAAAGGTCCGTGTCGCCGGAATAACCAGCAATGCCTATATCATCCTCAATGGCGACGGAGAGTACATCCTTTACACGCAGACGCAAAAGAAGGGCTACGACTACATCTGGGGCCAATATGGAATCGGTTATGAGAATGGCGAAAGCGTAATCATTTTCAACAATTCACCGGACAGCGAAGACAACTTTTTGGCAGGAGTCAGCGCCAGCCTCGCCGTCACGGATCGATACGCGAAAATCGCTTTTGATTCCAGAAAGTCCGATATTGAGACCGAGGTCGAGAACATCACTTTCTCGCGTTTGTACGATCTGTACGACTCGGACTCAGACGGCCTCTCAAACTGGGCAGAATCGAACACCTACGGCACCAATCCCCTCCTGAGCGACTCCGACAAGGACAGAATGAGCGATGGGGCTGAGATTGAAGCGGGAACCGACCCGAGTGATTCGGCTGTTTTTCCGGCCAGCATTAAGATCTCCGCGAAAATGGCCAGCCGCGTCAAACTCGACATCCCTCAGATATTTAATCTCTATATCGACGGCAAGGCCTACGACGCGGGCCTCATGATGGACACCAAAGGCAGCCTGACCACCACCGTCTATCTCCCCGCCGGTTCCACCTACAGCATCTATGCGACCCTTTCGTCCATTGATGAAGAAAACATGGGCCTCAAGGTCTACTACGATACCGGTGCCCCCGTGGACGTAGCTCTCACTCGCAACACCAGTCTTTCATTGGTTTTTGACGGTGACCAGGACGGTGATGGCCTGCTCGACAGTGAAGAAGCCAAATACAAGAGCGACCCCAAGCTGGCCGACACAGACGGGGATGGTCTGACTGACGCAGAGGAGATAGAGTTAAAACTAAAGCCCTACATGGCTGACTCCGACAATGACGGCTACAGCGACTATATGGAGGTCGTACTGGGCACAAATCCGCTCCAGAAAAAGGACGCTCCGGTCGCCTATGCACAGCAGTCAGTGACCGCCTCGCTTACTCTGATCTACGTGGACGAAGATGGTCTCTCCAAGACGAAGGTACTCGACACCGTAGCCTTCTGCGAATTGCTGGCTGAAATCGCCGACGTAGAGAACCCCACGGGTGAGTTGAAGATCCGTACGAACTTCACGGAGGATGGCGATGGTGCCAGCTGGATGCTCTCGACGGCGACCGGGCCGGTTAACATCAACAAGTACATATCCGCAGTCAAAATCGCTGGCCAAAAGAACTACTTCTCCACCGCCATCGACGAGGATCTCATCACACACCACATCGTCGCCTACTCAATCGAGAACCGTAAAAAGAAGATCTCACTGACACTCATCGCCGATGGTGACTATGAGTATGAGCTCAATCAGATGGATGGGCTCTCGCTACTACTGATGACTGAGCAGGACACTCCCACCCGTGTGAGCGGCATCATCGAGCACCCCGATTATACCGCTAAGGACCAAGCGGGCATCATTCGCGGCAGCCTGCGCTACGGAAGTGAGAGCGCCCACTATCCCACACCTGACTCTGGGAGTAGCGTCTCGAGTGGAAGCATGGGGAGCATTGTATCACCTGAGCAGGACTTCGCGGTAAGTCCTGCTATGTAGCGGGGCAACCTAGAACACTCTTTGGTCAAAGCCGTCATGCGACATGCATGGCGGCTTTTTATATCCACATAGCTGTGCCTATCAGTGTTACCGATATAACACGAGAGGCATGAGTTTTCCACCAGATCAGGCTGGCGTGGCGAAAAGTCACAAGAGCTACGATACCTACTCCTTGGTGCGGCAGTCTTCGCAGACACCGTAGAGCTCAAGTACGTGGTGGACGTCTTCGTAGCCGAGGTTTTTCGCTAAAGCTTCGAGTTTTTCCGCCTCACAGAAATCGAGTTTCTCGGCGCGGTGGCACTTACGGCAAATGATGTGGTGGTGATGGTGATTTTCCTCCACCAGCTCGTAGAGAGCCTTACCGGACTCCAGGGTGAAACGCTGGACAATCCCTGCCTTTTCAAAAGCTTCCAGACTGCGATAAATCGTTACCAGATCGGCCTTTTCGGCCCCGACCATCTGGTGGACCTGCTCAGCCGACAGCGGCTTCGACTCCTGCACGAGCACGTTCAGCATGGCCTTGCGTGGCTCCGTGATTCGGTAGTGCTCACGTCGAAGGACATCCAGTGCGTCGTCGATTCGGGGTTTCTCGTGTGTCATGGGAATAAAACAGTATACCTCGAATATGGATTCATCCACGCCTCATGGCAAGGGCGCGAATCGCTTTATTTATACCCATTCTAAAAAGCGCTACTTATCCCGACGTGAGGCTAACGCTCACAAGATAGCATCAAACAGCAATCCGTACGCCCCGCCGCATAAAGGTCGGCACGTCCAGATCCTCGCCCTCGAAGATGTTTCGCTCGGTCTTCTCGAAGTAGCCCCGCTGCTCCTCCTCGGAGACAAACATAAACTCCTCCTGGCAATCGGTTTCGCGGCCGGGCTCCCCCTTCTTGAGTTTCGATTTGTGGACCGGGTGGACGGTCTGGGTGGCGGAGGCCGTCCGCATGATGGGCTCTTCCGGTTCCTCTTCGTCCTCGATAGCGGGCGGAGGCGTCGGAGCGGCCTTGCGAACCGGCTGGCGCACATAGCGGCTCCCGGCCACATCGGTCGTACCAATCACACAAATGTCCACCGTCTGCTGGAGGCTCTCGTCGATCACCGCCCCCAGGATCGTATTCTCACGGCTGCCGAACTGCTCGCTCACCACGGCCATGATCTCGTTGACCTGGCGAATGCCCAAGTCTGTGCCGCCCACGATGTTGACCAGCACGCGGTCAGCCTTGCGGGCGTACTCGGGCAGGTTGAGCAGTGGGCAGGCCTTAAGGTCTTCGATGGCCGCGGACACGCAGTTTTCGCCTTCACCATGGCCGAGCCCAAAGAGCGTCTTGCCGCCCTGGTTATAGAAAGCCTTGCGGAGGGTGGCGAAGTCCAGATTGATCAACCCGGTCTGGGTCAGCATGGTGCAGATCGAGCGCACGCCGCGATCGATCCAGATATCCGCCTGGGCAAAGGCGTCGAGCACCGTCGCGTTGTCATCGAGCATCTGCATGAGCAGGTCGTTGGGCAGCGGGATGACCGCATCGCAGCTCTTGCGCAGGTCGCCGAGCGCATCCTCTGCCTGCTCGTGACGCTTGGCTCCCTCGATGGTAAACGGCAGGGTGACAAATGCGATGACGAGCGCGCCCTCTTCGGCGGCCAGCTTGGCCACCACGGGAGCCGCACCGCTGCCGGTGCCACCGCCCAGACCGACGAGCAGAAAAACCAAGTCCACCCCACGGAGCACGCCACGGATGGCATCGGCGTCCGCCTCGGCAGACTTCTTACCCAGCTCGCTTTCGCCCCCGGTGCTCAGGCCACGGGTGACATTGCGGCCGATCATGACCTTTTCGGGAAGCGGTGAGCTGGCCAAGGCCTGCGCATCGGTATTGAGGGCCGCGAGCTTGACTGAGCCGCCGCTGTCGAGCTGGAGCCGGTCCACCGCGTTGGTGCCCGCTCCGCCGATGCCGACGATCTTGATCCGGATGTTCTCGCCTTCGAGTTCGCCGCTGAACATCCCACCCTGCTTGCTGAAATTTTCGTTCTCCATCGCGCCTGCTCCCAGTTAGATTGAAAAGAGTTTGCTCACCTTTTTCATCAGCCCCTTCTCCGGCGGGGGGGCGACGAATTCCTCCTGATGCTGGCCCGTCAGTGCGTAGTGCATCAGGCCAAGCGCCGTGCTGTAGCCGGGGCCGCGCAAGTCCTCGCGCACCCAATCCGGGTTACTGCCCATGCGCACCGGCAGGCCGAGCACCTTACCGGCCAGCTCAGGCAGGCCGGGCAGGACCGAGGCCCCGCCACTGAGCACCACGCCGCACGGGAGAAACTCCTCGGTGCAGGCCTCGCCCAGCTGTTTCTTTAAAATCTGGAAAACCTCCTCCAGTCGCAGCTGCATAATCTGCACCAGTGACTGACGCGAAAGGTAGCGATCTCCGATCATCTGATCCCCGACCATCCAGACCTTTTCGCCCTTGTCATCCTTTTCCACAAAGGCCTTACCGAACTGCTTCTTGAGCTTCTCGGCGTACTTGCGGTTGACCCGCAGGCCCAGCGTGAGGTCGTTAGTCAGGTGGTCGCCGCCGACCGGTACCACACCGGTGCGCTGGATGACTCCCTCGCGGTACACGGCCCAGTCCGTCGTGCCGCCGCCCATGTCGAGCACGAGCGCACCCCGGCGCTTTTCCTCGGCGGTCGCAATCATGCTGGCGGTGGCGATACTGGAGAGGATCATGTCCTCCACCGGCAGCCCAAAGCCATTGATAATGTGGATGTGGTCGCGCACGCGGGCCTCGTCCCCATGGACGGACCAGTAGCTGACTTCGAGCTTCTCACCGACCTGCCCCAGTGGTTTCTCCACCGGTTGCCCGTCTAGCCGGAAACCATGCTTAATGTGGTGAATGTAAACGCGGTCGGCAGACACTTCCTTGCCCTTGGCATCCTCGATCACGCGCTGCACATCGGCGCGAGACACACGGTTGTCAGAGGCCGAGACATTGACCGAGCCCACGTGCCCGAAGCCCTCCAGATGCGCCCCAGTCTGCGAAAGATAAACCGCCTCGACCTGAACGCCCGCGCTTTTCTCAGCGCCCATGATGGCAGCGTGCACGCTGTTACTGGCCGCACGAAAGTCCACGATTTCGCCCTTTTTGACGCCCGAGCTCGAGCACTCCGCCATCCCGATCAGGTTCAGGCTGCGCCCGTTGACGATCTCTCCGATCAACGCCACCACATGGGTGGTCCCGATTTCGACGGCTCCAACGATTTTGCTCTGGCTCATAGGATCATGCGTTATCGGTTAGCGGTAGCGGCGGGTACGGTCCTGCCCCTGGGCGAGTTTGATAATGGGCTCCTGAAAGCTCAGGTCAATCCGTCGCACCGGGCCGATCTGTTTTTCTTCCAGATGGGCATAGATTTTACGCAGGCGCTCCAGCTGCCCATCGAAACCCGTGGGCGAAAAGATGATCTCGTGTTTGTCGCGGGTGACCACGCGGATGGTCGCGCCCAGCTCCTCGGGGTCGCCCGAGAAATCACGCAGCGAGATAATCCTCCACTGGCTGTAAATCTCCGGGTAGCCGATCTGCGCCTGGTTCATCAGCTCGCAAACGGTTTCAACCCCCGGCACAGGCCCGTAGCGGTTTCCCTGCCGGGCGACCTGCGCGACATCGAGAAACGGCAGCGGCTCAAGCTGGTCGATCGCGTAGTGCGCGCCGCGGTAGACCACGCCCTCGGCATCCACGAGCCAGAGGCCCTTGCGCCCGGAGGCATCGACGATGACCAGCTTCTGCACCGGACGGCGCTCCTTCACACTGACCATGAGAGCATCGGGGAAGCGCTTCTCCACGGAAACTTCGCGGGTCTGCCCCTCCTCGGCGAGCTGGCTGCGGATCGCCTCAATATTAACATCGGCCAGCGCAATATCATCCGGCAGGTCGAGCCGTTCCATCAACCACTCGCGGGTCAGCACGCCGTCGGTCTGGAAATAGATGTTCCGGAGTGGCCCACTCGCACCGACCACGGAGAGCTTGTCGCTCTTAGTGTTGAGCAGGTACAGCCCGCCGCCGATCGCCCACAGTACGACGAGGATCGCCAGCACGGCACCGGTCATGCGCAGGCTGATCGCCCAGCGTCGCTTGCGGGCGACCTTGGTCTGGCCGCGTCCGGCCGAGCTCTGCTTGATGCTGTGCCAGGAGGAAGCTTTTTTCTTGGCTGGTTTTTTCTTGGCCATGGCTCAGGTGAGTTGAGGGTGCTTGCCGCGTCGCAGCGCCGGCTCAGTCATGCGCAGCGCCAGCGTCTCGAAGTCCAGCCCGCGGCAGGATGCGCTCTTCGGGAGCAGGCTGGTCGGCGTCAGGCCGGGGATGGTGTTGATTTCTAAAAAGTACGGGATGCCCTCCGGGGTCAGGATAAAGTCCACGCGCCCGAAGTCCCGGCAGCCACACGCCGCAAAGGCGCTCTCGGCAAAACCGCGGATGCGGGCGGCGAGTTCTTCCGGGACCTTGGCAGGAAACAGATACTCGGTCGAGCCCGGCGTGTACTTACGCTCGTAGTCGTAAACGCCACCCGTGGGAACGATCTCGACAATGCCCATCGCCTCACCACCAAGGATGCCGACCGTCATCTCGCGGCCGGCGACAAAGGCCTCAGCCATCCAGCGGCCCGGCGTCAGCACGGTCAGTGCATGGGTGATTTCGGTCAATCCCCTGCACAGGTGTAGCCCCACGCTGCTCCCCTGATCCACAGGCTTCAGCACGAGGTGCTCACCGACTTCATGGGCAAGGTGTTCTGCCGTGGGCGCGTCAGCAGCGTCAAAGATAGCATCACCGGCGATGGCGAACCCCGAGTCCTTCACCGCTGCCTTTGTCGCGGTTTTGTCCATGCACAGGGCGCTGGCCTCTGGACCGGAACCGGCGTAGGAAAAGCCGCTCGCCTCCAGCAGGGCCTGGATCTGCCCGTCCTCGCCGAAGCTCCCGTGCAGCGCCGGGAAGACCACGGTCTTGTCGGCACGCAGCCCGGCAGGTAAGGCGGCATCTGCGAACTCGATCAAGGCCACGTCAAAGTGTTTTTCCAGCGCGGCGGCAATGCTGCGGCCGGAAACGAGCGAAACCTCGCGCTCGCTCGAAGGTCCGCCGCACAGGACGCTGATGTGGGCACGCGTGCTCATAAAAGCTCCTCCCACTTCTGCCCGGCCAGCAGGACCTCGGGCTCCAGCTCCACTCCGCGCTCCCGGCGTGCCGTCTCGCGGATGCGACGGATAAGCCCGACCACGTCCGCCGAAGTCGCTCCGCCAGTGTTGATGATGAAATTCGCATGCACGGAGGAAACCTCCGCCGCCCCCTCGCGCAGCCCCTTCAGGCCCAGCTCGTCAATGATCTTGCCAGCGTGCCCGCCCTCGGGGTTTTTAAAGATGCAGCCCGCACTGGGTTCGCGCGGCTGGCTCTCCTTGCGGGTGCTCGCATAGCTGTCCATCCGCGCGCGAATGGCCGTATCCGGCTCCGTCTTTTGACTGGAAAAGACCGCTCCGAGCGCAAGGCCATCGGCGATTTCGCAGCACTTGCGGTAGCCAAAGTGGAACCGCTCGCGCGGCCAGACCTGTACCGTCCCGGCGGCATCAACGAAGATGACCTCCTCGACCACATCAAAGATCCAGCCCCCCATGGCTCCGGCGTTCATGCGCAGCGAGCCGCCCACCGTGCCGGGGATGCCTTCCAGAAATTCGAAACCGCCCAGTCCGTGTTTGGCCGCAAAGCTACAGAGCTGCTTCAGGCGCACGCCAGCCCCGGCCAGGATACGCTCCTCGCCGTCGAGCTCCAGCCGCTGCCACGCAGCCTGCTTAAAGCCCAGCGCCAGCCCGTCGAATCCCTCGTCGGGCACGAGCAGATTAGAGCCACGCCCCAGGGGAAGCACCGGCAAGCCCACTTCGCGGGCCTCCCGCAGCAGGTAAGCCATATCGGCCTCATCAGCCGGCTCGGCATAGAAGCGGGCCGGACCGCCGATGCGGATCGTGGTTTTGCGGTCGAGGGGCTCGCCCAGCCGGATCACGGCCTCGGTTGACAGGCCCTCCTTCCAGCGCAGGGAAAGCTGGCGATCGCGGACAAAGCGCGCTGCCATCCGGTCAATATCACCCGCCCCAACAAAGAGCAGCGTGCCGGGCATTTCCTCGGCCATGGCGCGGTCGAGCACACCGTTGAGGTCGCCGGGGGCGACAGCCTCCAGCTTGGCGGAACCGGCTTCCTGAAAGATTCGCTCCTCTGTCCCGCCTTGATCGAGCGGCTCACTGGCGGCATAGACCGGCAGCACCCACGCGCGATCAGCAGTATCGAGCACCTGGGCAAAATCCCGAGCAAACTGTCGCGTGCGGCTATAGCGGTGTGGCTGGAAAACGACCCAGACCGGCCCCTCGGATTCGCAGCGCATCATGCTGAGCAGAGCGCGAATCTCGGTGGGGTGATGCGCATAGTCGGCGATCACCTGCAGGGTTCCCTCGCGGTGAATCACATCCTGCCGGCGGCAAATGCCGGGAAAGCTCGACAGCGGATTTTCCGGGACGGTCCCGGCGATCAGCCGGCACGCCTGCAGCGCGGCGTTGGCGTTATCGAGATTGAAGTTGATACCGGGCGCCTCAAAGCGGATCACCTCGGCCTTGATCTCCTCGTCGAAGGGAAACGCCTCGGGGAGCAGCACCCGCTCACTCGTACGGGCAAAAAGTCGTGCGAAGGCCGCCCGCAGGTCGGCCTCGGTGCGGTAGCGATCCGCGTGGTCCCAGTCGAGATTGACAACCACGGTGACGGCTGGGTCAAAGCCCTCAATCGTCCCGTCGCTCTCATCCACCTCGGCCACCAGCCAGGGTGAGCTGGCCGAGTAGTGGGCAGGCGACAGCGTCCCGCCGCCATTAAACAGTCCGCCCAGCACATAGCTAAAGTCGAACCCCACGCTGCGCAGCATATCGATCAGCATACCAGTCGTCGTGGTCTTGCCGTGGCTACCAGCGATCGCGACCAGCTTCTTACCCGCAGCCAGCCGGGCCAGAAGCTCGCCACGGCGCAGGCATGTTGCCTTCCCTTCTGCGACGGATTGCGCCAACAGCGGGTGCGCCAGGTCAACCGCGCTGGAGCGCACGATCAACGGCTTCGAGCCCGGAGCGGGCGTATTGGAAATTTCGATACCGTGCGCCTCCAACAGTTCGCGCACCGGGGCCTTCAGATTATCATCCCAACCGCGCACCCGACAGCCGGCCTGCGCCAGACAGATCGCCAGCGGGGCCATGCCCATGCCACCGATACCCAGCAGGAACACCTCCTCGGGGAGTGCCGTATGCGGTTGTTCGGGTGCCGTCATCATGCGTGCTTGTGCTGAGCTGCGACACTCTCAAGATCGCTGACCATCAGCTCGATGGGGTTAATGCGGTCAAGACGCGCCAGATTATCGCGAATTTTGTTCAGCAGCCAGTCGTTGAAAATCGTATCGACGACCTCGTCCGTCAGGCGGCTGATGTCCTGCTGCTCGACGACGATCGTCCCGCCCTGCTGTTCGAAGAAATGGGCGTTGGCGCGCTGGTGGTCGTCCGCGGCATAGGGAAAGGGGACGATAATCGAGGGCACATGGCAGCGGATAAACTCTGCGATACTCCCCGCCCCCGCTCTGGAAACGACGAGGTCAGCCGCGCTAAGCACCTCCGCCATGCGGTCGCAGAAGGGTACGAAATAGCAGCGGGCCACCTGCCCGTCTTCGAGCTTGTGCTCCACCGTCCCCTGCGAGCCATTACGAAGACCGGTCAGGCAGTAGACGCTGATATTTTCCTGGGCGAGGCGCTCGAAGTTTTCCGTCACCCATTTATTCAGAGCGACAGCGCCCTGGCTGCCCCCAAAGACGAGGAGCAGCTTACCGGAGACCTGGATGCCGAGCTTCTGCCGGGCCACATCCTGCGGCAGGCGGCGGATCTCCCGGCGCACCGGGTAGCCCGAGTGGCGGACGGTCTGCGGCGGCAGGCTCTTGAGTTGGGTCCCCTCTGGCAGGTAAATACGTTGGGCCATGCCACTGAGCATGCGGATGGCGCGCCCGGCCCGGCGATTGGCCTCGTGCAGGACGATCGGATAGCCGAGGAGAAAACCTGCCAGCACCAAGCCCACGCTGAGAAAGCCCCCGAAACCCACGATGGCCGCCGGTTTATGCTTACGGATCAGGCGCAGGGCGAAAAGGAACGCGCGAGTCTGCTCCCACTGGAAACGCAGGAAGCCGAGCGGCTTCCAGGACATGCCGCAACCCGGCGAGCGCACGAAGTTCAGGTTCGGGTAGCTGTTCACCAGCCGCGAATCCACGTCCTTTTTGCTGATAATCAGACAGCATTCGTGCCCGGCCTCACTCAGCCCTTCGGCTAACGCGATCCCCGGTGCAAGATGCCCGCCCGTTCCGCCACATGAGATCAGGAACAGGCTCATAGATGTCGTGGCCGCTTCAGGGCCGGTTTTTGCCAGTGACGGAAACAGTTTAAAATCAGCCCGACCAGGATGAACATCACCACGAGGTTAGAACCCCCGTAGCTGATAAAGGGCAGGGACATGCCCTTCGTCGGAAGCAGGCCGGTCACGACCCCCATATTGATGAGGGCCTGAAAAGTCAGGAACCACAGGGCTCCACACACCAGCAGGAACTGGTACATATTCGGCGCACGGCGCAGGCTCCACACTCCGCACAGAAAGACCGTCAGGAACAAGGCCACCACGGTTGCTGTGGTGATAAAGCCCAGCTCCTCGCCGATCACGGGAAACACAAAGTCCGTGTGCGACTCGGGCAGATAGGAAAGTTGCTGGCGGCCATTACCGAGGCCGACACCGTCCACCCCCCCCGCTCCGAAAGCCAGGATCCCCTGCCAGAGCTGGTAGGCGCTGTCGGACTTGTTCGCCTCCACATCGAGAAACGACGTCACGCGGCGCAGCCGGATCGGGTCCAGATAGACGGCCACGCCAAAGAGCATGAGCGCCATCAGACCACTGGGGATCAGGAAAAGCAGACGCGTCCCGGCGACGAAGAGCATACACAGGCCGACGATGCCACACAGCGCCGTCGTCCCAAAGTCCGGCTCCAGCATGATCAGCCCGCAGAGCAGCCCCAAGCCGGTACATGGCAGGACAAATCCCCACCAGAAGCTCTGTATCCGCCGCTGGTTCTGCGCCAGGAAGTGCGCCATCCCGAAGATCAGGGCCAGCTTACCCAGGTCCGAGACCTGCAGGCGCATCATGCCCAGATCCAGCCAGCGGCTCGCACCGTTCACTTTTACACCGATGCCCGGCACCAATACCGCCACCAGCAGGAGCAGCACCGCCCCGACGAAGACCCATGTCCCCTTGCGGACGGTATCCAGGTTCAGAAATGCGGTAAAAATCCCGGCCAGCAGCGCAAGAGCCAGCCAGAGACTTTGCCGTTGGAAGTAGAAGTACGGATTAGAGCTGAGCGACTTGCCGGCGCTGGAGAGTACCACCAGCCCGAGAAAAGTGAGCACTGCCACGCAGAGCGTCAGCACACTGCCGGCGCTCACCACTCGGATATTTGTCGCTCGCGGTTTCAGATCCGTAATTCAAAGGGGGTTCTTAATTCGTGCTCTGGACCTCGGCGGCAGGGATGTCATCGAGGTTTTCCAACAGGAGGGCATCCGCATTGTACTCCTCGATCACAGCAGGCTGCGAGGGAGCGACTTGAGGAGCCGGGGCGGGGGCCGGAACAGCGGCCGCCGGAGAAGATGGTGCACGCGGTGCGGGCGTGGGAGCCGGAGCGCTCGGGGCCGGGTTACCGCCGACACCGGGGATGACCAGGGTCTGGCCGGCACGCAGGCTGCGCGGGTCGCTGATACCGTTGGCGGTCATCAGGGCCGAGACCTTCACGTCGTAGCGCTTGGCGATGGCGCCCAGCGTATCACCCTTTTTCACCAGGTAGCTACCCTCGGGCACGGAAGCCGAGCTGGAGGAAGCAGAAGGAGCCGAGTAGCTCGCGCCACCGGCGGGGATCAGGAGCTCCTGCCCCACATAGATCGTGTTCGAGCTCAGGTTGTTGGCGCTCTTGATGGCGTTGACCGTGGTGCCGTTACGCTTGGCCAGCGTGGAGAGATTGTCACCGGGCTTAACCTTGTAGGTCTTGGCCGCGACATCAGCCGAAGCGGCTGCCCCGCCACTGAGGTCGTTCATCGGAGGCTCGAAAGACGCCGCACTCGATCCCGGGATGACCAGTACCTGGCCCACCTGGAGGACGGATTTGCGGTTCAGGCCGTTGGCATCCATCAGCTCGGAGAGGGTCAGGTCGTTGGCACGCGCGATGGTGGTGAGGTTGTCACCCTTCTTCACGATATAGGTCGAAGAAGCTGCGGTCGCAGGCGCACCGGACGCGTCGACCGGCTCAAGCACGGCGACCTCCTCGGTCCCCTCGATCACTTCGGCGGGCTGCTGCTGGTTCAGATTCCAGCTCGGGCGCGTCGGCTCATAGCGCGGACGGGTGACCTGAGTGGTGGATTCCGATTTGATGGGAGTGCCGCCCACGGTGTATTGCTCCTGGCGGTAGTTCTCGTTCGCCTCGGAGACAACGGTCTCCTCAGGCGGGCCGACAACACCCTCCGAACCGGTGGTTTCGGGTTCGGGGCCGCTATTACAGCCGGGGGTTGCAAAGAGGAATGCGATAACGGCCAGGTGCAGACCGATCACGCAGAGGAATATCTGACTGATTTTCATGACGACTTTTCTCCAGTTTTTGCGCATGCGCTGTTCGTATCAGTGGCCATTTGTTTCTTCAAACTCAAAACCGCCTGCTCAAAGGCAAAACCACGCTGAGTGTAGTTCTCAAACATGTCCAAACTCGAAAATCCGGGGCTGAGCAGGACCACACCCGGGGTCTTTACCCGATTACGGGTCGCGGCAACGGCTTCGGGCAGGGTCTTACAGACCTGACAAGGGACTTTGGCGGCGGCCATCTGTTCCGCCAGAGCCGGTGCGGTCTCACCGATCAAAATAGCTGAGTCGATCTGCCCGGCAACGGCCTGGGCAAACGCCTGGAGGTCGCCCCCCTTCGATTTTCCACCACCGATCCAGCACACCGGGTCCTTAAAAGTCTTCAGAGCAGCCAGGGCAGAGGCGTAGTTGGTCGCCTTGGAGTCGTTCCAGTACTCCACCCCACCCCATTCTGACACGAGCTGCAGCCGGTGCCGGGGCAGCCGGAACTGGCTGGCCGAGGCCTCCAGCGCGTTGAGGTTCATGCCCTCTTTTTCCCAGAAAGCCCGCACGAGCCGGTAATTCTCCTGCTGCGGGTAGCTCTGGAAGGGCGAGGTGGCAGGCGGGCCGCCCAGTTTGTCCTCACGGCGAACGACGCGGGTGAAGGACGGCAAGGTCTTGCCGAACTTCTCGGCCCAGCGGACAACGGACTCACCCACAACGAGGCTCGGGCGGGCCAACTGGTCAACCAGTCGCCACTTGGCCTCGAAATACTCCTCCATCGAGGTGTAGCGGTCGAGATGGTCCTCCTCAAAATTCGTCCAGATAAGCGACTGCGGACGGAAATACTTCAGGCACTCGGACTGGTAGGAGCTGACTTCGCATACCGCGAGCGCGCCCTCGTGGTTGCTCAGCTCAAAGAGTCGCGACATCGGGTAGCCGATGTTACCCACTGCCACGGCCTTGTTTCCGGCGCGCTTGAAAGCGTAGGCGAGAAACTCCGTCACCGTGGTCTTACCATTGGTACCGGTCACGGCGATACAACCGCCCCCCCAGAACAACGAGGCAAAGTCCAGCTCACCGAGTACCAGGCAACCGGCCTTGCGGGCAGCCTCAAACCACGGATGCGAGGGCGGGAAACCGGGGCTGTGGACGACGAGCCCATGCCGGGCAGCCTCCTTCGCGCCGAACTTTCGATGCGCATACTGCCCGCCGCGCTCGTCGAACACCTCGTACAGCCACCCCTGCGAGCGCAGCAAGTCCCCGGCGGCCGCGCCGCTGACCCCCGCGCCGAATATGGCAGCGGGTCGGTCGAGTAAGGGCTTGAGTAGATCGGGGGTTTCCATCGGTAAATAAGTTTAGCGCAGCTTAAGCGTGGCCAGTCCGGCAAAGGCGCACATCAGGGAGATAATCCAGAAACGTATCACGACTTTGTTTTCATGCCAGCCGAGGAGCTCGAAATGATGATGCAGCGGGGCCATGCGAAAGATGCGCTTACCCCGGAGCTTGAAGGATCCGATCTGCAGAATGACAGAGGCGGCCTCGGCCACGAAGATCCCGCCCACGATCAGCAAGGTGAAGGGCTGGTGGATAATAAAAGCGATCGTCCCGAGGATACCCCCGAGTGCGAGCGAGCCGGTGTCCCCCATAAAGACGGAGGCCGGGTGGCTGTTGAACCACAAAAAGACCAGGCTCGCCCCGACCAGAGCCGAGCATATCACGGCCAGCTCACCGGAGCCGGGCACATAGCTGATCAGCAGATAGTCGGAGATGATGACGTTACCCGCAGCGTAGGCCATCAGACCGTAGACGAGTGTAGCGGTCACCGTACAGCCAATTGCCAGCCCGTCCACGCCGTCGGTCAGGTTGATGGCGTTACTGGAGCCCGCCATGACGAAGAAGAAAAAGATAAACGCGAACCAGATCGGCATCTCCGCGATGAGTGCTGACTTCAGGAAGGGCACCCACAGCTGGGACATCTTCAGGTGCGTATCCGGGTCCGCCAGGAGTAAGCCCAGTGCGACCAACGCGAGCACGCCCTGACCGGCCAGTTTCCAGCGGCTGGAGAGGCCCTTGGAGTTTTTCTTGCTCACCTTCAGGTAATCATCGAGGAAGCCCAGACCGGTCAGCCCGGCGTAGACCAGCATCGTCACGATGACGTACATATTAGGCTCAGCCCACAGCAGTGTCGCGGTAAAGACCGAGACAAAGATGACCAGCCCGCCCATGGTCGGGGTGTCTTTCTTCCCGGCGTGCAGGTCGGCCAGCTTGCCCACCTCGTCCTTGTTGCGCAGGGTCTGGGATAGCTTGAGCTGGCGCAGGCGCGCAAAAATCCACGGCGCAGCGATAAAGCCGACCACAACGGCGGTTGCCGCCCCCATGGAGGCCCGGAACGTCAAGAAGCGAAATAGCCGCAGCGGGCCAAAGTATTCACTGAGATCAGCCAGATACGTCAGCATCGCTCGGCCCCTCCCTTTACGACGACCGGCAGCAAAGTCTCCAGCGCATAGGCACGGCTGCCCTTGAGCATGATCGCCCCCACAAACGCGGACACCTCGGGCTTCGCCGCTGCGGTTTCCGTGAAGAGCTTGATCTGGCTCGCCCGATTACCGGCCTTGAGCAGGCCATCGCGATAGCCATCGGCCTCGCTGCCGATCACCACTGCCCGGTCCTGCTCGCGCAGCTTGAGCTGCTCTGCCGTCTTGATATGAAAGCGGTAGCTGTCCACGCCCAGCTCCTTCATCCCGCCAAGCACGTACAGGCGCGGCAGCTCAGACGGAGCGGCAACGGCAAAGGCGGCCATGGCCTCGGCCATCGAGGCAGGGTTGGCATTGTAGCTGTCCACGAAAAAGCGCTGCTCTCCGTGCTGGAGCCACTCACCCCGCTGGGGTGAGGCCTTCCAGCGGGCCAGGCGCGTACGCACCGTCTCGGGAGAGACGCCGCAAAGCAGCGCAGCGGTGATGGCAAGCGCGGCGTTGCTGACCATGCCCGGCGAGTTAAACGGCAGCTCGCAGGAAATCGCCGGGATGGCCGCCGACTCCAATTCGAGCCGGCAGCCTCCCACATCCACATTGCCTGGACGTATAACCACGCACTGTTCGTCAGGCAAAGTCCGGGCCAGGCTCTGGTCGTCCGTCACCACCAGCGCACGGGCACCCAGATCGCGGAAGGGTGCGTACTGCCAGCAGGTGCCGGGAAAGATAACTTTGGCAGCCGCAGCTCCCAGACGTGCCTTTTCGCGGGCTACGCCCTCGACCGTACCGAGGCGCTCCAGATGGGCGGGGGCAACGCATGTCACAAGCGCGAGGTCTGGATCGATCATAGACGCGAGCGTGTCCATCTCGCCGGGCTCGTTGATGCCCGCCTCGACCACGGCAAAGTCATGCTCACGCTCATCGAGCCGGGTCAGGGTCAGCGGGACGCCGAGAAAGTTATTCAGGTTGCCCTCGGTGCGCAGGGTACGCTCACCCAGCAGCAGCCCCAGCAGGTCCTTGGTCGAGGTCTTGCCGCAGCTACCGGTCACACCGATAACGCGCCCGGTGTAGTTCGCACGGTGGCTGGCCGCGATTTTCTGAAACGCCTCCAGCGTATCGGGCACGACGAGCTGAGGCAGCTCCTCAGAGACTTGATGCCGCACGAGAGCGGCATCTGCCCCACCCTCACGGGCGGCAGGTAAAAAGCTGTGACCGTCGCGGGCAGAAGTTTCGAGCGCGACAAACATATCCCCCTTGCGGATACGACGGGAGTCCTGCGTAAAGCCCTTGACCGACGCCGGGGCACGGTCGCCGGCCCACGAGCCACCGGTCCATTCTGCGAGATTGTCAGGCATGAAATCAGGCATCCGCGTTGAGGTTCTTCAGATTGATCAACTCACGGGCGACCTGACGGTCGTCAAAGGGGATAACCGTGTCGGCAAATTCCTGATAGGTCTCGTGGCCCTTACCTGCGATCAGCAGGCAATCACCGGGACCGGCCTGCTCCATGGCCAACGAGATCGCGTGGCGGCGGTCCTCGACGAAGCTGATGCGCTCCGGCACGCTGACCCCACCCTGCATATCCTCGAAGATCTGACCCAGATCCTCCTTGCGGGGGTTGTCGGCCGTAGCCCATGCGTAGTCGGCAAAGTTCTGCACCGCGTGCGTCATCTTGGGGCGCTTGGTACGGTCGCGATCACCGCCGCAGCCGAAGACGACCAGCAGCTTGCCGGGCGTAATCTCGCGGAGCATGGTCAGGGCATTGGAGAGAGCATCGTCGGTGTGGGCATAGTCCACCAGCACCTGAAAGGGCTGTCCGGCCTCGACCTTTTCCATACGGCCGGGGACTCCGCCAAAGGCAGCGATACGCCGCACCAGATCGGCGGGAGACTTACCGTGAGCATAGGCCAGGCCAATGGCGGCCACGGTATTGGCGACATTGAAGTGTCCCAGCAAGGGCGTCTTGATTTCCACGCGCCCTTCGGGCCATACGAGGTCAAAGGTGCTGCCGTCGGCCCCGAGCTTGACGTGCTCGGCGCGCAGGTCGGCGTCTGCACAGACCCCAAAGGTGATGATACGCACGCCCTCGGGGATCATGCCCACGAGGCGACGACCGTAGGGGTCGTCGATGTTGATCAGCACCGTTTCAGGCACAGAGCCAAGCGCACCGGTAAAGAGGCGGGTCTTGGCCTCAAAGTAGGCCTCCATGTTGCGGTGGTAATCGATGTGGTCCTGGGTCAGGTTCAGGAACGCCGCCACCGGGAAACGCACACCGTCCACACGCTGCTGCTGGATGGCGTGTGAGCTGACCTCAAGCACCGCCTGTTTGCAGCCCTCGCTCACCATCTGGTTGAGCATGGAGTAAATATCAACCGACTCGGGCGTCGTCTTATACGAGGGCAGCGTGCGCTTGCCCAGGTCGTAGTGGACGGTACCGATCAGCCCGACGGTATCGGGTTCGTCGGCCAGCAGATGCTGGGCGAGAAAGGCGACCGTGGTCTTGCCGTTGGTCCCGGTGATACCAAAGAGCTTCAGCTCGTCATCAGGGCGTCCGTAGTAGCGACGGGCGACTTCGGCCAGCGTCGCGCGGCAGTCCTTCACCTGCAGGTACGGCACCTGCCGGATGGACTCGGCCGGGCTCTCGGAGATGATCCCCACCGCACCGCGGTCGATAGCCTCCTCGATGTAAAGGTTACCGTCGGTGCGCAGACCGCCCTGGGCAAAAAAGAGGGAACCGGGAGCTACACGGCGACTATCGGTAACGAGGGCACGCACGGCGGCCTTGCCTTCGCCGCGGGCATCCACGACGGGCAGGTCCTTGACGAGCTCATCAAGCGTGGGCCACTGAGGTCCCGTCGTTGATGAGCCGCCTCCGGCCATCCCAAAAGAGCATACGAAAGGCCTGCGCCCGCTGCGCAGCCCCCCCAGTAGCAGTTCCATTCCCGGCAGTGCCATTTCTCCAATTACCTTTCTGAAAGCGCCAGCATGGGTTTGTCCTCGCTCGGCGGGATGCCGAGGTAAGCCGCACACTTCTTCGCCAACTCGCTAAAAGCCGGGGCAGCGACAACGCCGCCATAACCAATGCCGTCGAGCTGAGCGTCATCCACCACGACGGTGATGACCAGAGCCGGAGAAGAAGCCGGGAAAAACCCGCTGAAAGAACCTACGTGATGGCGGCTGGAGTAGCGCCCGTTCACGATTTTTTGCGTCGTACCCGTCTTACCTGCGGCCTCATAGCCGGGGACGGCAGCCCGCCGTGCGGTGCCATCGGGGGTACAGACTTTTGCCAGCATACCGGCCACGGTGCGTGCCGTATCGGATGAGACCACGCGGCGGCGGGCGACCGGATCGAAATTCACGGCAGTCTCGCCATGCTCGTCAAAGAGACGGCGCACGACCTGGGGCTTCATCAGCACTCCGCTGTTAGCCACAGTGGCCATGGCCATGTGTACCTGCATCGGTGTCGCGCCCACAGCGTGGCCCATCGGCAGGCGGCTGATCGTCAAGCCGTCCCAGCGGGCAGGCTCAGCCAACAGGCCGCGTGTCTCCCCGTTCAGACCGAGGTCGGTCTTTTCACCGTAACCAAAGGCACGGGCGTATTTGTAAAGACGGTCGTCACCCAGGCGCATACCCAGCAGCGCGGCACCGCGGTTGCTGGACTTAACCACGACCTGCTCCATCGAGATTTTACCCAGATGGTGGTCGTCACGCGGCAGGCGCACCTCGCGGCCCTTGTACTCGACCGAACTCAGACCACAGTCGAGCTCGTCTTCGGGGCGGATAAGACGCTCTTCCAGAGTAGCCGCGGCGGCCACGATCTTAAAGGTGCTGCCCGGCTCGTAAACATCGGTCAGGGCACGATTACGGAGAGCCTCGGTGGGAGACTTCCAGAAGACATTCGGGTTGTAGGTCGGATAGTTGGCCAGCGCGAGGATGTAGCCGGTGGTCGGCTCACTCACGATGATCGTCGCCCCCTTGGGCTTGTACTGCTTGACCAGTTCGTTGAGCTGCTCTTCGGCAAAGTGCTGAATGACCATGTCGAGGGTCAGCTCGACATTCAGACCCGAGCGCGGCTGCACTTCGCGTGTCTGGAACTGCACCAGCTCGCGGCGGCGACCGTCACGCTCGGCTTCGCGCCATCCGTCCTGCCCGCGCAGGTAAAAGTCGAGCCACTGCTCCACTCCGGTCACGGCGGTGCCTTCTTTATTAATAAAGCCTACGGTGTGCGCAGCCAGCGAGGTCGAGGGGTAAACCCGGCGATACTGCGGGTTCCCGTAAACGGCCTTCATGTCCAGCTCGCGGATACGCATGAGCGCATCGCGGCTGATGTTGTCCGCCAGCTTGTGCCAGTGGATGTCGCGCAGCTCAGGGCCGTGCGGGCCGTTGACCTCACGCATCCGCGTATCGAACTTCTCACGGATCTCGCTCTCCGGCACACGCAGGATGGAGGCCAGAGCGGAAATCTTCTCGTAGTCTTCCTCCTTGATCGCGTGCGGGTCCACGCCGACCTGGTACACCTCGTGGGTGGTAGCCAGCAGCTCGCCACGCGCGTCTACGATGTCACCACGGCGGGCACTGATGACCTGAAAGGTCTTGCGGTTGCTCTCAACGATCCGGCTCAGCTTATCCTGGTCAATCACCTGCAGGTAAAACAGTCGACTGAAGACGACGGCAAAACAAGCGACGATGCCAACGACGATCAGGATAAAGCGGAAGCTGGAGACGAAGGAGCGATTCATCAGGGCTGCGGATCCCGAGGCTGGTTAAGGAGGGCGAGGTCGAAAGAAACGGAGGAGGAGCCGCTGGCAGCGACTTCTGCAGGAGCGCTCTGGCGCGCCTGCGCGAGATAGGAAGGCTGGGCACTGGCCTGAATCCAGACGATCTGGTTACCGCTGGTCGGGCGCAGACCGGCGGGCATATGAGTGATGAGAAACTCCGGGTTGTGGGCGCGGGCCATGCGCGCCGACAGCGTGGCGTTGTCGTTATCGAGGGCGCGCAGGTCGCGCTCCATCTGGGCCACATGCTTGGCGGTGCCGGTGATCTGGGTACGCATCCACACGATCCCGAGCGAGCCGCCCACGGCGACGAGCAGGATCATCAGGCACAGGCCGATCGAAAGCCAACGGTAGGAATTAAGATCTTTAAAATAATGCATGGCTCAGGCTGGTTGAAGTTCTCCGACGGCGGGCAGCTTGCGCACAGCGCGTACCTTGGCCGAACGGCTCCGGGGGTTGGCGGTCAGTTCGTCTTCGCTCGGAGTGAGCGGGCGGCGGGTCAGCAGCTCAGCGAGCTTGGTCCGCTCGTCCTGCGGGCGGGAGTCACCGGCGTGCTCAGGACGGCCCGCCAGATGGTTGAAAAAGCGCTTCACGGGGCGGTCTTCGAGCGAGTGAAAAGTGATAATGGCCAGCACACCGCCGGGGGCCAGGCGCTCGAAAGCAGCCGGAAGCATGCGCTCAAGCACACCGAGCTCGTCGTTGACGGCCATCCGGATGCCCTGAAAGGTCCGCGTCGCCGGGTGGATACGCGAGGGCTTGCCGCCGCGCTGCGGGATGGCCGAGGCCACCAGAGTGGCCAGCGCATCAGTCCGGGCGAGCTTACCGGTGCCGCGCGCCTCGATAATGGCCCGGCACACCCGGCGCCAGGCTTTCTCCTCACCCAGATCACGCACCGCATGCGCCAACTCAGCCTCGGGAGCAGTCTCGAGGAAGTCGGCGGCGCTGATGCCGGTGCTGGGGTCCATACGCATGTCGGTGGGGGCGGGCTTGCCGAACGAGAAACCGCGGGCGGCCTCGTCGAGCTGGAAAGAGGATACGCCGAGGTCGAAAAGAGCCCCGGCGTAATCGTGTTCAGTCAGTGTTTGTAGTTGAGAAAATTCCAGGTGGTAGAAATTGAAACGGTTGCCAAATTCCTCGCCCAGGTGCTGGGCGCGGAGGGCGGCGTCAGGGTCGCGATCGAGCGCGGTGAGCTTTACCTCCGGGCTGGCCTCCAGAATGGCGCGGCTGTGGCCGCCGCCGCCGAAGGTCCCGTCCAGAAAGTGGCCGCCCCGCTGCGGAGCAAGCAGGTCGAGGACCTCTCGCAGCATCACAGGCAGATGGCCGGCCATCCTATTTAAGAGGGCTTCCGGTGCCTGCCTAGCGAAGGCGCAGCACATGGGAGAGAGCTCTCCATCCGCGAGCGTTGACCTTGGTAGACTGCTCGCGGCGCTGAAAGGCCTCGAACAGAGGACCGCCCTCGCCAAATCGCGGAGCGTGATCGGCGACCACCCGGAAGGTGGTCGGCTTGCGGGTTTCCTGATGCCCCAGGATACCGGCATTATAGAGTTCCTGGCTGATTCTCATGTTAGGTGTTCGGTTAAAAAAGATGAAAAAAGAAGAAGTTAGAGTCCGAGTTCGTTAAGAACGTCGCTGAGGTCGCCCTCGTCGTCCTCGGCCGAAATGTAGGCCTCGTAGCGCTCAGGCTCCCACAGATGAAATTTGTCAACGCCACCGACCAGCACGACCTCCTTGCTGATACCAGTCTGCTGATACAGACGCTCGCTCAGGTTGACTCGGCCATTCTTGTCGATGGTGAACTGGTCCGCGCCGCTGAACAGCTTCATGACCGCCCGTTGGGCCTTCTGGTCACCCAGCTTCAGCGACGAGAGCTTAGCCTTGAGCTGCTCCACCATCGCGGGCGGGTAAACGGTCACGCAGCCACAGGGGTTGCGGAAAGCGAGGTACAGAGCCTTCTCGTCCCCATCGAATCGCCACTTCGACGGGACCGTCAGACGCTTTTTGGCGTCCAGATTGTGCCGAAATTCACCGGCATAAAGGCCCTGTTCGAAAAGATTCATGGAGAGAAGAGAGAGGATATCCGTTCCACTTCGACCCACATCACCCCACTTCGCCACCCCTGTCAACGTAAAAAATCCACCGCATCCCGCAATTTGACTCGGCATCCAGGCCGTTCCGTGTTTTTGGAAGATGCTCTCAACCAACTGTTAAAATGGAAAAAACACGCGCCGACGACCTCCTCGTACGTGCCGGGCAGGCTGCCAGCCGCAGCCAGGCGCGCCGCCTCATCCTGGAGGGCCGGGTAAGCCTCTCCGGCGGCGAGCCCGTGACCAAACCGGGACGCTTCCTGCCCCCGGACACCGCCCTCGTGGTTGAGAACCCGCCCCGCTTCGTCAGCCGGGGGGGCGACAAGCTCGCCGCCTACCTGGAGCGGTTCCCCGAAGATATTTCCGGCGTCCACCTGCTGGACGTGGGGGCCTCCACCGGCGGCTTCACCGACTGCGCCCTGCAAATGGGCGCGACCAGCGCTACCTGTATCGACGTCGGCCACGGACAGCTCCACCCCAGCCTGCTGGAGGACCCGCGCGTGACAAATCTGGAGGGCATCAACGCCCGCCACCTCGACCCCTCCATCCTGCCCCACCCCTCCTATGGGCTGATCACGATGGACCTCTCCTTTATCTCGCTCACCCAGGTCCTGCCTGCCGTCTGGCCGGCGCTCACGCCAGGTGGGCTGCTCATCGCGCTCGTGAAGCCCCAGTTCGAGGCCGGGCCGGAGGAAACCCGCCGCACGAAGGGCATCATCCGCGACGACGCGGTACGCCAACGCACCCTCTCCACCGTCCGGCTCTTCGCCGAGGGCAACCTCCCCGGCGCGCACGTCGTCGGCGAGATGGATTGCCCCGTCACCGGCGGCGACGGCAACCGGGAGTTTTTGCTTGGTCTGCGCCGGGCCGAAGCCTAGGCTCTCCCCTCACTCACGTCCGATGAAGCCCATCTCGAAAATCGCTCTGGTCGTTAACGCGCAAAAAGAGGGCGCGCACAAGCTGGGAGACATGCTCGCCTCACTCTGTGCGGACGCAGGTGTCGAGAGCCGACTGACCACCAGCCACCCGCTGGAGAAGGACTTCCTCAAGGGCGTCGATGCCTGCTGCGTACTCGGAGGGGACGGCACCCTGCTCTCCGCCGTGCCCGAGTCGATGACCCACCAGGTGCCGGTCTTCGGGATCAATCAGGGTAAGCTCGGCTTTCTGGCCACCTTCTCCGTGGAGGAGGCGCAGTGGCAGTTCAAGCGCATCCTCGAAGGCGAGTACATCATTGAGGAACGCTCGATCCTCGAGTGCACATCCGCCGGTGGCGAAGTCGCCTACGCGTTTAACGATGTCGTCCTGAAAAGCACTGACATCCAGCGGTTGATCGGACTGCGCGTCAGCTGCGATGGCGAGCTGGTCACCGACTACTGGGCCGACGGCCTGATCTTCTGCACCTCGACCGGCTCGACCGCCTACAACCTTTCCGCCGGGGGACCGATTATCCACCCGCACTCCAATGTCATCGGGATGACCCCCATCTGCGCGCACACCCTGACCAACCGCAGCATGATCTTCCCCTCGAAGTCGCAGCTCTGCATCAGCTGCTCCCCCAAGGGCAAGCCCCCCGTCATCTCAGTGGACGGGAACCTCGCCTTTCAGGGCTGCCAACTGCCCCTGAGCGTACGCCGGGCGGAGAAAACCGTCCCCCTGCTCCAACCGCCCAACTACTCGCACTTCCGCATCCTGCGCAGTAAGCTCATGTGGGGCGACGAGAAATCCATCGAATCCTGACCCGGCCCTGGCATCACGCATCAGCGAGGTCGTTGTTGTGATATCTGGTCTGCCCCTCGCATCTCGGCCAGGAGCCGCGACACACGCCGCCGTTTAGAAAATCACCTGGATCTGCCCGCGAAAGATATGCAGCCCGTAACCTGCTCCGGTGAATGACCCGCTCTCGGGATTAACGGTACCCCCGTTGGGCATGTTGTACTGGCCCGAGTAGTCCAGATAGCTGTACCCGAACTGGAGTTTCAGGTCGTCGCCGAGGATGTACCAGTTAAAGCCGAGATAAAAGGACTGCGCCTCCTGAAAGAAGAGTCGGCCGACATCGGGAGCATTCGGCACCGTGCCGTCGATCTGCACACCGCGACCATCTGTATTGATGTAGGCATACTGAAAGACCACTTCGTAGTCGTCGAAGAAACGGTACGAGGGCGTGACGACTATCCCCCACGGAATAGCCTGGCTGGATGCCGTCACGTTACCACCCGAGGCCGCACTGAGCTGTGCGTTGTCGTAGAGCTTCCCGTTCTCCACCCAGTTCATCAGGAACTCACCCGAAATCATAAACCCGTCCCACTGGAAAATCACGTAGGGGTTTACGCCGATGGAGCTGGCATCCGAGTCTGAATTACCGATGTAGAGGTTGGTCGCCGAGGCCGAAGCCCCGTTAGCGGTAGGCTGCCAGTAGGAGTTCCCGGAGGCTTGGTATCCGGTATTGATGCCAGCCTGCAGTTTCATCGTCTCACCCTCTTCCGATGACAGATCCCAGGAGCTGCGCAACTGCGCGTAAACGCCGATTTTATTCTGAAAGGTGTTCCCCGGTGAGGAAGAAGCGTAGCCGTTAACCAGGGCAAGCTCGGCCCCGAAGTTATCGTCGATCTTCCAGTCACCAAAGAGCCCCATGTGCTGGGCGGCAAAGCCGAGGTCGCCGTTGGCCTCCGTCCCTTCAGGGATCTGGTTCTCGGTCCCGGTATCGTTCCCCCAGTAGTCCGTCACCAGCGAACGCTCGATCGTGCGCAACTTCGAGGTCGAGGAATATTCTTCTTCATCGAAGCGCACCTTTCTCAGCCCCGCGTAAAACTTCATATCGGGGTTTTCGATCTCCTTGTAAACGTAGGCATGGTCGAGCCTCGCCTTGGCGTCTCCAAAGTTCGGCACGATAACCGCGCCGAAGCCGTCGCCGATCTTACCCTCCAGGGTGAGATAGGCCCGGCGTAGTTGAAAGTTGTTACGCGTTGCCGGGTTGGGTCCGCCACCGTTTTGCGCCTGCATGTAGTTATACTGAAACTGCAGCAGCGCGCCCACGGTCAGCTCCTCTGTGCGCTTCGAGTTCGGTTTAAAGTCGAAGCTCCCGTCACTCTCGATAATCTCGTTCGCCTCCTTCTCGGAGAGGTAGCCTTTTTGCTCCAGCAAACGGATCAGCTCCTCGTCCGCGGCCTGGGCAAGCGGAGCAGCCAGCAGCAGCCCGAGCAGGGCGATGCGAGAGAGTAGCGGCATGGCTCGAACAAAGCCATAACCGCACCCGTACTGGCAAAACCTTTAGTGTAACAATCCCGTGAACCCGTCACGGAAATTTTTAAAAGCCGGTTGCCAGCCTAACTCACGCTCAATCAGCCCGGCATCAATCCGGCGATTCGGGAGCTTACCACCGCTTGAGCGGCGGCCACTGTCGCGGGCACTTGCCTGCTGCGGGGTAAAGGTCGGCGCCGATTGCCCGAGTTGCTCCGCGAGCCAGCCGATGATCTCGCCGCGCGAGGCAGGCTGCCCATCGACCACATTGTACACGCGCTTGGCAATCTCCGCAGGTGCCTCAAAGGCCGCGAAAACCGCGCTGGCAATATCGTCGCGGTGGATCAGATTGAGCCATGATTCACCCGACCCCGGGAAGGTCGTGTCGCCCGTCCGGAGCTTGTCCACAAAGTAGTGACGATCGGGACCATAGATCCCACCCAGTCGCAGTACGAACCAGCGACTGATGCCCCGCGCGCCCTGCAGCAGAGACTCCGACTCCAGCAGCAGCGAGCCATGCTCAGAGGCTCCGTCCGTGGACGCAGACTCGTCCACCCACTCGCCCTCGGTCTGCGGGTAAACACTGGTCGCACTGGTGTAGACGTAGGTGCCGACGTGGCCATTGGCGGCCCACTTCAGGATGGACTGCTGCCCATCGATGTAGGACTTGCGATAGCCGTCGATCCCGCCTCCGGCGGAGCTGACGCAGTTCAGGACAAAGTCCGGGTGCGGATCGAGCTGGTCATGCCAGGTATCCTCGTCGAGGTCGGCCACTACGACCTGGGAGAGGCCGAGCTGACGCAGCTCGGCAGCCTTGTCCGGGTTGCGGGTCAGCGCGCGCACGTCCCAGCCCTTTTCCAGGGCCTGGCGGGCGACTTCACGGCCGACGTAGCCGCAGCCGAAGATGATGAGTTTCGGTTGGTGGGGATCAGTTTTATCAGACACAGATAGATAAGGGGTTCAGGTGAGAGAGAACCCAAGCAAAAGGAAAGATGCACCGATGGCAAGCCGTGCTCAGTCTTCTTCGGGATCTTTCATCCGCTTGGCCGGGCGGCGGAACTTCGGCTTGGGCCGAGAAGCCTGATCATCATCGTCTCCGCCAACCGCTTCTTTCGGCTCCTCAGCGTAGGCAGCATCTTCATCGACCACCGGCTCTTCTTCCTCGATGATTTCCTCCACGCTCATGGTCGAGGGAGCGATGCGGGCCTTGTTGAAGACCGGCTTCATCATGATACGGGCAGCCTTGCGACCAGCCCCCTGATAGAAGCCATAGGCGATCAGCGAAACCGTGACCAGATCCACCAGGTTCAGCAGCATCGGATAGAGCGAGCTGCTCGGCAGGAAGCGCGAAAGCAGGTTGAGGAACGGATAGAGGAACCAGCCGCAGGCGATCACCAACACGATCGTCGTGATCCCGCGCCGCAGCTCCTCCGGCACGTCATCCTCAGGCAGCGAGCCGAGCGTGAAAAACAGCATGACGATCAAACTCGCCGAGCACGTAAACGAGCCCAACGCGAACACCATCTGAAAGCCCTGCGCCATGCCGGCGACATTTGAAAGCGCAATAAAGAAGAACAGCCCGGCGGCCATCCCGAACATCACCACGTACACGGGAAGGTCCTTTTTCGCCACGTGGATGAGGCGCGAAAGCATGAAGAACAGGAACGGTGCCAGAATCGTCCAGCAAATCCCGCGCACCAGCAAGTTGTAGGTATCCTCCGCTCCCCACAGGAAGTCTGCGTAGCGCATCTTTGCGATGAAGAAGCTCGCAGCCAGCACCATGAGGAAGGCCCCGAAGCCAACCATCGCACCGTAGTGCACGGATGCCTTGCGGCGGATAGCCTGAGTCAGGAAAAAACACCCCATCAAGCCGAAGACGATCAGGTCCAGCACGAAGGAGTAGTACGTCATGCGCTGGAAACCCGTGATCGTCACATCGTCGGGCCGGGGCACCTCAGTACGGCTCTCGGTAGCAGCCTCGCCCGTATGCAGGGGCGAGTAATCATGAGCGCGTAGGGGTGCCTGTGCATCGGCACCCTTAACGGGGGGGAGTTTATCAACGAGAACAGCTCTTTCTGACATAGAAACCGGAGGGTTATCCCCCTACACAAACGGTCTTGATGCCTGATATCCAGCGCGAAGTTTGCAATTACCAGATGTTACAGCAGAATATAAGGACTAAGCCTCATTCACAATGGGGCTGAATGCATATTGGTTAAACGAGTGCAGCTATCGTAGATTTTCAGCCAGATGGGCAATTCGCCCGAGGGCATGCTTGCCAGCTCAGATATTTTCATCGAACCTCCCCTCTCATGCCGCTTCAGCTTACCCATGCCGATCTGTATTTCCCCGGTGAGTCCACTAAGGCCTTCGGGCGCACGACGCATCTGGGTATCGGTGCTCACCAGGACGATCTCGAGTTCATGGCTTTGCACGGCATCCTGGCCGGGTACCAGTCGCGTGAGCGTGGCTTCGCCGGGGTGACGTGCACCGATGGCGGCGGCAGCGCGAGGGCGGGACGCTTTGCCGAGTACAGCGATGAGCAGATGAAGGCCGTCCGCATTGAGGAGCAGAAAGCTGCCGCCCGGCTGGGCGAGTACACGTTTATGGCGCAGTTGAAGCATCCCAGCTCCATCGCCAAGGAGAAAGACCTCCGCACTCCCCTCGTCGCGGACCTCGTCGCAATCCTCAGAGAGTGCCATCCGAGCATCATCTATACGCACAACCCCTTTGATAAACACCGCACCCACGTCGGTGTGCTGATGGCCGTACTGGAGGCCATCCGGCAGCTGCCCCTCCGGCTGCGCCCGACTCAGGTGCTCGGCTGCGAGGTCTGGCGCGGGCTCGACTGGCTCCCCGACTCCCTCAAGCTCGTGCTCCCCGTCAGCGGGCATGACGAGCTGGCCCGCCAGCTCAGCGCGGTCTTTGAGTCACAGATCGAGGGCGGCAAACGCTACGACCTCGCCATCGAAGGCCGCCGACGCGCCAACGCCACCTTTCTAGAGTCACACGCAGTGGATCATGAGGAAGCCGTCAGCTACGCCATCGACCTGACCGCGCTCACCCGTGATGACGCTCCCCCGCTCCAAGCCTGGGCGGACTCCGTCCTGACAAATTTCCGCCACGAGATCCTCGACAACCTGGCCGGGGAATAGTGGCCTTCAAGCGACCAAGGCGGTAACCGACACTAATCGCCGCTCGTCACGCGCTGCACGACTAAGTACAGGACCTCCTCACCCGCGCGGCTCAAGCCACCTGCACAGAAAAGCGGGTCCGGCACGCGGACCCTGGTGCGGGACTCCCGCGTTGCGAGGACGGGCAGCAGCACCGATGATCCCGGCTCCTGCGGCACCCAACTCTCCAGCGTGACATAACTGATCTTCAGTTCGCAGCCGCGCGGATCATTTTCGTCGACGCGGATACTCGCGCTCAGCCCGACTGCGCGCTCCTCTGTGCCTGCGGGCTGGCCGTCGGTTTCCGGCATCTTGGCATAGCGTAGCGTGTAGGTCTGGTTAAGCTCCCACACCAGCGGCTCCGTTTGCGCCAGCTCACCGTAGGCCATCAAGGTCAGGCCATCCTCGCCGACACAGCTGATCATGACCTCAGCCAGTTCCAGATCCGCCTCTGGTGCGGGATACAGCTTTTGCGGTTTGCCGTCTGCGCCCACAAACTCAATCGGCTTCTGGTCACCCGCGGTATAGCCCTTAGCCTCCAGCCAGGCCGGAGTCGCGTAAAACACGTACACCTGAAAGGTGTCGGCACGGGCCGCCGCGAGGCAGCCGGTTAAAAGAACAAAGGCTAACAGCAAGGGGCGGGGCAGCATGCCCGCCATTAAGTAAGAATCATCACGCCAGCGCAAGCAGTCTCTGCTGCACGCGGGGCTTGTCCGCCGGGTAGGTCACCCCGAACCACTCCCCACTGGTGGGCAGGACGGTGCAGCGGGCACGCCCGGCACGGATCAGGTCGTCCACCACGGTCGGGATGTAGCACTCGGACTTGAGTTCAGTCCCATGCGCCTTGAGGAAGGCTGTAAAATGCTCCTCCAGTACGTCAAAAACAGCCGGAATGAAGCCCCAGAAATTCATCGAAACCGGTGCCTCCTCAGGAATTTCTACCCGCTCACCCGCGAGGTTCACGCCACGCACCTTGCCGTCAGACTCTGCACAGATATCCGTGTGCTCCTCCACCGTGCGCAGGAGCTCACCGTCCAGCCGGCACACCCCGCGGTTCACACTCCCGTGCGGGGAGAGGGTGTTTTTCAGTGGATAGCCGACCATGCACAGCTCGCTGGCGTCGGCAAGATCAAGCGCCAACAGATGCTTTAAAATACGCGCGTAGGCATCCGCCCCGTAGTAGTCATCCGCATTGATGGCGATAAAGGGATCGCTCACTGCATCTCGCGCGGCACGAATCGCATGCGCCGTGCCCCATGGCTTCACGCGCCCCTCGGGCACACTGAAACCGGCAGGCAGATCGTCCAACGCCTGAAAGGCGTAGTCCACCTCCATGAAGGCCGCAGCCTTGTCCCCCACTCCCTGGCGGAAAGCCTCCTCGAAATCCCGACGGATGACAAAGACGGCCTTCTCGAAGCCTGCCTCGCGGGCATCACGCAGGGAGTAGTCCAGCAGGGTTTCCCCCTGCGGCCCCATCGGGTCGAGTTGCTTCAGGCCGCCATAGCGGCTACCCATGCCAGCGGCGAGGACGAGGAGAGTCGGTTTCATAAGTCAGCCTGGGAGCATCGCCACCGCCCCTTGCTTTGGCAACCCGCGAATCCAACAAACGCTCGGCGTTTGATCCGATTAATGGGGCTCCGCCCCATGTCAGCGGATAGTGGAAACTGGACCGTCCCATGAACAGTGTGCGGGAAAATAGCCATTGTGGACAAGCCACCCAAGGAGAACCTCAAAGTCGGTCCAGCGTTTGGGTGAGGCCCGGACGCTGGACCGAAAGTGCAGGCTTCGCCCTGGCGGGGGTTGGGGGCGCATAGCCCCAAACAGCATTCCCATCCCTAAAACAAATCCCTTCTGTGGCTTGAAAAGCCCTTCGGTCGGGGCGTTATTCTTTCCACTCGCTACCGCCCTTGGTCAGCGTGTATATTTACCTTATGGATCTCGAAAGCAAGATCATCGAAGCCCTCAGCCGGCCCGACTACGTCCCCCTCAATCAACCCGACCTCTCCAAAGCTCTCGACCTCAGCAAGCGCGAGAGCAAGCAGTTTCGCCGCACCCTGCACAAGCTGCTCGACGACGGCCTCATCGCCAAGGTCAAGGGAGACCGCTTTGTCCGCCCCCACGATGCAGACCTGGTCAGCGGTACGATCAAGTTTCGACAAAGTGGCCGCGCGCTCCTGCTGCCCGACCGCCAGCCGGGCAAGCCACCGCGCGAGCCTCTCACCATCCTCGCTGAGGATACCGGTGTCGCCCTGCACGAGGACAAGGTACTCGTCCGCCTCCACGACGAAAAGTCGCGCCGCCAGCGTGGCCGTGACAAGCGCAACCGCCTCCGCGATGGAGAGACCCTGGCCCGCGTCATCCGCGTGCTCCAGCGCGCCCACCCCACCCTGACCGGCACGCTCAAGCAGTCCCGCATGTACCACCACGTCGTGCCGGACGATCCCCGCATCATCCACGACATCCTCGTCCCCCCGCCCGAGCGCGCCGAGGTCTTCCCCAAGCCCAAGGAGGGCGACAAAGTCGTTGTCCGCCTGCTGGAGTGGAAGATGCGCCACCTCAACCCCGAGGGGGTCATCACCGAGGTCTTGGGAAAAACCCATGAGCCCGGCGCCGAGTTCAAGGCAATCCTCCACAAGTACAAGCTGGACACGACCTTTCCGGATGCCGTCCTCGCCGAAGTTTCCAAGGTGCCCGCCCAAGTCTCCTCGCGCGAGGTCAAGGGGCGGCTGGACTGCCGTAAAAAGTTCACCCTCACCATCGACCCGGACGACGCCAAGGACTTTGATGATGCCCTCTCCTACGAGGAGACCGCCAAGGGCGGCTGCCGCATCGGCATCCACATCGCCGACGTGTCCGCCTACGTCAAGCCCGGCTCCCAGCTCGACAAGGAGGCCCGCCGCCGGGGGAACTCCACCTATCTAGTCGGCTGCGTCATCCCGATGCTTCCGCAGGCGCTCTCCAACGGTATCTGCTCACTGGTTGAGAACGAGGACCGCCTGACCAAGGCCGTCTTTCTGGACTTCGACCGCAACGGCAAGCACACCGGCACCACCTTTGCCAACACCGTCATCCGCTCCAGTAAGCGCCTGACGTATCGGCAGGCCTACGCATTCCTCAAAAAGGACGACATCGCCGAGATCCGTGGCACCCCGCTGCCGCCCGCGCACCAGACCGGCTCCACCGGTCGCGCCCTCACCGAGCTCGACGACCGCGAGATGCACAAAATCCAGAAGACGATCCGTCGCTGCTGGGACATCGCCGACAAGCTCCGCAAGGCTCGCATGCAAAAGGGTAGCCTCGACCTCGATATGTCCGAGGTGAAAATCTTCGTCGATGAAAACGGCTACGCCGACCGCATCGAGAGCATCGTCAACGACGAGAGCCACCAGCTCATTGAGGAGTTTATGCTCGCCGCTAACGAGGCCGTGGCCAAGGCCTTGTTCGAGGCAGCCATCCCCTTTATCTCGCGCGTGCACGACGAGCCCGACCCCGAAAAGCTCTACGAACTGCGCGACCACATGATGACCGTCGGCATCGCGGTGGGCGATCTCACCAACCGCCCCGAGGTCACGCGCCTACTCAAGAAGATCAACGACCACCCGCAGAACTACCCGCTGAAAATCCAGTTCCTGCGCAGTCTCAAGCAGGCCTGCTACCGGGCGCAAACAGACGGCCACTACGGGCTCTACAAAACCTTTTACGCGCACTTCACCTCGCCCATCCGCCGCTATGCGGACCTCGTCGTCCACCGCATCTTTGACTACTACCTGGCCAAGCACGGGCTCGACACCGCCCCGGCGCGCGCGTCCATGAAGTACACCAAGGGCGACCTCGACGGCATCGCCGATCACCTCACCCTGACCGAGCAGAACTCAACCGAGGCCGAGCGCGAGTCCGTCAAGATCAAGCTGCTGGAGTTCTTCGAGCGTGAAGCCAATCGCAAGAAGCCCTCGGTCTTCGAGGCCATCGTCACCGACGTCAAAAACCACGGCATGTTCATCGAGCTGACTGAGTCGATGGCCTTTGGGATGGTGCACGTATCCACGCTGAAGGACGACCTCTACACCCTCTCGGACGATGGCACCGCCCTGCAAGGGCGCCGACGCCGCAAGCAGTACGTGCTCGGGCAGACCATCAAGGTCGCCGTTGAGCGCGTGGACCGCTTCAAGCGCCAGATCGATTTCCATATCGTCGAGGACGAGGAAAAGGACTACGGCCTCGGCCCGGACTCCGCGAAGTTTATCGCACGAGATAAACCTGTGCCGAAGCTCAAAAAGGCGCGCAAACCCTCCAACCCGAAGAAAAAGCAACGCAGAAAGCGCAACCGATGAAACACTACGACTACCAGAAACACCTGCACAGCATCTGGGAAAAAGCGGTCACGCAATACGAAGGCGGCCAGCGCGACGCCCAGACCTATTTCGACACAGACGAGGAGATGTGGCTGCGTGCCAACGGCATCACCCCGCAGGAGATCTACGACTTCGCCGAGGACTACGTCAGCTCCGGCGAGCCAGACTTCGCGACCTTTGCCATGATCTGCGACGTGCGCCGCAACTATTTCTTCGAGAAGATGAAGGGCAAAGCGAGCGGTAAGATCGTATCCAACGACAGCTACACGCCCAAGGACGCGGAGGTCGACGGCATCCGCTGGCTGCCCCGCATCATCGAAAAGGCAAAGGCAAAGCTCCACGGCGAACTCGACGACGACACCATGTACGGCTGTGGCGGCGACCGCGCCTTTCTCAAGGAGCATGACATCCACCCGGCCGAGTTCCTGCGCATCGTAGCCGAGCACGAGGACGACGACCGCGCCGTCATCGACTGGGTCAAACAGCGCTCCGCCGCCAAGGCATAAATGTCTAATGGGGGCTAAGCGCCCTCACTCATTTACAGCAGCTCGGTCTGTTCACTCTGGCTGGGCAGAAACTCCGCGTAGCGTTTTTCCCAGTCGTCGAGTTTCTTCAGGTAGGCATCGGCGTTATACGGGCAGTCTTTTGAGTCAAAGCCTTCCAGTGGGCGCGCCACCTGCCAGTCCGGCGTTCGCTTCTTTTCCCCATAGGTGAGGAAGTACGTCACTTGCTCGCCCATACGCGGCTGCGGGTCCATTTTTAGCGCAACCTCCAGTGAGGCCCGGCGAGGCTTCTTCGAGGTCTCCACACTCTTGCGGTACACCTCGGGGTTCATAGACAGATACTCACGCTTGGCCAGCTCCTCGACCGGCATCTCGCCGGACGTAATGGATTTTCGATACGTATCGAGCAGCGCCTGGGGAGGCTCCGCATCCATCCCCAGCAGATAGCGAATGAGCTGGTCGGTCAGCGCCTTGAGGTAGGGCTCGATACCGCGCGAGCGCAGCGCCGACCCACGGATGCGCAGCTGCTCGCCGTCGTACAGGGCATAGTTTTTGGCCTTGTAGCAGAGCATGGCCGGATAGCTCCCGTCGTACTCCAGATCGATGCCGACTGGCATATCCCCGGCGACGCGTTTGAGCAGCCCCTCGGGATTTGCGAAATCCTTTTCCGAGCTCACGTAGATACCGTCGGTATCGGCCTCAAGCACGGTGCAGCCCTCCTGCTCGAAGGCCTCGATCAACTTGATCAACAGCTCGCGACCGCGCCGGGTGACCTCCGCCGCCAGTTCGCTGTCCGCGAAGCGCGCCCCGCCAAAACCCAGGTAACCGTAGAAAGAGTTGATGAGGATCTTAAAGCTCGCCTGCCGCGCCTGGTACTCGGCCCGCAGCTCGGCGCTCTCGGCCTCGCGGGCGAGCGCCTTGTACCGCAGGCGTTCCTCACGCAGCTCCTTTAGCATGGGGATAAAAATACCGAGCGAATCGCCAGCCGGGTTGCGGCCGATGTGCAGCAGCAGGCTCGGGTAGAGCGAGGCCACGTCATAGTGGAGCACATGTTTATACACGCCGGTGACAAAGCTGCGCGAGTACGCCCCCTCGAAGCGGTCCACCGGCGGCGGATCGGGCAGCGCCTGCCCGGCGTGGAAATACTTTTCCAGAAACAGCAGATCCACCTTACCACCCGTGCCGCGCAGGCAGGTCTCCTGCAGCGTCATAGGAAAGCTCTTGATCTGCGCCACATAGGTGGGCAGCAGCAGCGCAGCCACGCCCTCGGTCTCGCGCAGGTCGTCCCCGAGATAGCTCAGAAATGTTTCCCGATCCTCAGCGAACGCCTTCTGGATGTCATGAGCTTTCAGATACGTGCGCGTCTCGCGGTCAGAGATGCCGAGGTGGACGGCGACCTCTTTCAGAGAATACGAGGCCAGATCGCGCGTGGTCACATCGTAGATCTGAATCATCAGATAGGTATCGAAAACAGTGCGCCCCGGCAGGTCGCAACGCGGAAAGTCGATCCAGCGCTCGGCAATGCGGATACGGCTGTTGCGGAACGAAGCCTCCTGGCCAAAGCGTCCCCATCGGCACGGCACCTTGAAGCGGCCACAACGCCGCCGCAGATACTCCAGATCGAACTTGAAAATATTGTGCCCCTCGATGACATCGGGGTCCAACTCCTCCAGCGCGTCGTTGAGCGACTTCAGCAGCACGCGCTCGGCCGCATCCGTCATCTCCTCCAGCACGAGCGTATGATCCTCGCCCCCCATGCTCAGCCCGATGGCCAGCACGCGGTCCTCCTTGCGGCGTGGGCTGGGGAACCCGCCCTCCTCTGAGCAGGCCGTCTCGATATCGAGCTGGCAGCGGCGCAACTGGTCAAAGCGCAGCCCACCGAAAAGCCGGTCACGGGTCTCCAGCAGATACTGCTGCTCCAGCGGTTTGACCGCCACCACGTCCTCACGCGGGGTCTCTTTTAAAAACGCCTGATAATCCTCCGTATCCTCGAAATGCTCCAGCCGGTCAAAGCTCCCCTTTCCCGCCAGCGGCTCACCGCTACCCCTGCGGCACCAGGCGTAGGGGCTAAAGTCCACGCGGCGAACCGTGCGCGTCCCGTCTGCGCTGGCTTCAGCCAGGTGGATGCCGCCCTCGGGATCAGCCCACAGGCCGCACAGGGAAGGTTTTTCAGAGGTATCAGACATGCTCCGCCCACGCTGACTGCCGCCGCCGCGAAGTTCAACCCGTAAGCGACCTGCTTGGTGTGATTACCGGCCAGTGATACGGCCAACCGCGCGCTCATCGGTGATTGGGCTTGATGAGTCCGGCTGCGAGCCGCTTAAATCGGGGCATGATTTTTTCCAAATACCACGCTCTCGGTAATGACTACCTCGTGCTCGACCCGCAGGACTGCCCGCAGTGCCCCTCCCCCGAGGACACGGTCAAGATCTGCCACCGCAACTTCGGGCTCGGCTCGGACGGCATCCTCTACGGCCCCGAAAAGACCGACGAGGCGGACTTCGCGCTGCGCATCCTCAATCCGGACGGCAGCGAGGCTGAGAAAAGCGGAAACGGCCTGCGCATTTTTTCGCGCTACCTCTTCGACACCGGTCGCGTCAGCGGTGAACCTTTTACCGTGAAAACGCTGGGCGGCATCGTCACCTGCGAGGTGCGTGACGGCGGCGATGAGATCGAAGTCGAGATGGGCAAGGTCAGCTTTGACAGCGAAAAGATCCCCGTCATCGGCGAGCCACGTGAGGTACTCGACGAGCCGATTGAAATCAAGGGTAAGACCTGGACGAGCTACGCCGCCACTATCGGTAACCCGCACGTCGTGCTGCCGATGGAAAAAGTCACCAAGGAGCTGGCCTGCGAAATCGGACCGATCCTTGAGACCATGATCGGCCGCTTCCCCAACCGCACGAACGTACAGCTGCTTCAGATCATCGACCGCAACAACATCAAGATCGAGATCTGGGAGCGCGGCGCGGGCTACACCCTCGCCTCCGGCTCCAGCAGCAGCGCCGCCGCCGCCGTCGCCCACAAGATGGGTGCCTGCGACAGCGACATCACCGTGCACTGCCCCGGCGGCGACATCGGCATCCGCATCGGCGAGGACTTCGCCATCAACATGGTCGGCCCCGCCACCCGCGTCGGCCGCTATGAGATGGACGAGGCCGTCCTCAAGCAGACCCTGCCTGAGGCGTAGTTATGCTTTGGGGCTCTGCACCCCCATACCCCGCAGTGCGTGACCGCACTGGACATTGATGGGGCGTTGCCCCATTGCACGCAGTCAATGGTAATTGGCCCACAAAGTTGCCCCTCCCGGAAGAGAGGCGAGCTGACTTTGTGTGTGTTGGCGTCAATCGCCACTACCCATACCGACGCGTTGGCGGCGACATCAGTGGTGCAGGACTATGTCCTGCTAGCCGCAGCTTCGTCGCGGAAGGCCTGCTGCGTACGGGTAAGGCTGCCCGCCCCCGACCAGACGAGCACGATGTCGCGGCTCACCGGCTTCGGGGAGACGGAGTGAAACCCGACCTGCCGGTGCTCCATCTGTGTGGCGGCCATTTTAGGGATAAAGGAAAAACCCAGCCCGCTCTCCACGAGCGAGACGACGGTCTCCAGCTGTGAGCTTTCGATCGAGACTTTCGGGCTCAATCCGGAGGACTCACACAGGGAGATACTCTGCCGTCCCAGGCAGTGCATGTCTTTCATCACGATCATCGAATGCTCGGCGAGATCGTCGAGCTTGATGCGGCGGCGCTTATTCAGAGGACTGTTTTTAGCCACGGTGACGAGGAGCTCGTCCTCGAAAAGCGTGATGGCCTCCAGCTCATCCTCCCACGGAAAAGGTCGGCTCATCAGAGCGAAGTCCAGTCGTCCATTTCGCAGCGCGGCGACAAGATCATTCGTGGTGTCCTCGACGAGTGAGAGCTGCATCTGCGGGTACTTCTCCAGGCAGCGCTCCATCAGCGACGGCAGTAAAAAAGGTGCGATCGTCGGGATGGCCCCGAGGTTGATTTTTCCGCAGGTCTGGTCGTTCTGGGCCTGCGCCTCGTCGCGGATGCACTCGGCCTCCAGGAGGATGCGCCGGGCGCGCGGGAGCATCGCCTCCCCAAAGTGCGTGAGCAGTGCGCCCTTGCGGGTCCGGTGGATGAGCGGCTGCCCCAGCTCGTCCTCCAGCTTCATAATCTGCTGGCTCAGCGAAGGCTGGGACACGTAGCACGCCGCCGCCGCCCGCGAGAAATTTCCCTGCCGGGCCAGCTCGACGAAGTAGCGCAGCTGATGCATTTCCATAATAGTCTTAAACTATGAAGCGTATAATAACTATGTATTTCCCCAATGGAAGTTTTTTCACTATAGTCTGCGTTAACAAACCAACCGTTAAACGTCATCTAACCCCAGCTACTCGATAAAACTATGGCCAAACGACTGACCACCTCCGCCGGCAATCCCATCGCCGACAACCAGAACTCCCTCACGGCCGGCGCACGCGGCCCCCTGCTGATGCAGGACTACCAGCTGCTGGAAAAGCTCGCCCACCAGAACCGCGAGCGCATCCCTGAGCGCGTCGTCCACGCCAAGGGCTGGGGAGCCTTCGGGACATTTACCGTCACCCATGACATCACCCAGTACACCCGCGCCAAGGTCTTCTCCGAGGTCGGGAAAAAGACAGAGATGCTGGCCCGCTTCTCGACCGTGGCCGGGGAGATGGGTGCCGCCGATGCCGAGCGCGACGTGCGCGGCTTTGCCCTGAAGTTTTACACAGAGGAAGGCAACTGGGACCTGGTCGGTAACAACACCCCCGTGTTCTTCGTACGCGACGCCTACAAGTTCCCGGACTTCATCCACACGCAGAAGCGCCACCCGCGCACCAACCTGCGCTCCCCCACCGCGATGTGGGACTTCTGGTCGCTCTCGCCGGAGAGCCTGCACCAGGTCACCATCCTCATGAGCGACCGCGGCCTGCCTGTCTCGCCCATGCACATGAACGGCTATGGCTCGCACACCTACAGTTTCTGGAATGACAAGGGCGAACGCTTCTGGGTAAAGTTCCACTTCAAGACCCAGCAGGGTCACAAGCACCTGACCAACGCCGAGGCCGCCAAGGTCGTGGGCGAAACCCGTGAGAGCTATCAGGAGGCCCTCTACGGTGCCATCGAGGAGAAGAACTTCCCGAAGTGGGATGTGAAGGTGCAGATCATGCCCGAGAAGGACGCTGAAAAGACGCCCTACAATCCCTTTGATCTGACCAAGGTTTGGCCACACGGCGACTACCCGCTGATCGACGTCGGCGTAATGGAGCTCAACCGCAACCCGGAGAACTACTTCACCGACATCGAGCTGGCGGCCTTCTCGCCCTCAAACATCGTGCCCGGCATCAGCTACTCACCGGACAAGATGCTCCAGGCCCGCGTCTTCTCCTACGCCGACGCGCACCGCTACCGTCTGGGCACACACTATGAGGCCCTGCCGGTCAACCGCCCGAAGAGCGCCGTGAACCACTACCACAAGGACGGCTCCATGCGGTTCTTTGACAACTTCAATGAAAACCCGGACGCCTACTACGAGCCCAACTCCATGAACGGCCCGCAGGAAGACCCGTCCGTGGCCGAGCCGCCTCTGCGCATCGACGGCGATGCCGACCGGTACAACCACCGCGAAGGCAACGACGACTACACGCAGGCGGGCGATCTCTTCCGCCTCTTCAACGACGAGCAGAAGCAGCGCCTCTTCAGCAATATCGCCGAGGCCATGGACGGCGTGCCCGACGAAATCAAGCTGCGCCAGATCAGCCACTTTGCAAAGGCTGACCCGGCCTATGGTGAAGGCGTGGCCAAGGCCGTCGGGCTGAGTGTCCCCTCCTGATCAGGGGGCAGAGCTTCGCGCAACCACCAACGACAGAGACCGAACCCTTTCGTCATATGCAGACCGAGACCGACAACCCCGCCCCAGCCGTCCTGAGTGAAGCCGAAGAGGCCCGCTATGCGGAGCTTCAGCGGCAGGCGCTCGACTTCGCACGCCATGGTGAGACCGAGACGCTCCAGCTCATGGTCGAGGCGGGGCTGCCGGTCAATCTCTGCGACCACAAGGGCCAATCCCTGCTCATGCTCGCCAGCTACAACGGCAACCTCGAAACGACCGAGATGCTGCTTGCACAAGGAGCAGAGGTGGACCGCTGCAACGACCGCGGCCAGACACCGCTCGGAGGCGTCGCCTTCAAGGGCTATCTGGATATCGTCCGGCTGCTGGTCGAGCACGGTGCGGATATCCACGCGGACAACGGCGGCGGCATGACGCCGATTTCGTTCGCCGCTATGTTCGGGCAGCGTGACGTAGTCGAGTTCCTGAAATCAAAAGGTGCCAAACTGCGCATGCGCGACCACTTCCTCGGGCTGGGCGGGTCCTTGCTCAAGCGGGTCGTCAACTAACGCGAGCAGGCACCCGGCCGCATCGTGGATAACGTCTCACTTACGGCGACGGGGAGCGGATGGCTTTAGCCTACCCTGCTCCAGCTCGCGCACAAGGCGGGCCAGCGTGCGTATCGATTTCTGGATACGTTCATCATAGGGATAGCCGCAGCTGATGCGAATCCGATTACGGATATCCGTGTGCGGGCAAAATATCTGCCCCGGCGCGATGTAGATAGACTCCTCGGCAGCCATGCGGTGGAGATCCAGCGCATCCACACCCTCGGGCAGCTGCACCCACAGGTAAAAACCGCCCGTGGGTCGACTCAGGGCCGTACCGGAGGGAAACGTCTCAAGAATGGCTTCGCTGACCTGCTCCACCTGCGTGCGAAAAGCCTGGCGGAGCTTACGCAGATGACGCTCCATCGCCGCAGATTCCAGATAGCGCGCGATAGCCATCTGATTGATAGCGGGCGTGGTCGTGCTGGAGATATACTTCAGCCGACGGGCCTGCTCCGTATAGCGACCGGCAGCCACCCAGCCCACACGCAGCCCCGGTGAGAGTATCTTTGAGAAAGAACCGCAGTACAGCACCTGCCCGTCTCGGTCGAATGCCTTGACCGGTCGCGGGCGCTCGGGGCCGAAGTGGAGATCGCCGTAGACATCGTCCTCCACCAGCGGAATATCGTGGTCCGCCAGCAGGGCCATCAGGCGTTGACGACCGGCCAGGCTCATGCAGCCGCCACCGGGATTACTGAAGCTGGGCACGATAGCCACGGCCTTGACCCGATGGCGTTCGATCGCTGCCTCCAGTAGGTCCAGATCGATCCCCTCCTCACAGGTGCCGGGAATCGGCAGCGCACGCAGCCCGAGGCTCTCCAGCAGCTCCAGGATGCCAAAGTAACAGGGCGACTCCACCGCCACGATATCACCGGGCCGGGTGACGGCGCGTATCGCGATATTCAGCGCCTCCATCGCCCCGCAGGTCACGACGATCTCCTCCTGCGGGACCGGGCAGCCGCAGGCCGCGAAGCGCTGCGCCAGCTGCCGCAGCAGATCAGGATGCCCGGGTAAAATATCGTAGCGTCCCAGACGCTCGGGCTGCTCGCGCGCCACCTGTGCCAGACAACGCGAAAGCCGCTCTGCCGGCAGCAGCGAGGGATCCGGTAAGGCCGCGCCGAGTGGGACCATCTTCGGATCACCAGCCTGCCGAAAGACCTCGGCCACGATGTCGGACACTCCGACCGTGCTGGGCTCCAGCGTACAGACAGAGGGACGCGGCTGCGGTGCCTGCTCTACCCGACGGGGACGTACGAAGAAACCGGACTTAGGACGGGCCTCCACCAGCCCCCGTGCCTCCAGCAGGGAAAGCGCCTGCATCGCACTGGAGGCGCTGACCCGCTCGCGTGCGCACAGCTGGCGCACCGAGGGCAGACGCTCGCCGACCCGAAAGACCCCCTCGCGGATCTGCGCGTCGAGTTGCCGGGCGATACGCTCGTACAGGCATTCACTGTCCTGCGCTTCAACGTTCATATCTACACGGTAACAGATTCATCGAAACAGTACAGATACAGTTTTAACAAAATCAAACCAGTACAGATAGCCACAACCGAACTGTGCCGGTAGCATTTCCCAGCGGCTGCCTCTGTGCCGCTACTGCCCAATCTGTCATACTCGGGGCATGAACTCACTGCTGAGCAAGATCCTGTTCCTGCGCCCACGTCAAAGCTCCGCCTCAGGAGAAAAGCGACGTGTCTGCACGCATGCGGTGAGTTCAGCCAAAGCTCCTCAGGCACGCACGACTTTGATCGATACTCCTGAGCAGCTGCGTACCCGCCCCAGGGGCAGACGCCTCGTACTCTGCGCTAGTCGCTGCCTGACGATTTCCCTCACCGAGGGAGAAGATAACCCCGATGCCGAAAGATGAATCTGTAAAGGTGAATGCCGCTAACTCGATTCACCGATAGACCCATACAGCTTCTGATGTTGTATCCTTGCAGTGGATACATCGCTCCGAGGGCAGTATCTTTAATACAAAGGAGCTGGTGGATTATTTTACCTGAATATGGGTATTTATCGCGGATCGGTCAGGTATCTGCTGGCCATGGGGCAGGATTTGCCACAAGCTCATCCTCACCACGTTAAAGCATGTCTGGTCCAGTCACAGGAAAAACCTACGCTGAGGGTGAAGGCCCTCCCGGAAACTGGCGTTCATGGCTGATCTGGGGCAGTGCCGCGGTCTTCTATTTATACGAGTTTTTCGTGCGTGTCGGCCCCTCTGTGATGGAGAAGGACCTGCAGGATGTCTACGGTGTCAGTGCCGGGATATTCGGCTTTGCGACGGGCATCTACTACTACATTTACGCACCCATGCAGATCGCCGTCGGCCTGCTGCTGGATAAGCTCGGCGTCAGGCGTGTGCTCGTACCCGCCGCCATCTTGTGCTTCCTCGGCTGCCTGCTGACGGTCCTCGTGCCAGACATTGTCGGCTTCGGACTGGGGCGCGCGCTCATGGGCTTTGGGTCGGCCTTCGCCTTTGTCGGGTGTATGCATCTGGCCACTGTCTGGTTTCCCGGGAATCGTGTGGCCCTGCTCTCCGGGCTGACTACCACGCTCGGGATGGCCGGTGCCATCTTCGCCCAGCGGCCTCTGGTCGAGCTTTTCAACGCGGTCGGCTGGCGTGAGACCTGGGCCTTTTGTGGCCTCGGTGGTGTCCTCATCGCGTTCGCCATGTGGATCCTGATCCCGAAGCCCCCGCCCTGGGTGGTCCCCGAGGATGAAGAGGCCAGCACCGTCCTCAACGGTCTGAAGGCCGTGGTCAAAAATCCGCAGAGCTGGATCATCGGCTTGATTGGCTCAGCCCTCTTTTTCAACCTCAGCGTCTTCGGTGCTCTGTGGGGCGATGAGTATGTGGAAACCCTGACCGGGGCCGATGACCGCAGTGCCGCCAACGCCATTTCGTTCCTCTACGTGGGCTGGGCCGTAGGGGGTCCGCTCATGGGTGCCATCTCCGACCGGCTGGGCAAGCGTAAGCCCGTGCTGATGGTCTCGCTCATCGCCACCGCGGCCGTGAGCGCGCTCATGCTGACCGTCAGCCACATGAGTATGTGGGAGTGCAGCGCACTACTACTGCTGCTCGGGCTCGTCTCCAGCGCGCAGGTCATCTGCTTTGTCTGTAGTCTGGAGCATAACCCGGACTGGGCCTCGGCGACCGCCATATCCTTCTGCAACCTCGTGGTCATGCTCATCGGCGGCATTTTCCAGCCGATTGTGGGCTGGATTCTCGACCTGCGCACAGAGGGAGCGCTTCACCCGGTCTACACGGTAACGGACTTCCGGGTGGCCCTGCTGAGCATGCCCATCATCGCCGTCATCGGTATCGTGGCCGCCCTCTTCCTCAAAGAATCCTACGGGATCAAAGAGGATACCTTCGAAGCTCTCGGCGAGGAGTAGCCGATACCACCGAAGCGCACAAATGCTCAGGGCTGCGGCTCTTCAGCGGACGAAGTATCGACTGACCACACCGGCCACTTACCGCTGTAGTCCTTCTTCTCCTGACCGATTTTGAGCTGGCTCATCAGGATGTCTACCTCGGGCCGGGCGTTATCGATAAAGCCCATCGACCAGGTGCGGTCTGCGCCGTTGTCATACGGGATTTCCCGCTCAAAGGTTTTCACCCATGGGTCGCCTCGGTGCTGCTGTTCACGGATCTCGACCTTCACCTGTGTACCGGGTGCAAGCAGCAGGCGATGCGAGCCGTCAGGCATGCGCTCCAGGTCCTTGGCATACAGGTCAGCGATCTGCTCGTGCTTCCAGGCACCATCCTCCCAGACGGCGAGCCAGGAGTTTTTACGCAGGTTGTAGACCACAAAGGGCGTGCCATCCGGATACCAGGACACCAGCACACGGTTGATCAGGCGCTCCTCGGTCTGCGGTCCGGTGTCCACCAGCACGCAGTGCGCAAGCATTTCATCGAAGTCGATTAGCTCGCCCAGATCGGTGCCATCGGCAGACTGCCAGGTGCCGCTCTCGGGCAGAAAGGTCGCGAAGTACGCATTGCGGGAGCCCATGTTGTGGCCATTGGGGCCACCACGCATCACCCACACGAAGTGCACGCGGTCGGGGTGCTCGCCATCGGCAGGCTGCAGGATATCGTGAAAAGCGTACACCTCGTCAATCCGGTCGGGGTCCTGCTGGGCCGAGTCAATCGCCGGGATATGCTTTGACCAGGTGCGGCCACTATCATCTGAGTAGACATACCCGAAGGGGCGATACGGCCAGTGAATGTCCTTGGTCTGGCTGTAGAAAATATAGACCCGCTCACCCACGGTGATGATCATCGGGTAGCAGTTGTTCTCCTCCTCGATGAGTTGATACTCCCAATCCCCTTCCATCTCGTGCGGAGCCGGGGAGCGAGCCAGTTGCAGGTTGTCACTGTGGTCCGCCCAGGTGACGAGCAGGCTGCCGTCCGGAGCCTGAGCCATATTTGGGTAGTTGTGGTAGTCCCAGGTGCCGTAGTACTCCAGGCGGTGAATCTCCTGCTCGGGCGTCCACTGGCCGGTGGCATGATCGTAGCTGCGCCCCATCACGCTCATGCCCGGGCCGTTCCAGCAGACAAAGGTCTTATCGACGACCGGGTCATAGAGCCCGTAGCCGTGCGGACGGCGGCAGCCATAGGTAGCATCAGAGGCCAGCCGCGTAAAAGCCGCGTCCGGCGGTGTAGCAGGCGCCTCAGCGGCACGGGTGGTGCTAAAGGGGAACAACATTGCAAAAGCCAGCAAAGCCAGCCCTGCGGGGGTACGAGCGGTCTTCATTGCGAGCAGTGTAGAACAAACGCGCCGGGTTTGTCCGCACCGGAAAAAACGACATTCATTCAAACGCATTGAATCGCAACACCGCTGTGGCAATTTACCGAATGGCCGCGCAGACGCGCCCCCTTCAACGCTTTCCCGAGCGGGGCTCGAGGGTGAACCGAAAGGCCGGGACCCGTCCGTCGAGGATCTCCCGCAGCGCATCAGCGGCCTCGCACAGCGCTGCCTGCCAGGCGTCCACATCCAGCAGGTAAATAAACCGCGCCACCAGCCCGACCGAGAAGCAGACCGGCCCCTGCCCCGAGAGCATCACGGGGACGGCCAGGCGCAGGATGGCGGAGTTCTCCTCCTGATACTCCAGTGCGTAGCCGCGTTTGCGGATCAGGCGAAGCTGGCGCTCATAGGCACTCCAGTCCTGCTCATAGAGCTCGGGGCGCAGCTGCATCCACCACCGGCTATGACATTGCTTGGCGATCCCCTCCTCGGCATAAGCGATAAAGATCTTGGCGAAGCCGTGAAAGGGCACCAGCGGCCACTCGTAGCCGGCGGGCGAGAATTGCCAGTCTGAGTCCACCGGGCGAAACTCGTCCAGAATCTTCATCGTCATCACCCCCACCCGCGCAAAGAGCGCGCTGGCGTGGCCCGTGCGGGCGCTCAACTCCACCAACACCGGATGCGTCTGCGCCCGCAACGCTGTAGGCAGGGCATAGATATTTGTACCGGTGGCCAGACGGCTCCCCGCACCGGGCAGGTAAAGCCGTTCCCGGTGCTCGACCTCTCCCTCGCGCTCCAGCTCGTCCAGCAGCGCCGAGACCGTCGTGCGCGAGACCGGGCTGAGCAGCGCGACCAACTCCTCGAAGCGGGCGGGCCCCTGCTCCTTCAGGTGTCGCATCACTACCAACGCACGGCTCAGTTGTCCCATCTCGGTATTAGGTCCATTTTTCTGGACTTTTACAAGCTTCACTTGACTTTGCCCCTCCACGGGCTGGACCACCCTGAACGATCCGGACAGCGTTCTCTCCATGGCCCAGCAACGCCCCTTGAACATCCTCCATCTCTTCGCCGACCAGCAGCGCTTCGATACTATCGGAGCGCTTGGCAATACCCTGATCCGCACGCCCAACCTCGACCGCCTCGCCAACGAGGGACTGGCCTTCACCCGGGCCTACTCGCCCAGCCCGGAATGCGTCCCGGCGCGCGCCAGCATGATCACTGGCCACTACCCCGGCCGCACCGGCTGCTACGGGAACCGCCATACCATGCCCTCCAACGAGGAGCAGCCCTCCTTTATGGAGCGTCTGAAACAGGCCGGCTACCACACCCACGGCGTGGGTAAGTGCCACTTCAACCCCGACCGCTTCGCGCTCCGGGGCTTCTGCGCGCGTGAAACACAGGAGGAGATCCCCCAGCGCCGTGAGGATGACGACTACGCAAGCGGCCTGCTGGAGCATGGCTATGACTGGCTGCTCGAGCCGCACGGCATCCGGGGAGAGATGTACTACATCCCCCAGCCCAGCGTGCTGCCCCCGCACGAGCACCCCACCCACTGGATCGGGGACCGCACCGCCGCCTATATCCGGGACAACGCCAATTCTTCCGAGCCCTGGTACCTTTATGGCAGCTTCATCCACCCGCATCCGCCCTTCGCCCCGCCCGTCCCCTGGCACAAGCTCTACCGCGCCCCGGACATGCCCCTACCCATGATCCCGGAGGACCGCGACGATCTGATCGTTTACATCAACCGTTATCAAAACCGCGCCAAATACCGCGACAACGGCGGAATCGACCTCAACCTCGTGCGCTGCCAGCGCGCCTACTACTACGCCTGCATCAGCTTCATCGACATGCAGGTCGGGCGTATCCTGCAGGCGCTGGAAGAGACCGGCCAGCTCGCCAACACCCTCATCCTTTACGGGGCCGACCACGGTGAATACCTCGGCGACTACGGCTGCTTCGGCAAGCGCGGCATGCATGATGTGTCCGCCCGTGTGCCGCTGCTGGTGCGCTGGCCGGACGGATACCGCGCCGGCGAGCGCTGCGACACCCCGGCCAGCCTGGTGGACTTCGCGCCGACCTTTGTTCAGGCCGCCGGGCTCGACACCTCCGAAGGCGAGTACGACGGGCTTCCGCTGCGTGACCTCGCCAGTGGAAAGGTGCACCGTGAGCGCGTTTACTCGCAGCTCGACTGCGCGGACATGGGGCTCTACATGGCCGTCGAGCACGATTGGAAATTCGTCTACAGCGCGCCAGACCAGAAGGAGTACCTCTTCGACCTCAAAAACGACCCGCGCGAAACCGCCAACCTCGCGACCCGCAACCCCGACCACCCGCAGCTCCAGCGTCTGCGCGGAGAATGTCAGGCATGGATCCGCGGTACCGGCCAGACCGAAGAGGTATCCGCCGATGGCCAGTGGAAACCCTATGAGCCGAAGCGCATGCCCAACGACCCTGACCAGGGCCTGATCTTTCAGGACCCGCCCTGGTGGGACGGCAAGCCCCCGGTCTGACCCTGAGCCAGGCGACAAAACTGCACGACAAGCAACTACCCCGCTCGCTCCGGAGCGCGGGTCGAAGGTTATTATCGTAGCGCGGAGGGAAGAGAGTTTCCCCTGTATTCCTGTTCGCTAACACCCAGCGCCCAGCTAGACGGGAGCACGCGCAACACAGAGTCGGGCGCGCCGGAACTAAACGTCGCCGGTGATCTCGACGGCGAGCAGCGTCACGTCGTCCATGCGCGGAGCCTTCCCCCGGAAGGCACGGACACGTTTATTGATACCGGCAGCCATCTCTTCGACCGGTGTTTCCAGCTCAGCCGTAAATGCCTCAATCAGCCGGTCCAGCTCAAACTCCTCGGCGCACTCGTTGACCGTCTCCACTACCCCGTCGGTGTAAAAGAGCAAGCGGTCACCAATGGCCAGATCGAAACACTCGCCGTGGCGCTCACGGCCAGTCGCGAAGCCAATCGCGTCCTGCGGCTTCAGGCGGATGACGTCGACCTTACCGCTGTCCTTGTGGTAGTGAAGGATGTCTGGATGCCCCGCATGGGCGACCTCGAGCACGTATTTGCCATCCTTGTTGCGGATGCGTGCGGCCACCATGGTCACATAGTTGGGGCGGATCAGGTCGGCGATATCCTTCTGGACCTGCTCCATGGCATCCTCCAGGCGATCGACATGGTCGATCACGGCCTGGTCAGCCACGTGCTTGACCAGCAAAGTATAGAGCGCAGCAGAAATACCATGCCCGCAGACATCGCCCAAAAGGGCCAGAAAATCTCCCGATTGCCCCATCGGGAAGCTCATAACGTCACCGCCAACGGCCTCCAGCGGGTTATAGAGGACTGAGTACTTCAGAAAGCTGCAGGGCTGCGACTCACCGGGGATCAGGGCACTCTGCACACGCCGGGCGTTGTCGTAGTCGATCTGGAGGATGCGGTTCTTTTCACGCAGGCGCCGCTCGGAGTCCTCCAGCTTGTCCAGAGCGAGCTTCTCGCGGGTGATGTCACGGGAGATGCCCAGAATGCCCACCAGCTTCCCCGAGTTCAGGTGCAGCGGGATCTTGGTCGAGGTGACCCAGGTGATGTGTCCATCGGCCCAGGTTTCCTTTTCAGTCTCGTTGATCAGGGGCTTACCAGAGCGGAGGATCTCCTGCTCGTCGTCGTAGGCCTGCCGGGCGTGCTCTTCGGTAAAGAAGTCGAAATCCGTCTTACCCACGATCTCGTCCAGCTTACTGACACCGAACTTCTGCGCGTGGCGGTGGCTGACGTACACGAAGCGGCACTTCATGTCCTTAAAGTAGATACAGTCCTCGGACTCCTTTAAGAGCGCGTCAAAGAGCGCCGGAATGCTCATCCGGTAGATGTCCTGTACCTGCTTGACTTCGTCTGATTTCATGGCCGTCAACCTCCCACACTTCGGCTGTCCATGAACCGTCATACAGGTATGCATTGGCTAAGGTCCAGCGCGAAACTTACACGTGAGTGTTTTTCTCACCCACGGGGTCCCGCTGCGGTATAGACACAGTACCTCAAAACCGACCAACACGCCAGCAGACATAAAAAAACGCCCGCCCGGATTGTACCGGAGCGGGCGCCCGCAAAAGCGGTCCAAACCTATAAATAAAGGTGCTACTTCTTGCCCTTCAGCAGATTGACGGGGGCGTTTTTCCCATCGGAGACGTAGCAGCTATCCAGAACCTTCTGCAGCTCCGCTCCGCGGACGAAATCAGGCTGGTCCTGCACACCGGTACGGATGCTCTTGATAAAGCGCGCGTAGTTGTTCGGCGTTTTCTTCGCCTTACACTCCTTCCACGTGGCTTTTTCGAGGTTACGGCCCAGGCTGGTACGATAAATATCGTTACCCCAGTCGGTGTCGATAGCCGCGCTGCCCGTCGTACCGGCAATCTTCAGATACAGACGGTTCGCGTGCCCACCGCACCAGCGTGTGGTGTGGATGGCCCCGAGAGCGCCATTGGTGAACTCGACCGTCATGGCCGCACTGTCGTTCGCGTCGAGGTTGTACTCGCCGATCTTGTCGCCGGGAGCCTTGTGGAAGACCTTCAGCTTGCAGAAGATGTCCTTCAGCGAGCCGACCGGGAAGGTCGCAAAGTCCAGGATGTGGACGCCGACATCCCCGAGGACGCCCTTGCTGCCATGAGAGCTGGACAGACGCCACAGCCAACGCGGCTCGGTCTGCCAGTCGCCCCAGACCTTGCTGGGGAGCCAGGACTGCAGATAGCTGGCCTCGACGTGACGAATGTCACCGAGCTTACCGTCAGCGATCAGCTTGGCCACCGCCTGCAGGCTCGGCATGTCACGATAAGAGAGGTTGACCATGTTGATCACCCCGGCCTTTTCGGCAGCCTTGACCATGCGCTGCGCATCCGCGTGGTTGACGGCCAGTGGCTTCTCGCAGAGCACGTGCTTGCCTGCTTTCAGGCATTCAATAGCGACGGCGGCATGGAACGAATCCGGCACGACGACCGAGACGGCATCCACCTGTGATTGAGCCAGCATATCAGACACAGAGTCGTAGACTTCAGGAATGTCGAACTCGGCTGCGAAAGCCTCAACCAGCTTGCGGTTCATATCAACCGCAGCGACGAGCTTACAGCCAGGAATCTCCTGATAACGGCGGGCATGCTGCTTGCCCATGTTTCCGGTACCAATAATGGCCAGACGAACAGGCCCCGAACGACGGGTAGTCTTTTTCATGGTGAAAGGGATAGGATGGTTTTTATCCGGCCCGGGAGTCCATACCCGGACCGGACAGATTAAATGGAGTGAAGGTTAGTCAAGAAGCGGCTTACTTGTGGCCGATCTTCGAGCGGGAGGCGGCCTCCGGGTCTTCCGGCAGGGGCTCCAGCGCGGGAGAGTTCGGGCATACATCGGGGATGCGGACGCCTGACATCGCCCAGCGAACGGCGTTGGTGATGATCGTCTGCACCTCGTCCTGATGGTAGGTCGGGTAGGTCTCGTGACCCGGACGGAAGTAAAAGACCCGGCCATAGCCGCGGTACCAGGTGGCCGCACTGCGGAAGACCTCACCGCCTGTGAACCAGGAGACCATCAGCAGCTCGTCGGGAGCGGGGATGCCGAAAGGCTCACCGTACATCTCCTCCTGCGGGATCTCAAAGTAGTCGCCGATGCCCTTCATGATCGGGTGCGAGGGCATCATGTTCCAGAGGCGTTCCTTGTCGGTGGATTCGCGCCACTTGAGCGAGCAGGTCGTCCCCATCAGGCTCTTGAAAATCTTCGAGTAGTGACCGGAGTGCAGGACGATCAACCCCATGCCCTCAAGCACGCGGGTCTTCACCTTGGCAACGATCTCGTCGGAGACCTCCTTGTGGGCCATGTGGCCCCACCACACCATCACATCGGTCTCATCCAGCACGCTGCCACCCAGCCCGTGCTCGGGCTCGTCCAGCGTAGCGGTGCGGACGGTGATGTCGGCATCCTTGCCGAGAAAACCGGCAATCGTGTTATGCATCCCATCGGGATAGATTTCGGCAACTTTGGGGTTCTTTTTCTCGTGGCGAAATTCACCCCAAACGGTGACGCGGATCGGTGTGCTCATGATTGTATAGGGAGTATTGGGCGCGGACAGCCGCGCAGGTTCATGGATTAAACGATGTGTCCAACCTGTCCCTACCCTTTGGTTTTGACAAGCGGGCAGAGTCGTATTGATTCGAGCTTTATAGTACAAATCCGGCATAGCCCTACCAAACCATTCCCATGCCTACCTCCCACTCTGAGCTCAAGGACATCCAGGCCGTCCTGGCACGCATGCGCTCAGGCAAGCTCAAGATCCACCTGCCCCAGCGGCGTGAGCTCCACCGTAAGCGCCCGAAGTCCCACTTTCACGCCATTCCTGAGCTCTTTATACAGACAGGGGGCGCCACGGATTTCGACTGCGCTGGCGAGTGCTTCCGCCTGCTCACCGGGGATATCTGTGTCATGCCGCGCGGGGTGCCGCACCGGGAGACACCGGTCGATCTGGCCACGCCCTACAGCATCATATGCATCTGCGGATTCCGGGACGGAGTACAGCTGCGCCGGGCGCAGTCAGACATATCCGGCAAGATCTACGGCTACAATGCCGACAGCTACACCGGCAAGCGCTTCAACACGCTCCTGAGCTACCTCGATGATATTTCCCGTAAAGACAACCTGGCTCCGAAGTTCCGCAAGCCCTACATGCAGGGCTTGCTGGAGGCCTATTTCTGCGCCTTGTGCTCAGAGCTGGCCCAGCCGCGCACACCCGAGCCCAACCCGGCTCCACACCTGGTAGCCGAAGCGGAGAAATACGTACACGGTCGCCTTAGCGACTCCGGGCTGACGGTGGCTGGCATTGCGACGACCCTTAACTGCACAGCCGACCATTTATCCCGCCAGTTCCACCGCGTCCGGGGGCTTACCCTGACGAGCTGGATCGCGCAGGAGCGCATCGCTCAAGCCTGCAACCTGCTCGAAGATCCGGGCTATAACATCTCGGAAATCGGCTGGGCCTGCGGCTTTAACGAGCCCTCCTACTTTATACGCATCTTCAAGCGCCACATGGGCATGACGCCGCGCCAGTTCCGGCTCACGACCAACAAGCCATGAGCCTAAACATCGTCGACCAGGCCGATCTCGTGGCAGGCGGCGATGTACTCGCTACATGACCAGGCCTGATAGGCCTTCCCCATGGGCTTACCGGTCAGGCCATGCGCCCACTCGTTAAACTCCCATTCGTAAAAAGCACCGGCGTGGTTCAGCTCGGCGAGTTTGACCAGCTGCTCGCAGGCCAGCTCGCGCAGCCCGAGGCGGTTCAGGAAGCGCACCCAGACGCCACCCACCAGCGGCCAGATGCCGCCGTTGTGATAGTGCTGCGGCAGGTTGAGCAGATTCACCGTGTAGTAGCGCTTCCAGTTCGGGTCTCCCGACTCGACGGGCGGGTACAGGTTTTTGACAGGGAAGGGCTCATTGACCCCCGAGCCCCACATAAAGCGGAACGCAGTCTGCGCGTGCTCGTGGTCGATGACATTGAAGAGGAAAGCCAGCGCATTACCGTACACATCGCAGCGCCAGTCGTGGTCAAAGGGCGTGATCTGCGCCAGCAGGTAGCTGGTGTCCCCCATGGAGGCCTGTGAATCCGCAAAGGTGTAGTTGAGCTCACCCGCGGCATTCACCGACGGCCAGAACTCACGGAAGATTTTCTTTTTGATCGAACCGGCCCAGCGCAGGTAGTCCCCTGCCCGCTTGCGGTCGCCGAGATATTCCAGCAGGCGTCCAAATGCGATGTTGGCGCGGAACCACAGCACCTCGTCAATCAGCACGTGGTAGCTGCGCCCAAACAAATCGGTCCAGTCGCCGGCCTCGGGTATCTCCAGCAGCGCGTCGTTGTTACTGTCGTGCGCACTGAGCCAGTCCATCGCCTTTTGCAGTGAGTCGATATGGCTCCGCAAAAACCCAAAGTCCTGCGTGGCGCGGATAAACTCCGCGAAGGCGATAATCACCCATAAGCCGCTGTCGATGGAGCAAATGCCGCCCACCCCGGAGTAATCGGGCTCACCCGTATCTAGGCTGACATTGGCAGGGATCTGGCCGGTCGGCGTCATGCAGTTGATCAGAGTATCCAGCGTGGCGCGCTGGCAGGCCCGGATATCGGGATCGTCCAGCTCAATCGTACCAACAATGGTCACCGCACCATCGCGCGCCCACACGCTGCGGTAGTTCGCATCGGTGCCGCGCGTATTATTGTCTTCGAGCGAACAGGCCGAGAAGCCCTTCGGTGTAATGTTGCGGCGGATACCGTCGATCGCGTGCCGATAGCCCTCCTGGATAAAGGCCAGGTCGCTCTCACTGAGCGGGCTGGTGTGCTCCTCCTCGACCAGGTGCTGAATCTCGGGCGCATGGCTGAGAGCCTCCTCCGGGTCACCTTCTACGATTTCGCTGATGACGCCATAGTGCATCAAGCCCTCAAGCACGCCGTCCGCACAGGTGCCGTGTGCGCGGTACATGCCGTTGCGGCCGACCATTCGCTCCAGCAGCTCCGGTTGCGCATTCGCGACAATGATGCCACGCACCCCGCGCTTGAGGAACATCGCATTATCGTTGCCGGTATCCCCGGCCACGAGGCACTGCTCACGAGCGATGCCGAGCCGCTTGAGCAGCCAGACCAAGGCATTACCCTTGTCGGCGAATTTCGGGAGCACGTCCAGGTCGCGACCGCTGGAGTAGACGACATTGACCTGCAGGCCCGTGTCGCTGAGCCGGTCTTCCAGCGCATCCAGCTCCGGCTGCTCGCAGTGGGCATACCAGCTGGTTTTGTACGGGCTCTGAAAATGCTCGGGCTGGCGCACAGCCTCGGGCATACAGTCGCGGACGACCTCCTCGGCTTTTGCCAAATCCCAACCGTCCTCCAGGACGACGGAGAAGGCCTTGATGCACTCGGACTTTCGATAGTCGTAGATGACCGTGCCCACTCCGCAGATGCAGTAGTCGGGCACTGGCAGGCGCTTCTTTTTGATCAGGCGCTGCACATCCTCGAGCAGGCGTCCGGTATTATACACGAGCAGGGGCCGCTGCTTCTCAGGCAGCGACTCCCAGGTGCGGGCAAAGGCCACGGCAGCGTCAGCTTTGCCGAGGAGCGTTCCGTCGATATCCGAGCACAGGAGCCGGACGGGCGGGTTCTTATCTTTTGCGGCCATATTCAGGTACGCAGTCAGTTACTAGTCAGTCCGTATGCAAACATGGTGCCAGATCAACCGGCATCGGTGATTTCGAGGCGAGGCGCGTTGCGGCCTTCGACGATCTTCAGCAGCTGCTGAGCGATCCCCGTCCAGGTGAACAGGCTGCGGACCTTGTGCGCGCCACCATAGGCCAGGCGATTATGAATCGCCGGGTGGCGAAGGGCTTTCAGGATCGTGTATCCAAAATCACCCGCATCAAAGCTGTCCGCATAGAGCGCATCCATGCCGTATGTCAGGGTACGATACAGGCCACCATGCGTGGTAACGACGGTCGGCGTACCACAGGCCATGGCCTCGATAGCCGTCATCCCAAAAGGCTCATAGCGGCTGGGCAGACAGAAGACATCCGCAGCGCGATAAAAGTCGGGCATATCGGGATCGTCCAGCGAGCCACTCAGGACAACGCGCTCCTGGATGCCGTAGTCCTTGATCTTGTTGACGAGCTCCTGCAGCATCGGGTCTTCCATCGTCTGCTCGTTCTCCGTACCGACAGCCAGACGCAGGACCACATTGTCCATGTGCTTGGCCACGATCGCAAACGCATCCACCAGCAAGTCGAAGCCCTTGTTACGGGACAGGCGACCGATGGAGGAAACGACCTTGAAATTCGGATCGTACTGGAGCGACTCGCGGATGGAGGTGCGGGTCGCCTCACTCACCGGGAAGAAGCGGTTATCATCATAGCCCGGGGGGATCATCTTCACCTTGTCAGCGGGCAGCCCGTAGTCGGCCTTGAACATATCGAGCTGGATCGGGGAAGTCGCCACCACCATGTCGCACTCGCGATAAAGTGTGCTCTCGTGGTGGATACGCCGGGAGAAGTTATACGTCTCCTCCAGCGACTTTTCATCGTCGGGATAATCCTCGCGCATGAGGCGCTGCTTCCAGGTGCCGATCGAGTGCGGTGTGTGAATGTGGGGCACGCCCAGCTCCTCAGCCATATGCTGCCCGGCCAGTCCGGCGTCCCAGTAGTGCGAGTTGATAAACTGGTAGTTGTAGCGCTTCTTCGCGATGTAGCGCAGGGCGTTCTCGGTCCACTCCGGGAGCTTCTTATAGAGATACTCCTTTGGGATAAATTCCTTACCGCCGCAGCGCATGCGAATAATCCGTACGTGGTCATCGACCTCCTCGCGCTCGGGCTGATCCTCGAAACGGCGCGTCCAGATATCCACCTCGTATCCTAGCTGGGCCAGTTTTTTAGCCAACTCGATCACATAGACGACTTGTCCTCCAGTGTCGGGGAGCCCCAAGGGGGGCTCAGCGGCGACGTAGCCATGGGTGGATACCATAGCGATACGCTCGCGCTTACGGGCGCGGCGTGTGCGTTTAACCTCGGGCGGCTTCAGGTATACTTCCTCTGCCATCCTATGAAGGATAGCTAATTAACCAATCAACGCAACGTTTCATCCGAAAAGGTTTCTATCTGAGCGTTACGACGAGGTAAAAACATGCCCAAATTCGCGACCATATCCGCACAAAAAAAAGCCCTCCCCGAAAACGCTGGGAGGGCTTTGTCATGAAAATCGGATACAGGCTAAGAGCGTGTCTTCGCAGCCGGGCTCTTGGTGCGCAGGGCCTTTACCGCCGAGGACGTATAGACGACCCCACGGTGCAGATAGTCCTCATGATGTTTCTCGATGCGCTCCAGCTTGTAGCGGTAGTTTACCATCAGCCCGAAGGACTCACGCAGCCCGCGCGGGGTGACATTCGCCACCCAGTTAATCTGCTCGATGCGGGCGCCGTTGTTGAGGTGGAAGTGGGCAACCGGATCCAACGCCGTCGGGTTATTACCACGCTTGGCCTCGCCGAGGTAGCGCACGCAGAGTCCCTTGAGCAGCATCTTAAAATCTTCGCTCATCGACTCGGGATGCTCCCAGTCAAGTCCTGCCAGGTACTCGGCAAAGTTCTCCGGCGCACTCAGTCCGGGCGCGGCAGCGGCGAGCTTTTTCGGGTCGAGCCCCTTGAGCATTTCCAGACCGCCCTCGCCTTCCATCCACTTGCGGAAGCCGGGGATCGGCGAGAGCGTGATGAACTTGCGGATGTTCGGCACGTCATGTCGCAAGCGGTCTACGACCTGCTTGATGAGGAAGCCCCCAAAGGGAATCCCGCCCAGGCCCTTCTGCGTATTGGAAATGGAATAGAAGACCGCGGTATCGGCATCGCTGGGCTTGAGAGCCGGGGCCGAGGTATCGAGCAGTTTCTGCACGTTGTCGGCCACGCCCTTGTGCAGGGCCACCTCGATAAAGATCAGCGGCTCGTTCGGCATGTTTGGATGGAAGAACGCGAAGCAGCGCCGGTCGACATTGAGCCGGTGCTTCAGGTCCTCCCAGCTCTCGATCTCGTGCACGGCCTCGTAGGCGATCAGCTTCTCCAGCAGGGCAGCGGGAGAGTTCCAGCTGATGGACTGGAGCTGGAGGATGCCGACGTTGAAGAGCGAGGAGAGCATCTCCTTGAGGTCGGTGCTCAATGGCTTGAACCGCGGCTCTTCCCTCATCAGGGCGAAGACATCGCGGCGCATGTCCACCAGGAACTTCACCCCGGCGGGGAGAAGCGTCCAGCGGCGCAGTAACTCAGCCCGTGCGGGCACGAGAGCCTTGCGGAGCGCCTGGCAAGCGTTCCGCAGTTCTTCGCCGGTCACATTACCGGCGGCCTGCAGCGCCTCCTGCACCTGGGCTTCGTTAAAATCAAAATCATCCAGCAAGAGCGCGAGGAACCGGCGCTTACCGGCCTCGTCCCACTGGCTATAATCCTCGGCGAGGCGGGCCGCCTGCTGCGAAGACGACACCGGACCGCCGCGCTGGGCGATGCAGGCCTCGATCTGCTCGCGCAGGGTTTTGGCATCAGCCTGCACGAGCGCCCCCTCGGGGGTCATTTCTTTTCCCTTGCGGGTCAGGCCCAAGACCTTGGGCAGGCGGGACCAGTTGCGTTTGCCCCGCTGGATCACTTCTGTGGCAATATTCATACGTTCTATCTCCTCTCTCGGTGGAGAGTATACACCCGGTCGCCGCACACCATCAACTATGTTTATACAAGCGTAACCGAAAATTAGCATTGTTAAAGACAGGTGTAAATGCCTGCGGTTCCCTAAGCACTGCCGTGCTTTTCGCATAAGAGGCTTCACCCCGCGCGACGGATGACTAAAACTGTGCCCATGCCCATCGCCGCGTTTCCCCGCCTCTCCCATCGCTGCCACCTGCGGCGCTGGCTGCGCGGGGCGATCGCAGGGTTGGTGCTAGGTGCAGGCGGGCACGCTGCGGCTCAGCCAGAGCCATCCCCCCAACCCGCCTCCAGTGCAAGCTCGACCGAGCCGGTCGCCATCGTGGTGGAAAACCTGCCCCAGCCGGGCGAAGTCACCGTAGACGCGCTGGCAAAGCGCGAGGTCGTGCGCGCCTTTCTGGAAGCCAACCCCGACGTGCGGATCAAGTCCTTTGCCATGCCCGTCATCGGGGTGGACGACGCGCGCGACTCTGGCTCGCTCATGGCCATCGCCGCCGGGATGGGCGCGAACGCCATCTATGTGAACTTCCGCCAATCGGCGACCTACAATGAGCACGGTTTTCTCCTGCCGCTGGAGACGCTGCTGGCGCGTGTCTTGAGCGACGACCCGACAGTTCGCCAGACCGATGGCAAAGGCCGTTGGCTCGCCGACCCGAGCGAGGCTGAGGTCGCTGCTGCCCTCGCCCTGATTAAAGAACGTGTCCCTGAGCGGGCCTGGCCCGTCGTTTACCGGGAGGACCTGAGCGGGCGCTTCGAGGGCCGCCATGTCTGGACGCTGCCGACCTCCACCCTCGTGCGCGCCCTTTTCTACCGCAAGGACCACTTTCAGGCCGCCGGGCTCGACCCGAGCCGCCCCCCGCAGACCTGGGACGAGCTGCTGAGTACGGCACGTCAACTGCACGCTCCCGAGCAGCGCCGCTACGCCATGGCCTTCTCGCCCGGCGAGGGCATCAGCTACCAGGCCTACCAGTTTCTCATGAACGGCGGCACTCGCGCCATGACGCGTGATAAAGACGGCCCGTGGCGAGCCTCGTTCGCTACCCCCGAGGCGACAGAGGGTATCCTGTTTTTCTGGCAACTGCTGCGCGAGCCCTACACCTACGGCGACCAGACCCACGCAGGAGCCGCCACCCTGCGCCCGGACTTTAACCTGCTGTGGAAGTACGGACAGGTCAGCATGAGCTTTGGTTCGCTCGATGACCAGATGCTCGCCGCCATCAACCCGCAACTCGTCGGCATCGCTCCCCTACCCGCCGGCCCCGATGGCGAGCGCGGCAGCCTCCTCAACGCGCGCATGCTCGGGGTCTTCAGCCAGAGTAGCCCGGCCCAGCAGCTCGCGACGATGCGGTACCTGTGGTTCGTCACCGGCGAGCAGGCGCAGCAGATCCGCACCCAGCTCTTTGTAGACCGTGGCTACGGTGCCTTCGTCAACCCGGACCTGCTCACGAAATTCGGGTACACCGACCTCTTAAAAAAAGTTCCGCCCGGCTGGAAAGAAACCTATGAGACCGCCCTGTCCGGGGGCGTCCCAGAGCCCTATGGCCAAGGCACGCAGTTCATCTACCGGATGCTCTCCGAGCCGATCAACCAGGCGCTGGAGCGCGACTACTCCAGCATGACCCCCGAGGAGGCACAGGCTGACATCCTCCAGCTCCTGCAAGCCGCAGAGCGCGAGGTCAACGCGCGCGCACTCGGCCAGATCGATCCGGCTGAGCTGAGTAAACGCCGCTGGGTGGCGGGTGCCGTCCTCGCGGCGCTGGCAGCGGCATTTACGCTCGGCATCGGAGCGGTGTGGAGAAGCTTCGGGCGCGCGGGACCCGTCTATGAATCCAGCCGCGCCACCCACCGCCGCAACCTGCTGCGGGGATGGGCGCTGCTGCTGCCGGCCTTTGGGCTGATCCTGTTTTGGCAGTACCTGCCGCTGGTGCTGGGCGGAGCGAGCCTGACCTTCATGGACTACGAGCTGGTCCTGCCCAGCCACTGGGTGGGGGTGGATAACTTCGCACGCATCCTCTACGACCCGCGCTTCTGGCAGGCACTCTGGCGGGAGTTTTACTACGTGGCGCTCATGGTAGGCCTGGGCTTCTGGCCACCGATCCTGCTGGCGATTCTCCTGCAGGAGGTACCCACCACCTTTGCCAAGGTCTTCTTCCGGACGGTCTTTTATCTGCCCGCCGTGCTGGCCGGGGTCGTGGTGCTCTTTCTGTGGATGCAGCTTTACGATCCCTCCCCTGCCGGAACCTTCAACCAGCTCCTGCTCGCGCTCAACGCCCTCGGAGCGGTGCCCGCGACGCTGATCAAGCTCACCCTGCTGCTGGTGTGGCTCACGCTCGTGACCGGCCTGCTCGCCCTGCCCTTTAAACTCACGGAGCTGGGCGCGGGGCTGAAACTCCTCCTCGGCGCGCTCGGGCTGGGGCTGCTCGCGGTTACAATGGCTCCGCTCGTCAATGCCTGGATGGCGGGTGGCATCAGCAGCACCATGGAAACGCTCGGTGCGCTGGCCGGACGCTTCCAGATCGAGCCGCAACGCTGGCTGCAAGACCCGCGCATGGCCATGCTCTGTCTGGTCATCCCTACCGTCTGGGCCACGAGCGGTCCGGGCTGCCTGATCTATCTGGCCGGGCTCAAGAGCATCCCCGATGAGCTCTACGAGGCTGCCGCCATCGACGGGGCGGGCTTCTGGCACAAGGTCTTTTACATCACCCTACCGAGGATGAAGTTCCTCATCGTGATCAACCTGATTGCGGCCATGGTCGCCGCCTTCAAGGGCGGGGCGGACCAGATCCTGGTCATGACCGGAGGTGGCCCCAACGGCGCGACCAACACCCTCTCACTTGCCATTTTCTACCGCACCTTTATGGATCTCGACTACGGAGCGGGCACCGCCATGGCGTGGATTATGGGCGGCATCCTGATCGGCTTCACCGCCTACCAGATGCGCCTGCTCGCACGCTCGGAGTTCAAAGCAGGAGGGAGCGGAAGCTGACGCGCCATGCCGATCTTTACGCCAGTCGAATCCAAGTCTACCGCCGGGCGGCTTTTCCACGCGGGGATTTTTATCCTGCTCACTCTCGGAGCAGTGACGATGCTCTACCCGCTGCTGCTGATGGTCTCCGGGGCCTTCCGCAGTGAGATCGACGAAAACGAACTCGGCCTGATCCCCGCCTACCTGACCGATGACGACGCGCTCTACCGCAAGTTTCTCGAATACAAGTACGAGCAGCGCATCGGCGAGCTCAACGCCGCTCACCTCAGCCGCGACTACGCCTTTTCCCAAATCAAGCCCCCTGCCACGCTGAACGAAACGGCGGTCCGCGATTTGCGCGCCTTTATCGCGGAGGGTAACCTGCCGCTACACTGGCAGGCGCTGGGCGGAAGCTCCGGCATGCTGACCATCCCGAAGAATCTGCGCACCCTGCGCCAGCGCGTACAGGAGCGCTTCGGGGGCGATGTGGAGGCCTTTGCCAAGGGAACCGGCACCGCCATCACAAGCTGGACACAAGTCACCCTGCCCCCGCCGGAGTGGCTATCATCACGCTACGATTTCGAGAGCAACGCCCTGCATGCCGAGTACCTCAAGCTGCTCCAGGCATCCCCTCCGGCCGAGCTCCGCCTCGTCACGCCCACCGGCACCTTTCTCGTCCAGATCGCCTATCCGCGCTACGGATCGCTGGAGCGTTTCAACGAGGCACTGCGGCTCAACCTGAAAAGTTTTTCCGAGTTCCGGCTACCCCGGCGGGTTCCACCGCAGGAGCAGGCGGCATTCCGAAGCGTGTGGCTGGAGTATGTCGGCAGCGAGCTCAACCCGTCCTTTATTTTGACCAAGAGCGTAGAGCCTGCCACTTACCAAAGATTTCTCTCCAAGCGCTATGGCGCTGACATCGGCACACTTAACCAAGCCTGGGGGGAAACGGTCTACGCAGATTTTTCGGGCATCACCCTGCCCCATGGCGAATACCTCTCGGGGCAGCAGCGCCGTGACTACCGAGCCTTTCTCGACACACTACCTCCCGAGAGCTGGGAGCTAACCGGCCCGGAATACGCATGGGCGGACTGGCTCCGCCAGCAATACAAAACCGGAGAGACTCTTTCGCAAGCGTACGGCGGCTCGTATTCAAATACTGAATACGCATGGCCACCACAGGATCAGCTTGAGTATCAGTACACACGCGAGCATGCCGGCCAGCTTCGGCGGCAGTTCGCAGCACGAAACTTCGTCAATGTGATTGATGCGGTCGCCCTGGAGGGGCGCGTCCTCTGGAACACTATCATCTTCTGCACCCTCTCGGTCCTGGCCGCGATCATCCTGAACCCGTTGGCAGCCTACGCGCTCTCGCGCTTCCGACTGCCGGGTACCTATAAGGTGCTGCTCATCATGATGGCCGTGATGGCCTTCCCGCCCATGGTGACGACGATCCCGATCTTTCTCATGCTCCAGAAGCTCAGCCTGATGAATACTTTCATCGGGCTGCTGCTGCCGACCATTGCGAACGGCTACCTGATATTTTTGCTCAAGGGCTTCTTTGATTCGCTACCCCGCGAGCTATACGAGGCCGCGCAGTTGGAGGGAGCCTCGGAGGGACGGATGTTTTTCACCATCACGATGGCGCTGAGCAAGCCGATCCTGGCAGTGGTGGCGCTGACCGCCTTTAACACCGCGTACACGCTGTTCATGTTCGCGATCATCGTCGCTCCAGAGCAGGACATGTGGCTGCTCCCAGTGTGGCTGTACCAGTACCGCGAGACGGTGACCAGCGGAGGCGTCTACGCCTCGGTGCTCCTGGCGGCCATCCCGCCGCTGGTGGTCTTCCTCTTCGCCCAGAAGCTCATCCTGCGCGGCATCGTGGTGCCCACGGAGAAATAAGGACGCCGCGGCTTACTTGAACGTGATGTCCACGTCCATGCTCTTGCGCTGAAAGTACCAGCGTTCGAGGCAACGCTGCAGAGCCTCGACCTGCATGGGCTTGGGGAGGTGGTCATCCATGCCCGCCAGGAGGCACTTTTCGGCATCGCCGGGCAGGACGTTAGCGGTCAGCGCGACAATGAAGGGACGCTCAATTTCTTCGCCCTGCTCCGTGCGCAGCGAGTGATACTCGCGGATGCGCCGGGTGGCCTCGTAGCCGTCCATGGTCGGCATCTGGCAGTCCATGAAAATGATCGGATAGCTTTTGCTCTCCCAGGCCTCAATGGCCTCAGCACCATCATGAGCCGTATCGGACTGGATGCCGAGCTTACGCAGGAGCAGGACCATGACCTTGAGGTTGACAGAGTTATCATCAACAACCAGCACACGAATCCCCCCGTAGGCCGAGGACGCGGGAAGCTGCTCAGCACCCTCATCAGGCACGATAGCCGCAGACTCCGGCTCCTGCCGGGGCGAGAAGACTCTCATGAGTAAATCCAGGAGGCGCGAGGGCGTGAGGGGCTTACGCTCCCAGTCGTCAATACCGGCAGCAGTGGCTTCATCATCGCTCAGACTCAGGCCGACGGATTTCAGCAAAACAACGGCAGGAGAGCTCCCAATTTTACGCCCATAGAGACCTGCCTCACGGGTCAGAGTGGCGACATCGCCGTTATCGATATCCGAATCGAGCAGGACCATGTCAAAGGCACCCTGTTCGCTAGCCAGCAGCTCACGCGCCCCCCACAGGGAGTAGACGGAACGGCTCTTAACACCCCAACGGCGCAAGCGGCGCTCGATAAGTTTGGCAGCAGTCGGGCTGTGCAGCAGGAGCAGGGATCGCTTTTCTTTCAGGATATCTGTGTGGTCCTGCGGGCGTGGCTCATCCGGATCCGCCTCGGGCACCCCAAACTCAAGCGAGAACGAGAATGTCGAGCCCTTACCCAGCACACTGCTGACCTGGATATCCCCACCCATGACACCAATGATTTTCTGCGAGATGGATAGGCCCAGTCCGGTGCCCCCATACTTACGGGAGGTGGAGCCGTCAGCCTGCACGAAGGGTTGAAAGATCTCTGCGCATTGCTTGGGCGTCATACCGATACCCGAGTCATGCACCTCGAAGCGTAGCACGCGGCAGTCTTTGCGTTCGTTTGCCGTGGAAACCAGCAAGCTGACTTCCCCTTGATCGGTGAACTTGATGGCGTTACCGAGCAGATTCATCAGTACCTGTCGTAGGCGGCCAGGGTCGCCGACCAGTTCAATCGGGCCGTCAACATCCGTCCACACCAGCAACTCGATCTTCTTGCGAACGGCCAGCGGAGCCAGCAGCTCGACAGTGCCCGTCAGGAGGTCGGACAGGTAGAAAGGCACGCTCTCGAGCTTCATCTTCTTCGCCTCGATCTTGGAGTAGTCGAGGATGTCGTTGATGAGGGAGAGCAGCACATCCGCGCTCTCGCGAATCGTGTCCACACACTCCAGTTGCTCACGGTCGAGCTTGGTATCGAGGAGGATCGTAGCCATGCCGATGACACCGTTCATCGGCGTGCGAATCTCATGGCTCATGTTGGCGAGGAACTGGCTTTTGAGGCGGTTGGCCTCCTCTGCCCGCTCACGCATCGCGTCGATCTCCTGCTCGTGCTCCACCTCGTGGGTGATGTCCTCGGTAAACATCATGATGCCGCCGATATCACCGTCCGGCTCAAACCATGGGCGCACCTCCCAGCGCAAATACTGGTCATGGTCCCAGCCCTCCGGCCGCCAGCAATCGCGGTCGCAGCTCTCCACATCGCCCTGCATGCAGCGCTGGTGGATACGCTTCCACTCATCAGATATATTCGGGAAGACGTCGTAGTGACAGCGTCCGATCACCTCGATTTCTTCCAGCGCATAATCCTTGAGCCAGCAATTACTAACCGCGATAAAACGCACCTCCCGGTCAAACATGGCAACCGCCGCCGGGGCGTGTTGAACAAAGGCCGCCAGCTGCGCCTTTTCGCGAGAGAGTTCCCACTGCGTCTCCCGGATTTTCTCCAGCCGGGACCGCCCAAGCTGCAGAGAATAAGTCACAAAAGCCAGCAGCGTGGCAAAGCCCAGCCCTCCCAGCAGGAAGAAGTTGTGAAGGCGGTAATTGATCCCCACCAGCCGGGTCGGATCCACGATAACCTTCCAGTAAATATCCGGTGAGATCGCGACATAGCTGACCCCCTTCTGGCTGTCATCCGGAACACTCGGATCAATCGAGAAGCCGATATGCACAGCCTCCGGATCCTGACCAATGGCGTCCAGACTGTTGGCGATCAGGATGTGCCAGTCGATAACAGCCGTGACCTGAACGCCTTGGCCGTTGGTGGCATTGTAGGCCATCACTTCCCAGCACAGGCCCTCCTCGCCGTCGCCAAACTCAACCGGATGCACTTCGACCAGACGGCTGTTCTCTTCGGGGAACTCGACCGAGGTGGAATCAAGCAAGTCCCCGGGCACCGCCCCCTCGGGATAGGCCCAGTTCACACCCGCATCTGGTTTGCGCAGGAAGATATACCGCAAAGAGGGAAAATCTTTGGACAGAAACTCGATATCCTCATCCCATGTATCGGGGTTGGGAGTATCCTCCCCCAGGACCTGACGAGCCTGGCGCGCCAGTGTGCCGTTAAACTCGTATAGGCGGGTGCTCAACAGGCCCGAGATCAGGTCCGAGCGTAACTGAGCAAAACGAATCCGGCTCTGCATCGCCTGCGTATGCAGCCCCAAATAGACGGCCAGCACGAAAAACGTCGTACCCACAAAGACCGGCACCCACACCCAGGGCAGGGAACGCTCCCTCAGGATATTACTACAGCGAAAACGATGGGTAATCAGTCCGACGGAGAGCAGAAAGAAAGCCAGTGATGTGTGGACGGCCATCTCCGAGAGCCGGTACTCAAGCCAGAGCAAAGGCGGCATCCCGAGGGCATAGCGAAACAGAGAGGAACCGGATATACCTGCCAGCGCACAGGCCAACACCAGAATGACAATCGCCTTCCGTGTTCCCTGCCTGCGAGCACAGGCCAGGACCATGGCCACGCCTCCAAATAAAAAGCATATGCTCGTCAGCGCAGACATCCGCCCCGGAGCCGGAGAGCGATCTGTCACAAATGGCTTAGCAAAGAGCGTGTCGATCCACAGATTAATGCCAAAGACGTGCTGGGCCAGATTAATGCCGCCCCATACCAACAGCCCGATACTAAACCACAGCTTAAGATTCCACCGGTTTCTCGTCTTGTTCACCGACAGGCACAGGAGTGAACCTGCAAACAAAATAAAGCCGATCGCCGTCGTGGCCTGCATCGGGGCCAATCCCGGCATGATCTGGACCAGTACCGGAATCTGCAGCAGCCAACCAGCATAGACTGAGCAGGCAATCCCCCCTACAAGTACCGATGCGATCACTGCCAGCGGACAGATGCGACGCAAGGGGGTATCCGGGCCGTTTACCATGTATGGTAACTTATACGAGAATACGTGTGAGCAAGTCGAACCAATAGATTAAATCCACCCAGAGCGCACTATCACGAAAAATTAAGGACATCCCTTCATGCGCACCATGGACCAGCCTACGAAAAAATTAAAGAATCCGAGACGACAAGCAGCCCATCAAAAGCACATAAGGCATTTAGACTTCAATAAGTTACAATAAAGCTATGACCTGACATAATCCCGCTGAAACTGCTGGGGGCTCATCCCCGTACTTCTCCGGAAAGCACGCGAAAAGCTGTTCGCGTCCGTATAGCCGCAATTCGCGGCAATTTGGGCAATGGAGCTAAACTGCATCCCGAGCAGGTCCTGAGCCTTGCGCATGCGCAGCTCCTGGCAGAACGCGCCGGGGCTCACCCCATATCGCTCCCGAAAGGCTCGCGTCAGGTGTTCCCGGCTCAGCCCCACGTAGTCGGCGACTTCCTTCTGGGACAGCGGCTCGCTAAAACGCGTGCGAATACACTCGTGCGCAGCGGCCACCGGATCGCTCATCAGGACCCCCTGCGAGACCTGCCTCAGCATCACCATCAACAGCTCGTACACGCACTGGGACTCGTGGAATCTATCCCGGAAACGACGGTCGCGATGGTGGTAAGCCACGGTTTGAAAAGCCGCCAATGTCTCCGAGTGAGGAGCGAGCGATACCCGGGAGCCACCCCGCTCACGAATAACCTCAAACAGCTCCGAAACACCTCCCAAGGCCAGAAAGGCGAGCTTGTAGGGGCCCGTCGCATCTTGGGGATACCCATAACAGGAGTCTTCCCCATGGCGAAACAGCATGGCATAGCCAGGCCCTACCCGGAACTCACCATGCCTATCCTTAAAAAAACCCTCCCCCTCGATTGTTTGCTGAATCACACATACCCCTTCCTCACCTTCAGACCTGTTCTTATTCTCCCAGTAGTAGCGAGGCGAGTAACGCGTCTCGTTATCGTAAAAAAGGGACTTCATGAGGGTAGGCATGAAGCATCATCTAGAATTAGCCTCCGAGCCTGTCGATCACAAATTGCATAACATTAATCACAACAGACGCCTTGATGCAGACAAGCGAGCAAGGCTAGGCTGTGTGGACAAAATACGGAACGAGCCCGCGAAGGCCGATTTTGAGGACGTTTTTTGGGCTTCGAGGCGAGGCAATTTTGAGAATTGTCGAGCCGAGGACACGAAAAACGAACCAAAATCCGGCCAAGTGGGCGACCTGAGTTATTTTGTCCACGTAGCCTAGTGTCTGAGACAATCACATACCTTCCGGACATCCACAAACCGACCGGACCACCCAATAATCACACCACCCATGCCCTGCAAAATCACCCTCATCGGAGCCGGCTCAGTCGTCTTCGCTAAAACCCTCATCGGCGATATCCTGCGATTCCCCGAACTGGCTGATGCCACCATCTGCCTGATGGACATCGACCCGGCCCGCCTCAAGGTGGCCGACGTGATGATGAAGCGCATCGCGCAGAAGCTCGGCGTGCCCGCTCGTATCGAGTCCACCATGGATCAGCGTGAGGCCGTCCGCGACGCCAACTACGTCATCTGCACCATTCAGGTCGGCGGCTTCAAGCCCGGCACGGTGACCGACTTTGAGATCCCGGCTAAGTACGGGCTCAAGCAGACCATCGCCGACACGCTGGGCGTGGGGGGTGTCTTCCGCGCCCTGCGCACCATCCCGGTCATCAACGGTATCGCCCGCGACATCGCCGATGTCGGCCGCCCCGGCTGTCTGTTGCTGAACTACACCAACCCGATGGCCATGAACTGCTGGGCCGTCGAGGAAGCCGTCGGCATCCCGCATGTGGGCCTCTGCCACTCGGTCTTTGGCACCGCCAACCTGCTCAGCCGCTTCGCCAAGCTGCCCGCTGAGGATGTGAACTACCTCGTGGCCGGGATCAACCACATGGCCTTTTTCCTGAAGTTCCAGTACAAGGGCCAGGACGCCTACCCGCTCCTCTACAAGGCCCTCGAAGACCCCGAGCGCCGGCACGAGCTGGTGCGCTTCGAGATGATGCGCCGCACCGGCTACTTCGTCACCGAGTCCAGTGAGCACCAGAGCGAGTACGTCCCGTACTTCATCAAGCACGGCGAGGAGATGATCGAGCGCTTCAGCATCCCGATCAACGAGTACATCCGCCGCTGCGAGGCCATTGTCAGCACCTGGAAGGAAACCGAGGCCAACCTGCTGGGCAAGGACGGGGACATCGAAATCAAGCCGCAGTCCCATGAGTACGGCTCGTACATCATCCACTCACTGGAGAGCGGCCAACCGCGCACCGTTTACGGCAATATCCCGAACAAGGGCACCATCGCGAACCTGCCCGACCGCTGTAATGTCGAGGTCCCCTGCCTCGTGGACGGCACTGGCCTGCACCCGGTCAAGGTCGGCGCACTGCCTCCGCAGCTTGCCGCCATCTGCATGAGCAACATCAACGTGCAGGAGTTGACCGTGAAGGCCGCCCTCACCGGCAAGCGCGAGCACATCTACCACGCCGTCATGATGGACCCCAACGCGGCCTCCACCCTCTCTCTCGACAACATCTGGGCCATGTGCGACGAGATGATCGAGGAGCACCAGCAAAACGGCCTGCTGGGCGAGTTCAGCCCTGTACTGAAAAACACCGGGCGCGGCTTCACAGGGATCGGTGACCGCGTCATCGCCCGCCTCGACGCCAAGGGCGCCTTTGCCACTGCCGAAGGCGGCGTAAACACGCTCAGCCTGAGCATTGAGAATCCGACCGACGAGCCCTTCGAGGTCGCCTTTACCCTGCGCCCGCAGGACGCGCGCATGCGCCTCAACGGCGACGAAAATGTCTCGCTCACCATCCCGGCCCAAAGCACCGAGACAGCCGAGTTTACCACTGAGAACGTGGAGCCCATCAATGAGCCCTACCGTGTCGCGCTGAAGAACGACGATCTGCAGGTGCTCGCCATCGGCGCCTACCTGCAGCCACGTGTGATGCTCGAAAACGACGAGGACGGCTGCGCCCACTTCGCCATGAAGCTGTCGGGCTTCGACGCAGTGGAAGGCTCGCTCGCCAAGGACGGCGACAACCTGCGCGTCTCGATCAAGGTCCACGACTCCGACATCAAGGAGTGTCTCGACCACCGCAAGAACGGCTCCTATGTGCGCCTGCTCTTCGCAGACCCGGCCCACTCTGACAGGATTGAGGAGGCGGTGCTGCGGCCGGGCTACGACGGCGGCGATCCGGTCTTGCTGGACGGAGCGAGCAAAACGATCGAGGGAGCAAGCGTCACTCAGCGGACGACCCCGATGTACTACGAAGCCGACCTTACGCTACCGTTGGTCGGGCTGAACCTGGACCCATCGCTGGACGGCCTGCTCTTCGACTGTATCTGCAACCTCGGTGCCCTGGGCGATGCCCACTCCGGCGGCCAGACCAGCCTCGGCGGAAAGGTAGAATGGAACCCCACCAGCGGACATTTCGCCTGGGCCCAGCTCGCCTCCGCCACGGCGGGCGCACCGGCCTGAGTCTGATGTAACGCCTGCAAACCCTTCACCGGGTCTTCGCGACCCACAAAGAAAGCCGGACGGGAAACCGTCCGGCTTTTTGCTGTCGTAAATACGATGCTCGCAGCGAGAGGCTCACACCCCTGCCGGGGCGACGATGTGCGCGCCCTCGCCAGTACGGGTATGGAAGACCTTCGGGCTGTGTCCGAAGCGCTCATTGTAACGGGCGCAGGCTTCCTCGGCGATCGCCTCAGAGAAGGTCCCATCGGTCACGGCCATAACGGCCCCGCCGAAACCACCGCCGGTCAAACGGGCGCCATGGACGCCGGGGAGGTTCTTCAGCTCGTCCACGAGGAAGTCCAGCTCGTCGCAGCTGTTTTCAAAGTCATGCCGCGAGCTTTCGTGCGAAGCGATGAGCAGGTTCCCCATGCGCTCGAGATCGCCGTCCTGCAGGGCTGAAGCCATCTCATGCACACGCATGCTCTCGGTGATGACGTGGCGGGCGCGCTTGAGAAGGATTTCGGACATCTGCCCGGACACGCTGTCGAGCTGCAGCAGCGAGGCATCAGCCAGACACTCCAGCTCGGGGTACTTGACCTTCAGGATGTCGTACGCCTCCATGCACTCCTTGTGACGGTCGGCGTAGAAAGAGTCGATCAGCGCGTGCTTTTTCTGGGAGTTGAAGACCCAGAAGTGGACACCGGCGGGCATGGGCACGCGGTCAAAGGTCTCGGTCTTGCAGTCGATGGTGACGATGTGGTCCTTTTCACCGAAGGCGCTGACGCCCTGGTCGAGGATGCCACAGGGCATACCGACAAACTCGTTCTCGGCCTTGCGGCCAAAGCGGGCCATCTGCTTGCGGTCGGCGTCAAAGCCGAAGGCGGACTTGTAGGCGTAGGCAGCGGCCAGCTCAAAGGCAGCGCTGCTGCTCATGCCCGCGCCGGGAGGCAGCGTGCTGGCGAGCGCCATCTTGAAGCCGCCCGGCATATCGAGCCCGCTCTCACGCATGGCGTTAAAGACGCCCAGCGGGTAGTTGGCCCAGCTGTTGTTACCCTCCAGCGGCTTCAGATCGGTGAGGTCGACGACGACCTGCCCCTCGAGCTTACGGTCTACCAGTACCGCTGTCGGCTCCGGAGTACGCGTGAGCGCGATCGAGATCACACAGTCCACAGCCACGCCCATCACGGGCCCGCCATTATAGTCGGTGTGATTGCCGATGAATTCCAGACGACCGGGAGCCATGGCGAGATGCTCGGGCTCTTCGCCAAAGTGTTCTTTAAAGCAGGTGACGACTTCTTTCATGGTACAAAGAAAAAGCCCGCAGTTACTGCGGGCTTTCTCAAGTCTAAAATGACGGAACAGATTAGAGAATGCCCTTCAGGCCGGCACCCGGCTTGAACTTGACAGTCTTGGAAGCGGCAATCTTGATCTTCTCACCCGTCTTCGGGTTGACGCCGGTGCGGGCGGCACGCTTGGTGACGGAGAAAGTACCGAAACCGATGAGCTGAACAGCCTTATCCTTTTTCACGCCCTTTTTGACAGCGTCGAGAAAGGCGTCAACGGCACGTTCGGCCTGAGCCTTGGAAGTGTCTTTACCGAGTTGCTTTTGCACTTCGATAACAAGCTCTGCTTTATTCATATTGGTATAGATGTATTGGATGTTTACGGTTTGAGAATACAATGCCGATTAGGTAGGTGTCAGCTATGCACCGTCAACCCAAATATTGGGTTCAACCGGCCTTTTTTTGAGGTTTCGTGCGGGTTCAGCCCTTTTCTGGCGGGGGATCGGTCCAAACCTCCCCCTGTCGCCCCCTGACCATCAGCCTCAGAAGGTGGTCCATGGCCTCAACCTGCTTGATATTGCGTTCGAGGGCAATTTGCTCCGAACGTTTCCATAATTGACGGGCCATAACGGGGGCCTGCTCAGGGCTCGCTCCAAGGTTCTCGCAAAGCTTTTCCAGCTTTGATAGGTCCTGATCCGTCATCCCAGTGCCCCCCTGACCGTAACTGCCCCAGCCCCGACAACGCTCAACGCAGTCCCTTCGGTCAGCGCGCGCTTTTTCAGCATGGCCAATCCGATGACGGAACCCTCGCGGGCTGCAGCCGAGCGCAGCTCGCCCACAGCCTTACCTTCGGAATTAAGTATCTCTACTGGGAGGGATTCCGGAAGCTTCTCCAAGTCAATCTGATGCAGCGCCCGCTGGGTCCGCCCCATCGCGTGCAGGCGGGCCATCACCTCCTGCCCCAGATAGCAGCCCTTATTAAATGAGACAGCGACTTTCTCCAGCCCGCCCTCCTGCGGCAGGTCGCCGGGGCCGATATCCACCGGCACCAGCGGGACACCCGCCGCGATACGCTCGTAGGCGAGGATCGAGGGGTCGGCGTTGAGCTCCAGGCCCTCCGGCAGGCTGTAGAGCCAGAGGGTCTCGCGGTCTGGACTCCGGGAATGCCGACCCGCGAAACACACCGCGGCGGGTGTACTCTTACCAGCGGGCCTCGGTGTCACAGGGATAAAGATCCCATCGGCAGGCACATCATTCTCATCCAGGCCGATTTCAACCACCAGGCAGGCAGTTTCCGTTAAATCCTCAATCTCGACCTCGTCGGCGATGATGTTCTCCTCCAGCTTGGCGATGAGGGAATCCGCCGGGCAGCCATAGCTCAGCAGCAGGTAGTCTTCCGGGCCGAGCCAAAAGATCAGGCTGTCAGCGCAGACCTTGCCCTTGCGGTCGAGCCAGAGCCCGTAGCAGTATTGGCCACGCTGGAGGTTACGTAAGTCGTTGGAGCACTGGCTCTGCAGGTAGTCGGGAGCATCTTCGCCCGTCACCCGCAGGACGGCGGCAGGCTGGAATTTGGTGGTGAGAGGAGTCGGCATAAGGAGAAATTTGTAAAAAAGCTGAACCGGATTAAACGGAGGTTGTCCAAGAATAGCCTTGAAAAGACCGCCCGCGTCAAACGTGATATGACCTTTTTATATAGATCCCATGGAGCCCTGTAAGGTCACTGACATCAATATCGCCGCCACGCGGGAACTTCCCGCCCCGGCCCAACTGCTGCAAGAAATCCCCCGTACGGAGGCGCAGCAGGCATTTGTGGCCAACGCGCGTAGCGAAATCCACCGCATCATCTTCGGCAACGACAAGCGCCTGCTGCTCGTCGTCGGCCCCTGCTCGATCCACGACATCAAGGCCGGACGCGAATACGCCCAGCGCCTGGCCAAGCTCGCCGAGCAGGTCAAGGAGCGCATCCTCATCGTCATGCGCGTGTACTTTGAGAAGCCGCGCACGACCGTCGGCTGGAAGGGCCTGATCATGGACCCCTATATCGACCGCACGTACAATATCCCGGCTGGCCTGCGCATGGCCCGGGAGTTCCTGCGCGAAGTCATCGACATGGGGCTGCCCACCGCCACCGAGCTGCTCGACCCGATCACCCCGCAGTACATCGCGGACCTGATCTGCTGGTCCGCCATCGGGGCGCGCACCACCGAGAGCCAGACCCACCGCCAGATGGCCTCCGGCCTCTCCATGCCCCTGGGCTTTAAAAACAGCACGGACGGCTCCATCGAGGCCGCTATCAACGCCATTAACGCCGCCAGCCGCGAGCAGACTTTCCTCGGCATCGACCAGCAGGGTCGCGCCGCCTCCGTCACCACCAAGGGCAACCCCAACTGCCACCTCGTCCTGCGCGGCGGCAAGAGTGGCCCCAACTACGCGGACACCCACATCAGCGATTACATCAAGAAGCTGAAGTCCTCCGGGCTCATGCCCGCCGTCATGGTGGACTGCTCCCACGATAACGCCAGCAAGGACTACACCCGCTACCCGGCGATCCTCTCTGACGTCGTACGCCAGATCAGCCAGGGGCAGGACGGCATCATCGGCGCGATGGTTGAGAGCAACCTTTCCGGCGGGAGCCAGAAAATCGTCGTGGGCGAAGAGCGCAAATACGGCGTCTCCATCACCGACCCCTGCCTGGGCTGGGAGGACACTGAGAAGATGGTCCACACGACATTTAACGCGCTCGAAAGTCGCTTTTCTCTCGCTTAATCTGAATCAGTAATCATTATCTCATCCCGTTATCCAAATGAGCGCAACTAATGTCCTTTATAAAGGTAACCCGTATCGAAGCAAAACCATGAGCAAAGCACCTATTCGTGTCGCAGTCACTGGCGCCGCCGGTCAAATCGGCTACGCCCTCCTCTTCCGCATCGCATCTGGCCAGATGTTCGGCCCCGACCAGCCGGTCGCCCTGAACCTGATCGAAATTGAACCCGGCATGAACGCCCTCAAGGGTGTCGCCATGGAGCTGGAAGACTGTGCCTTCCCGCTGCTGACCGAGGTCGTCCAGACCTCCGACCTGAACGTCGGCTTCAAGGACGTCAACTGGGCCCTGCTCGTCGGTAGTGTGCCGCGCAAGAAGGGCATGGAGCGCGCTGAGCTGCTCGGCATCAACGGCAAGATCTTCGTCGGCCAGGGTAAGGCCATCAACGACAACGCCGCCAAGGATGTGCGCGTACTCGTCGTGGGTAACCCCTGCAACACGAACTGCCTGATCGCCATGCAGAACGCCCCGGACGTCCCCAACGACCGCTTCTTCGCGATGACCCGCCTGGACGAAAACCGCGCCAAGAGCCAGCTCGCCGTCAAGGCCGGCGTGCCCGTCAGCGCCGTCTCCAACCTCTGCGTGTGGGGCAACCACTCCCCGACCATGTTCGCCGACTTCACCAACGCGAAGATCGACGGCAAGCCCGCCACCGAAGTCATCACCGACAAGGAATGGCTCGAAGAAACCTTCCTGCCCGTCGTCGGCAAGCGTGGCGCCGCCATCATCGAAGCCCGTGGTGCCTCCTCCGCTGCCTCCGCCGCCAACGCCGTCGTTGACACCGTGGTCAGCCTGACCACCCCGACCGCTCCCGGCGACTTCCACAGCGTCTGCGTCTGCTCCAGCGGCGAATACGGTGCCCCCAAGGACATCATCACCTCCCTGCCGATCAAGAGCGACGGCACCAAGTGGGAAGTGGTCAAGGGCATCCAGCTGAACGACTTCGCCAAGGCCAAGATCCAGGTCTCCATCGACGAGCTGACCTCCGAGAAGGAAACCGCCATGTCCGCCCTCGCCTAAAGCGAGCGCCCCACGGTATCCAATCCAAATAACGCACGCGGCCCTCACGCCGCACCCTTTTCAAGCCCGGCAGCAATGCCGGGCTTTTTGTTTTTCCGGGGCTGCGCGCCCCGGACCCGCGGCAGGCAGAGCCTGCACTTTCGATTCAGGACTCGTGCTACGCACAAGTCCTGAATCGTCATTGAGCTCGGTCCTGTCGCACCTCAGTTCCCAATTAACGCTTCATCGCCATAAAGAATGGTGTCGACCCAGTTTTGATATTCGTATCTCAGCGTTTGTGCAAAGCAGAGCCTCTGCTTTGCACAAACGCTGACACGATGCGCAGCATCGAAAGTGCAGGTCCGGCTGGACCAGCAATCTTCAAGGAGCGTAGGGGCAGAGCCCCTCAATCGGATCAAACGCCGTGCGTTTGCTGCGGGGCGTGGGGGTGCATAACCCCCCACAAAAAAACCTCTCCCTCCCCTGCCCTTCAGAAATCGCGGCGGCCGTCGAGGGCGCTTTTGAGAGTGGCGGAGTCGGCGTAGGTGATGCCGCCGCCGCTAGGCAGCCCAAAGCCGATGCGCGATAGGCGGATGTCTTCGCGCCCGGCCAGGAGCTCGTCCTGAATGTAGTGGCAGGTGGCCTCCCCCTCGATGTCGTTAGACAGGGCGAGGATCATTTCCTGCACTTCGCCGTCGTCGATGCGCTTGCGCAGGCTGGCGAAGTTCAGGTCGCCGGGGCCGACACCGTGCAGCGGCGAGAGCTTACCGTGGAGCACATGGTAAACGCCCCGGAACACACCCGAACGCTCGATCGCGAGCAAATCAGGGACGGTCTCGACGACACACGTCACCTCCCGGTGACGCGCCGGATCAGCGTAAATGGCGCAGGTGTCGGACTCGGTCAGGTTGCCGGTGATGGGGCAACGGCGCAGATTGGCAGCCGCCTGCTGAAGCGCCTCGATCAATGGCTCCAGTCGCTCTGGCTTCTCCACCAGCAGGTGCAGCGCGATGCGCTCAGCCGAGCGGTAACCCAGCCCCGGCAACTGCTTTAAAAGCTGCTCCACCTTTTCCAGTGATTCCGACATGAGAGTTGATTGGATTTGGAGTGGTTTTGGGGGATAGCTGGGGCTGCGCGCCCCAGACCCGCGGCAAGCAGAGCTTGCATTTTCGATGCTGCGCATCGTGTCAGTGATTGGCGAAAAGAGCTAGGCTCTTTTCGCCAATCACTGAGCAAAGCATCAAAACTGGGTCGCCACCAGTACTTCATCCAGCGGGGCAGCGAACGCAGTGAGCGATGGGGCAAAGCCCCATCCAGATGCGAAACATCTGCGGTGCAGGGCTGCGTCCTGCCTACATGAAGCCGGGCATCTGGAAGCCAGCAGTGGCCTCAGACATTTTTTCCTCGTTGAGGGCCTTGGCCTTGGCGGCGGCGTCTTTGATGGCTTCGAGGAGGGTTTCCTGGACGATCTCGGCGTCCTCCTTGATAAACTCGGGGTCGATCTTCAGGTCGAGGAACTCGCCCTGGCCGTTGACCTTGACGGTCACAGCGCCACCACCGGCCGACACTTCCAGCTCGGTCGCAGTCAGCTCCTCCTGGATCTGCTCGACCTTTTGCTGCATTTTCTTCGCTTGCTTGAGTAATTTACCGACTCCTGCCATAAGGCCACGAAGTGAAGGCGAAATTCCCGCCCCTGTAAAGGTCAGTTTTTGGTAAGCATTACCGGGAATTTCCCTTGCCTTGAGGGGCGCGGGCGGCTTGCTTGGACGGCCTATGCGTATTCGAGCTTTTCAAGGACTGCGGCCCACTCCCGAGTCGGCCACGAAAATCGCCTCTCTGCCCTACGACGTGGTCAACACCGCCGAAGCGCGTGAGCTGGCCGCGGGGAACCCGCTGAGCTTCCTGCACGTGGTGCGTGCGGAGATCGACCTGCCCGAGGGCACCGACCCGTACTCGCCAGAGGTGTACGCCCAGGCCAAGGCAGCCCTCACCCGTCTCGAAGCCGAGGGTGGCCTGCAGCGCGAGTCTGAGCCCTGCCTGTACCTTTACCGCCAGCAGATGGGCGAGCACGTCCAGACCGGCGTCGTCGGTGTCTTCAACATCGAGGACTACGAGAACAACCTGATCAAGAAGCACGAAAAGACCCGCAAGGCCAAGGAAGACGACCGCACCGCGCTCAACCGCACGCTGTCGGCCCACCCCGGCCCGGTCTTCCTCACCTACAAGGGCGAGCAGGCCATCGACGGTATCGTTGACAAGATCACCGCGGAAAAGCCCTTTGTGCAGTTCACGGCCCCGGACGGCGTCGAGCACACCGTCTGGCGCGTCCCCGGTGGCAGCGAGCTAGTCGAAGCCTTTAAGACCGTCCCTGTGGCCTACGTGGCCGACGGTCACCACCGCAGCGCCAGCGCTGCCCGCGTCGGAGCCGAGCGCCGCGCCGCCAACCCTTCCCACACTGGGGATGAGGACTACAACTGGTTCCTCGCGGTGGCCTTCCCCGGCGACCAGCTCAACGTCCTGCCCTACAACCGCTACGTCCACGACCTCAACGGCCGCACCCCCGAGCAGCTGATCGCCGAGATCAGTAAGGTCTGCGAAGTGACCGAGGGCGCCAGCCCTGAGCCCGCCGCCTACGGCGATGTCTCCATGTACCTCGACGGTAAGTGGTACGGCCTAAAATTCCCCGGCGGTGAGAGCGACCCGATTTCCCGGCTCGATGTTTCGCGCCTGCAGGACCACATTCTGGCCCCGCTGCTCGACATCGACGACCCGCGCACCAGCGAAAAGATCGACTTCATCGGCGGTATTCGCGGCACGAAGGAACTCGTCAAGCTCGTCGATAACGGCGGCGGCGTGGCCTTCTCCGTTTACCCGGTGACCGTGGACCAGCTGATCGACATCGCCGACGCCGACGCCATCATGCCCCCCAAGAGCACGTGGTTCGAGCCGAAGCTGCGCAGCGGCCTCTTCATCCACACCTTCTAGCAGGGCAAGCCCTGCACCCTCGGTGCTACGCACCGGGATGGCCTTTCCTGGAGAAAGGCCATGGGCCAATAGACTAAACGCCTACTTCTTTAACTTACCAGCTGCGCGGGCATACTCGCGCAGCTTTTTTATATGCTTGCGAGAGGTAAGCTTCACCCATGGCTCCGCCTTGGCGGATACATCAATGCCACCGGGTGCAACCCGGTGCAGGGCTCGCCCTGCTCTGCCTGCCTACTCGTCGGCGTCGGTTTCAGAGCCGTTGCGCTGGAAGGGGCTGCGGAAGAGCTGACCGGGGTCGCCGCTTTCGCCATCAGGGGAGACGGTACTGACCGCGCCGTGGCTGTCCCGCATCTGCATCGGGATGGACTCCAGCTGGCCCTCACCGGTGCGCTGGACGGGGATCCCCTCGTCGGTCTTGTTACGCTCAAACATGAAGCGGTTGACCTCGCGCAGGTTCACCTGATCGATGTAGTTCTGCATCCGGCGCCCCTCGGGTGAGGTTATCTCGGCACCCTGAAATTTACCCGCCATGAGGTTTTCCATCGCGTAGTTCCAGTTACGCGGTTGGGTCATCTTGCGGTTACCGGCGGCCATCTCGGTGTTGCGCATTTTCATATCCATGGTCGAGTACTCCTTTTTCTCGCCACTGAAGCGGTCGGCCTCGGAGAGCATGGTAGACTTTTTCTGCCCGAGGGTGGAGAACTGCGTGTGCCACTCGGTCAAGTCCATGCGGGTGCCCCCGAACTGGGTGTTCAGCTCCGGCTTTTGCACACTGGTGTCCAGGCCCTCAGCCTTTTGGTTCTCGATGTTACTGCGCTGACCGTAGTTGATCTTTTTTAACCCGGCAGACAGCGGCAGCGTCACGGCCACGGAAAGAAAGATGTAGGGGAGCCAACGAAACATAAGCTTCTATTATCACCTAAATCGGCGCCCAATGCAATAGGGCAATTTACCGAGGAGACGGGGGTGCAACCAACCATTTCGGGGCAAAGCTCACGCCGTCGTTGACTTTGACGGGGTTTGGTCGAAATCTGTCCCCATGCAAGGCTACCTCGATCTGCTGCGGCTCGTCATGGACAAGGGTGAAGACCGACCGGACCGCACCGGTGTGGGCACGCGTGGCGTATTCGGGGCACAGGCCCGCTTCGATCTGGAGAAGTCTTTCCCTCTCCTGACCACCAAGAAAATCCATTGGCGTTCAGTCGTTTACGAGCTTTTGTGGTTCCTCAAGGGCGACACAAACATCCGCTACCTGAACGAAAACAAGGTCTCCATCTGGGATGAGTGGGCCGACGAATCCGGCAGCCTCGGCCCCGTTTATGGAGCGCAGTGGACCCGCTGGCAGTGCCCCGACGGACGCCAGATCAACCAGCTCGACGAGCTGATCGAAAACCTCCGCACGAAGCCCCACAGCCGCCGCCACATCGTCTCGGCCTGGAACGTCGCGGACCTGCCCGACGAGTCGCGTCCGCCGCATGTGAACGCCGCCGAGGGCAAGATGGCACTGCCGCCGTGCCACACGATGTTCCAGTTCTACGTCTCGCAGGACGGCGGCCTCAGCTGCCAGCTTTACCAGCGCAGCGCAGACCTTTTCCTCGGTGTGCCCTTCAACATCGCCTCCTACGCCCTGTTCACCTGCATGGTCGCCCAGGTCGCCGGTCTGCGGCCCAAGGAGTTTATCCACACCTTTGGCGACCTGCACCTGTACCGCAACCACTCCGAGCAGGTGGCCACCCAGCTCGCCCGCGAGCCGCGCCCCCTGCCGCAGGTAAAACTCAACCCCGCGATCAAGCGCCTGGCAGACTTTGACTACAGCGACGTGGAGCTGATCGGCTACGATCCGCACCCCTCGATCAAGGCCCCCATCGCGGTCTAACCCTCTTCTCTCACCGCCATGCCTTTACCCGCCGACGCCATCAAGCCCTGGAAAGCCATCGTTGCCATGGCCGATAAAAACCGCGCCATCGGCCTAAACGGCGGGCTGCCCTGGCGCCTGCCCGAGGATCTCGCATTCTTCAAGCAGATGACGACCGGCCATACCGTTGTCATGGGCCGCAAGACCATGGACGAGATCAAGAAGCCCCTCCCGCGCCGCCTGAATGTCGTGCTGACCAACCAGCAGGATCTCGTCGCTCCGGGCTTCACGATCGCTCATACCCTGGCTGATCTCGACGAGGTCGCGGTCAAAGGTGACCTGTTCATCATTGGCGGGGCACAGCTCTTCGCGGTCACTCTGCCGCAGTGCTGCGAGCTGTTTCTCACGCACGTCAAAGGTGACTACGACGGTGACACCTTTCTGCCGCCCTTCGAGCACCTCTTCTCGGCTGTTGAGACACTACGGGAAAACGACGACCTGCGCATCGTCCGCTACCGCAACAAGGCGCTCCCCGCTTAACCCAGCTTTCATTTCAACCAATCGGGCGCAGCATGAAATCATACCGCAAGGAACTCTGGTTCAACATCCCGCAACGTCGCCAGCTGATCAACATCACCAGCGAGGTTGAGGCCGCCCTGCGCGAAAGCGGCATCCAGGAAGGGCTGTGCCTGGTCAACGCCATGCACATCAGCGCCAGCGTCTTTATCAACGACGACGAGTCCGGCCTGCATGGCGACTTCGAGCGCTGGCTGGAGAAGCTCGCCCCCGAAAAACCCTACGACCAGTACGCCCATAACGGCTACGAGGACAACGCCGACGCCCACCTCAAGCGCACCATCATGGGCCGGGATGTCACGGTCGCCGTCACGGGCGGGCAACTGGACTTCGGGCCGTGGGAGCAGATCTTTTACGGGGAGTTTGACGGTAAGCGCAAAAAGCGAGCCCTCGTTAAAATCATCGGCGAGTAAAGAAGGCGCCCCTCCCCTCACCCCTATGCGTGTCCACCGATGAATGCGAATCTGGACCGGCACTTCCCCCGCTACGAGCAGTACGACCCCAAGGTCCCGATCTGGTGCATCACCCCGCATAAAGGGCACTGCACGCACCGCTTTTTTGACACCTCGCCCCTGAGCCCGTCCGGGCGCTACGCTGCGCTCCTGCGTTTTCCGTTCGAGGATCGTCTGGCCACCCCCGGTGAAGCAGCCGAGGTCATCCTCGTCGATCTGGAGACCGGCTCGGAGAAAACACTGGCTGAGACCCGCGGTTGGGAGTTTCAGCTGGGGGCGAATATAAACTGGGGAGGCTCCGACCATGAGCTGTTTTTTAACGATGTCGATGTCTCCACATGGACACCGTTTGCGTGGAAGCTCGATCCCCTCTTCGGCACCCGACAGCGCCTGGAGGGCTGCGTCTACCATGCCTCTCCCGACGGTCGCTGGCTCATCTGCGCAAACATCGCCACCCTCCGCAAAACCCAATGCGGCTACGGCGTATGCCTGCCCGACGCGGTGCTACCGCCCCTGCGCGTAGGCCCGCAGGCAGACGATGGTTTCTGGCTGACCGACACCCACAGCGGAGCCACCCGACTGCTGATCTCCACGCGGGAGATATTCGAGCGACTGGCCTCGGAGCTGACCGCCACCGGGGTTGATCCCGCCCGCTGCGAGATCACGGGCTTCCACAGTAAGTTCAACCCGCAGGGTGACGCGCTCATGCTCAGCCTGCGCTGGTTCCCCACCGGCAGTGAGCCCGGCTGGGACATGTTCGTGAAGGATTTTCAATCGGTCCTCTTCGCCTGGGTCACGCTGAGCCTGAACCCTGCCACCGGCGAACCTGACCTGTCCACCCTGCGCTGCGCGACCGGGCCGGAGCTGTGGCAATACGGTGGCCACCATGCCACCTGGTTCCCCGATGGACGCCACATTTCGCAAAACCTTCCCATCAGCAAAATCCCCGATGACCTGCTCTTCGTCCAGGTCAACGCCGACGGCTCGGAGCTTGGGATCATCCCCCAGACCGGGCACCTCGCTGGCTCCGGGCACCCCACCGTGCACCCCGACGGGCACCATCTCATCACCGACGCCTACACCTATGAGCCCGTGGCCTACGGTGATGGCACCGTGCCGCTGCGATGGATCGACCTGCACACCGGCGAGGAAACCCATCTCGCCCGCGTCAACGCACTCAACCCCGCAGCAAGCATTCACTCCGTGCTGCGCTGCGACCCGCACCCGGCCTGGGACCGCAAGAGCCGCTTCATCACCTTCAACGCCATGGACGGTAACACGCGGCGCGTTTATCTGGCAGACTTGAGCAGCATCTTGGTAAATTGAGCGCTTACATTTCATTCTCAGCAAGCTCACAAAGCTTATGCTGACGACGACAACGGACGCCTGCAATAGATACGCGCCAGAGCCAGAAAACTAAACACAGGTGCCATGAAATAAGCCACAAGCTGGGTCGTCTGGGTAATAAGAATCCCTGTCGTAGAATCTGGATACCAGCTCATTGGGAAAGGCAGTAGACTGTGCTGCAAAAGCCACGGAGCGAGGCGGCCAGCGGTAACGCAGACAACCTCCAGCGCAAGAACCACCACCAGCACCGACGTTAAAACCGCTCTAGTCCCAGCCTTTACCCGACTCCCCCAACGTGCCGCCGCATACATTAGGTAGCCCAGCACCATGCCCGGCCCGAAAGTAGCCATCATCGCGAAACAAACGGCTAATAGTGTGATGTTCGCCGTGGGAAAATACTGCGGATGGTAGACCGTAAAGTGCCGCTCGCACACACGAATCAAGTATTGATCGTGCAGAATCCCGTAGGCGACAACGATCGCTGCTGTCCCCAATACGATCTTGAAGAAGACCGGGTACTCCTCTTTCGGGATCAAGGGCATGACTGCATCGTGACGCAGTTTCCCTAAGGGCGTAAACACCCAAAACTCTTTTCCAACACCACGAACTCCGGACACGGCATTTTCCCAGAAAATGCCATCACAGGTCCAGGCCGCAGTCCTGGCTAGGTGAGGAGGCCCTTGGTGCTGGGGAGGCTGTCGGCCTGGCGCGGGTCGATGCGCGTGGCCATGTCGAGCGCGCGCGCGAAGCCCTTGAAGAGCGCTTCGGCGACGTGGTGCGGCTCTTCGCCATACTCCAGCGTGAGGTGCAGGTTAGCACCGCAGCTGTTGGCAAAGGCCTGGAAGAACTCCTTGAAGAGCGCGATGTTAAAGTCACGCACGAACAGGACCGGCGCCTCTACCTTGTAGACGAACAGCGGGCGGTTACTCAGGTCGAGCGCGGCGCGCACGAGGGTCTCGTCCATCGGCAGCAGGAAAAACCCGTAGCGGACGATACCCTTTTTGTCCCCGAGAGCTTCCTTGAAAGCCTCGCCCAGAACGATGCCCAGATCCTCCACCGTGTGGTGATAGTCCACCGCGATGTCCCCGGAGGCCTTGACGGTGAGGTCAAAGAGCCCGTGCCGGGCAAAGAGGTCCAGCATGTGGTCCACAAAGGGGATACCGGTATCGATCTCGGCCTTACCGCTGCCATCGAGGCAGAGGGTGAGCGAGATGTCGGTCTCCTTGGTGGTGCGGGTCCGCTCGGAGCGGCGTTCTAGTGAGTTTTCAGCCATGAGTCTACTGCATCGCGATAGCGCTGCATCTCCTTATCGGTGCCTAAAGTGACGCGCAGGAAGCTCTGAGTCAAGGGATGCTTCGGGAAGTAACGCACCAGCACACGGCGGGTGCACAGGTAGTTATAAAGGCTGTCTGCCACGTCTGCGCCCGTCTGCCCGGCACTGTTCTTGGGCTCCACAAAGTGGAAATTTGTCGCCGAGGGATAGCAGAACCACTCCTTGTCGGAATACCACTCGGCCATCTGCGAGCGCATGGCGAGGATTTCCCCAGTCAGGCCCTTGTAGTACTGATCGTCTGCCAGCGCAGCGAGAGCTCCGGCCTGAGCCAGGCGGTCGAGGTTGTAGCTGTCGCGCACGCGGTCGAGCAGCTCGATGATCTCCTCGGAGGCCAGCGCATAGCCGACACGCAGCCCCGCGAGCGAGTAGGCCTTGGAGAAGCTGCGCGCGATGACGATGTTCGGGTGACGCGCCAGCAGCGAAACCGCATCCTCCGACGCGAAAGGTGCGTAGGTCTCGTCGATGACGAAGATCCCCTCAAAGGCCGATGCGGCGGCCTCGATCTCCTTACGGGAGAAGCCGACGCCTGTGGGCGCATTCGGAGAGGTGAGGAAAAAGATATTCGCCCCACAGGCACCGATGGCCGCCGGGTCGAGCTTCATCGAGCGGTCAAAGGGCACCTCCACCATCTGGGCGTGCTGGATGTCGGCGAGGACCGTATAGAGCGAGTAGCTGGGGCTGGTCATCCCGGCGGAGCGCTCGGGCCCGGCAAAGGCGCGCATGAGCAGGTTGAGCACGTCGTCGGCCCCGTTACCGGCCAGCACCTGCCCCTGCTTCAGCCCGTGGTGCGCGGCGAGTGCCTGGCGCAAGGGTATGGAGAGCGGATTCGGGTACAGGCGCAGGCGCGTCCCCTCCTCGCTTAGCTCGGCCTGTATCGCCTCCAGCACCTTCGGGCTGGGCGGATACGGGTTCTCGTTGGTGTTGAGTTTGACCCAGTCGCCGCCGGATGGCTGCTGACCGGGGACATACCCATGCAGGCGCCGGACGTGGGGGTTGGCGCGGGAAAGCGGATTATAGCCCTTGCTCATGACTCAAGACGTATCTTGAGCGAACGGCTGTGCGCGTCAAGCTGCTCCATCTCACCAAATGCTTCCACCGTGGGCCAGGCTTTCGCGCAGCTGCGGGCATCGTAGTTGACGATGCTCGTGCGGCGCATGAAGTCCCAGACCTGCAAACCGCTGAAGAAGCGGCCCGTGCGGTCCGTCGGCAGCGTGTGGCTCGGCCCGGCGACGAAGTCGCCCAGCACGGTCGGGGTGTGCCCGCCCAGCAGCATCGCGCCAGCTGTGGTGATGGACTTGATGAGCTTGCGCAGCTTAGGCGGTTCAACGTGCAGCTCAAGGTGCTCGGGAGCGATCAGGTTGGCGGCCTCAGCGGCCTTCTCCATCGAGGAGACCTTGATCGCGATGTAGTGTTTTTTCAATACAGCCTGAATCTTGTCGGCGTGCGAAAGCGACGGAGTCTGCTTCTTCATCTCGGCGTTGACGGCCTCGATGAGTTTCTCGGAGGTCGAGACGAGATAGACTTTTTCCTTACCGGTGCCGTGCTCGGCCTGTGCGAGCAGGTCGGAGGCGATGAAGGCCGGGTTCGCGGAAGCATCAGCCACCACAAGGATCTCGCTGGGGCCGGGCAGCAGGTCCACACCGACGGTGCCGAAGAGCTGGCGCTTGGCCTCCATCACATAGGCATTACCGGGGCCATAGACCTTGTCCACGCGGGGCACGGTCTTCGTGCCAAAGGCCATGGCGGCCATGGCCTGAATACCGCCGACCTTGTAAACTTCCTTCACGCCACAGTAGTGCAGCGCGGCCAGCAGACCGGGATTGATCGAGCCGTCTGCCTGCGGAGGCGTACACACGACCATCTGCGGCACACCGGCGAGCTTGGCGGGGATCGCTGACATGATCACCGTGGAGACGAGCGGCACCTGCCCACCGGGGATGTACAACCCTACCCGCTCGATCGGATAAAACTCTTCGCCCACGGTGGCGCCATGGCGGTTCTTGGCGCGCCAGGCCTTGGGCAGCGTACGCTTGTGAAACTCGCTCACTCCGGCGATGGACTCGCGGATGGCCTTGCGGCGGGCGGGCGTGAGTGTCTTGGGAGCGGCCTTCAGCTCCTCAGGGTCCACGCGCATGGCGGGGGCCGTGAGCTTCGCGCGGTCAAACTTCGCGGTATAGCGCAGTACAGCTTTATCCCCCTGGCGGCTGACCGCCTCCAGGACTTCGCGCACGGTAGCCGCGACGGTAGCGTCACTGAGCGCCTTCTCGCGCTGCTTGATCAATCGCGCCGGTACACCCGGCGCATCAAAGTTTAAAATCTTTCCTGCCATCAAGGCTTTAGTGAACTGGGTATCTCAGGAAAATCAAAGACAGAATCATCGACCTGCTCGTTTATCAGAATCTTTTCAAAGACCACGGTGCGAATCAAATCACCCTCCTCGTCGTAGGTCTCCACCTTACTGGGGAAAACGATGCCCCCGACGGTCTGGGTTTCGCTCTCGATCAGCTCCTGGTTGTTCTCACCATTGATGGTAGAAACCAGCGCAAAGGTCTGCATATCGAAGTAGCGGATGTAATACAGCCCGCATGCATAGGCGAAGCGCAGCTTGTAGCACTCCTTACCGCGCACCGTCTGCGTACCCTCATAGGTGATGCTGCCTCCGGGGCGGTGGTAGGGCCCCTCGAAGAAGTACAGATTCTCGGCGGAATTAGCCATCAGGTGGCGGACACGGTTGTAGTCCAGTACGACAATACCGCTGCGCCGGTCATCCGTCTTGTCGATGACCTCAACAAAACCCTCGAAGCCATTAACACCGGTCGAACGCTTCATCTTGTCCGACTCGACGATCAGCATCTGCTTGTTCGGCTTCTTAAAGGTCAGGTCCAGGCTGTCCTGCTGCTCACCATCGGCTCCGTAGACACGTCCCTCGTATTGCAGCGTTTGCACGGCATTGAGCTTCTGCTCCGTGCCCAGGATGGCTCGTGCTTTGGCCAGAATTTCACCAACCTCCATCGCCTGAAGGCCAGAAGTTAGCAGGACGGAGAGGAGGAGCAAGGTATGGCAACGGGTCATGATACTACTTATGCAATAGGCGATTTTGACAACATGCGAAAGAAAAAGTGCCCCACTTTGAGGGGTTGAGCCCCCTCAAAGGTTACTCCCACTCAATCGTGCTGGGCGGCTTGGAGCTGATATCGAGGACCACACGGTTGACGCCCTTCACCTCGTTAATAATCCGGCTGGAAATCAACTGCAGGATGTCGTGCGGGATGTGGGCCCAGTCAGCGGTCATGGCGTCCTGGCTCTCGACCACACGCACGGCAATGACGTAGTCATAGGTGCGCTCGTCGCCCATCACGCCAACCGTCTGCACGGGGAGAAAGACACAGAATGCCTGCCAGACCTTTTCGTAGTAGCCGGTACGCTTCATCTCCTCCAGCAGGATAGAGTCAGCCTCGCGGAGGATCTTCAGGTACTTCGACTTGATGTCGCCGATCACACGCACGCCCAGGCCGGGACCGGGGAACGGATGGCGCCAGACCATTTCCTTGGACAGGCCGAGTTCTTCGCCGAGGGCGCGGACCTCGTCCTTGAAAAGTTCACGCAGTGGCTCCAGAAGCTTGAGTTTCATGCGCTTGGGCAGGCCGCCGACATTATGGTGGCTCTTGATCAGGGCAGCAGGATTACCGCCGATAGCCACGCTCTCGATCACGTCCGGGTAGAGCGTACCCTGCGCGAGAAAGTCCACCTGGCCGATTTTGCTGACCTCTTCGTCGAAGACCTTGACGAACTCGCGGCCGATAATCTTGCGCTTACGCTCGGGGTCGGTCACGCCCTTCAGCTTCTTCAGGAAGCGCGGGCCGGATTTGGCGACCTTGAGGTTGATCTTGAAATGCTCGCGGAAGATGCGATCCACCTTGTCACGTTCGCCCTTGCGCAGCAGGCCATTGTCCACAAAGACGCAGGTGAGCTGCTTACCGATAGCGCGGTGGATGAGGGCTGCGGCGACAGAGGAGTCTACCCCGCCACTGAGGCCGAGGATCACGCGCTTGTCACCGACCTGATCGCGGATCGCCTGCACGGCGGTCTCGACATAGTCGGACATCTGCCAGTCGCCCTTGCAGCGGCAGATTCCAAGGAGGAAATTCCGGATAATCTCCATCCCGTGCTCGGTGTGTACGACCTCCGGGTGGAACTGCATCCCGTAAATGTTACGCTTCGCGTCCTGCACCACAGCCACGTCCGAGTTCTCGGTCGATGCGATGGCCTCGAAGCCCTTGGGCAGCTCGATGACGCGGTCGCCGTGGGAATTCCAGACTCGGAACTTCTTCGGCAGGCCAGCAAGCAGTTTCCCCTTCTTGCTGATGTTGAGGGTGCCCTTACCGTACTCACGCTGGCGGCTCTTCTCGACCTTACCGCCGAGCAGATGACCGATAAGCTGCACGCCATAGCAGATCCCGAGCACCGGTACACCCAGCTCGAAGACCTTCGGGTCCGGACGCGGGGACTTCGGCAGAAGCACGCTGCTGGGACCACCGGAGAGGATGACCCCCTGGACGTTGTCCTTCTTCAGCTCCTGGGCGCTGACACCGAAGGGGTAAATCTTGGAGTAGACATTGCACTCGCGGATACGACGGGCGATGACCTGCGTATACTGCGAACCGAAATCGAGGACAGCGATGATCTGGGACATGAGAGTAAGGTCTGACTCAGAATTTTAATTTTGCGTTTTGGAATCCACACTGAGGGCAGCGGGAGACTTCACGGCGGCCCCGATCTGAATAGAGGCTGCCGCACTGGATGCAGTGAAAGGTGTGACGGACACGGATGCGCTCGTAGAGGCGGACATCGCGGCGGTCGTAGTATAACCACAGGCCGAAGATGACTGCCATGCCCGAGCTGACATAGAGGAATGTGAAAACAGAAAAATCAATGTCGATCACGTCCGGCTAAAAGCAAAGCGACGCGCTCCGGCAGGGAGGCGCGTCGCTGAAAATAGGTTTCATGCCTAGGCGTACCGGGGCGTTACTTCTTCTCCTCGGTTTCTTCGGCCTTCTCCTCGGCGGCTTCGGCCTTGGGCTCAGCAGCAGCTTCTTCAGCCTTGGGCTCCTCAGCGGGGGCCTCTTCGGCAGCGGCTTCTTCAGCCGGAGCAGCAGTTTCAGCCTTCTTGGCCTTAGCGGGCTTCTTGGCGCCCTTACGCTTCGGCTTGGAGTAGCCTTCGTCGTCGGCAGCGATCAGCTCGATGATGGCCATATCGGCGGCATCACCAATGCGGGGAACGAGCTTGTAAATGCGGCAGTAACCGCCGTTACGGCTCGTGAACTCGCTGACGCGCTCGTCGAAGAGCATCTTGACCGCGGCGACATCGCGAATCTGCGCGATGGCCTGGCGGCGGTAATGCAGCTTGCGGGCGGCATCCTCGGTGGCGGCTGCCTTGCAGGCGAGCGTGATCATCTTCTCGGCGAAGGGACGGAGGGCCTTAGCCTTGGCGAGGGTGGTCTGGATGCGGCCGTGTGTGAAGAGGGCCGTGGCCAAGTTCGCCATGAGCGCGCTGCGGTGGGCTTTCTTGACGCCCAGGACGTGCCGGTGATTGTTGTGGCGCATGACTTAAACGAAGTGAGTAATGTTATTCGCTGATGGTTTTTTCCAGGAGGCGCTCGTCGAGCTTCATCCCCAAGGACAGACCGAGCTGCTCGAGCTTGGCCTTAATTTCGTTGAGCGACTTCTTACCGAAGTTGCGGTACTTGAGCATTTCCTGCTCGGTCTTCATCGCCAGTTCGCCGACAGTCGTGATGTTGGCGTTGTTCAGGCAGTTAGCCGCGCGGACGGAAAGTTCGATCTCGTTCACGCTCATGTTCAGAAGCTTGCGCAGGCGATTTTGCTCTTCGCTGATCTGCTTGCTTTCGCTTTCGAACTCGACGCGTTCCTGGCTGACTTCGTCGAAGACGTCCAGGTGGTGACGGAGAATAGCTGCGGCTTCCTTCAGTGCGTCGTCGGGGCTGATGCGCCCGTCGGTCGTCACTTCAAGGATGAGCCGGTCGTAGTCGGTCATCTGGCCCACACGGGTGTTTTCCACCGCGTACTTAACCAGGCGTACCGGGCTGAAAAGGGAGTCGATCGGGATCAGGCCGATGATTTGCTCATCGCGCTTGTTCTCGTCGGCAGTGCAGAAACCGCGGCCCACTTTGACCTCAATCTCGGCCAGGAAGCGACGCTTCTTGTCGAGGTGGCAGATCACGTGGTCGGGGTTCAGAACCTTGATGTTGGAATCTTCCTTGATGTCGCCAGCGGTGACAGGACCTTCCTTGTCAACATCGATGACAAGGCGTGCGCCTTCGCGGCGGTGGCAAACCAGGAGGATCTTCTTCAGGTTCAGGACAACGTCGGTGACGTCTTCGATGACGCCGTCAATGCTCTGGAACTCGTGGTCAACGCCATCAATCTTGATACTGCTGATGGCGGCGCCTTCGATCGAGCTGAGCAGGACGCGACGCAGGGAGTTGCCGATGGTGTGACCGTAGCCGGTTTCAAACGGCTCGGCGGTAAAAGCGGCATACGTGTCGGTGGCGGTGGCCTCATCCTTGACCAGGCGCTTCGGGAGCTCGAACTTGCCCAAGCGCTTGAGCGAGTTGGAGGGAGCGGGTTTCTGGTCGGCGACGGTGGCTTCTTCGACAGTGCTCATAGGTATAAACGAATGGGTGAAAGGTGGTGAAAGACAGCGGATAACCGCACCCCAAGGGGATGCGATTAGCGGCTGTAGAACTCAACGATGATCTGCAGGTTGATACCCTGCTCCATCTCTTCAGCGACGGGGAGGCGGTTGGCCGTGGCGCGCAGGGCGTCGTGGTCAAGCGCGAGCCAGGCCGGAATCGTGCGGTACTGGCTGTCTTCCAGATTGCGCGTGGCAAGCTGGCGGGAGGAGGTGCGGTCACGCACCTCGATGATGTCACCCGGCTTTACATCGTAGCTGGGGATGTCCACCTTGTGGCCGTTGACCTGGATGTGGCCGTGGCCGACGAACTGACGGGCAGCCTGGCGCGAACGGGCCAGACCGAGCTGGTAGATCACATTGTCCAGGCGAGTTTCGAGCATCTGCAGGAAAACTTCGCCGGTAACACCACGCTGGGCCTTAGCCTTGTCGAAGGTGCGGCGGAACTGCTTCTCGGTCAGGCCGTACATGAAGCGAAGCTTCTGCTTCTCATTCAGACCCGTCGAGTAGTCAGAAATCTTGCGGCGCAGGCGCGGGCCGTGGATGCCGGGAGGATGCGGCTTGCGTTCGAACGCCTTGCTGGGGGCGAAGATCGCCTGCCCAAAGCGGCGGTTGATGCGAGTGGTAGGTCCGGTATAACGAGCCATGGTGTTTGATCTATCTGGTTGGCAGTCGAGTTAAACCGCGCCGGCTTGCCATCCCCGGCGGGTGAGTGTGTATGAAAGTAATATTAGACGCGGCGACGCTTGGGAGCGCGGCAGCCGTTGTGCGGGATCGGGGTCACGTCAACAATAGTGAGGACGTTCAGCCCGAGAGACTGGAGGGCGCGGATGGCCGAGTCACGACCCATGCCGGGGCCCTTGACCTTGACGACCACTTCCTTCAGACCGTGGGACATGGCCACGCGGCCAGCGTCCTGGGTCACAACCTGAGCGGCGTAGGCGGTGGACTTACGTGAGCCACGGAAGTTGCACTTACCGGAGCTGGACCAGGAAACAACGTTACCGGCGGAGTCCGAGAAGGTCACCTTGGTGTTGTTGAAGGTAGCCAGGATATGGCATACACCCGTGTGGATGTTCTTGCTGCCCTTGGCCTTGCGGATCTTGACCTCGCCGAGACCTTCGGAGAGGAGGTCCTGCGCGGTCGGCTGAGAGGACTTGGCCTCTTCTTCGCCTTCCTTGGCGGCTTCACCCTCGGGGGCTTCCTTGGCCGGGGTCTCCGACTTGGGAGCTTCCTTGGCAGGAGCGTCCGCCTTGGGGGCGGCCTGTTGGGCTACTTCTTCCGCCGGGGCGGTCTGCTTCTTTTCTTCTTCGCTCATGGATGGAGGACGGAAAGGTTACTTCTTCTTAACCACACCAACAGTGCGGCGGCCACCCTTGCGGGTACGGGCATTGGTTTGAGTGCGCTGACCACGGCAGGGAAGACCGCGCTGGTGGCGGATGCCACGGTAGCAGCGGATGGCCTGCAGGCGCTTCATATTGCCGGTCACTTCGCGGCGCAGGTCACCTTCGACCTTGAAGCCCTTCTGAGTGATGAGGTTGACGACCTTGTTGAGGTCTTCTTCGCTCAGCTCGTGGGCGCGAACGTTCGGGTCAATGCCAGCCTCGTCGCACAGCTGACGGGCACGCTGAGGACCGATCCCATAGATGTACTGGAGGGAGAACTCGATCTTCTTGTTGGCAGGGATATCTACACCTAGTAAACGCGGCATAAAACTTAAAGTTAAAGGATCCTGGAATTTGGGAAAACGGGAAGACTAACAAAAAATCCCGCTTTGCAAAGTTATTTTTTCGGAATTGTTAAGATTTCTGGCTCACCTTCGGTAATGAGCACGGTATGTTCGTAATGAGCGGCCGGTTTACCGTCCTTGGTAAGGGCGGTCCAGCCGTTGTTGGACATGCGGATGGCGGGCTTGCCAGCGTTGACCATGGGCTCGATAGCCAGAGTCATGCCGGGGCGCAGCCGGTCGCCGGTGTTACGGCGCCCATAGTTCGGTATCTGGGGCTCTTCGTGCATGCCAGTCCCGACGCCGTGACCGACAAACTCGCGCACCACCGAGAAACCGTGCCCCTCGACGTAGCGCTGGACGGCATTGGAAATGTCCCCCACCCGCTTACCGGGCCGAGCCATTTCCAGTCCCTTGTAAAAGGACTCTTCGGTGACGCGGACGAGCCGCTGCATGTCCTCGCTCCCCTCCCCCACGATAACCGTGCGGGCGTTGTCTCCGATCCAGCCGTTGAAACGGACGACGACATCAACGGTGATGTTGTCCCCCTCAGCCAGAACGGTTTTGAGCGATCCAATGCCATGCACCACCTCGTCATTGACTGACAAGCAAGTGTAGGCAGGGAAAATTTTCGACCCTACTACGTAGTTGTAGCAGGAGCTCTCGGCACCGAGCTCTTCCATCAGGCGGCGGCCTTCCTGGTCGAGATCGTAGGTGTTGACGCCGGGAGCTACTTTTTCACAGAGCCGGTCGAGCACCGTTGCCGCCACCGTGCAGGCCTCACGCATGGCGAGGATTTCTGCAGCAGTCTTGACAGGAGGCTGATATCCGGCTCGGCGCAACATAACAGATTAGAGCGCCTGGGTACGCAGGATCCAGCAGACCATGCCCACAGCGAAGAGAATCCCTAACGGCATCCAGAGGGCGCCGAGGTTTTTCAGCTCGGAGGAGTCAACCATGTGGCGCGTGCGCGAGCTGGCACGCGAGCGGCGGCGGCCCTTTTTCAGGAAACCGTCATAGTGACGCTGCAAAAGATAAGTCTCCACCTGGCGCATCGTGTCGAGCATGACACCGACGGCGATCAGCGTACCGGTACCCCCGAAAAACAGGGCGACACTCTGCGGGATGTTATTGGTGGCCGACATGACGAGGTTCGGGAACAGGGCGATAATCGTCAGGAAGATCGCACCGGCCAGCGTCAGGCGGGTCATCACAAAGTCAAGGAACTTGGCCGTGGGCTCGCCGGGGCGAACGCCCGGGATGTAGCCACCGTTCTTCTTCAGGTCGTCAGCGATCTGAATCGGCTTAAACATGATCGAGACCCAGAAGTAACTGAAGCCCATGATCAGGACCGCCTCGGTGATGTAGTAGGCCTTACCCGACATGCTGAAGGAGCTGGCGATGTTTGCCAGCATTTCGCTGTTAAACACACCTGCCAGGCTGGTCAGAATCTGAGCCGGGAAGAGCAGAATGGCGCTGGCGAAGATAACCGGCATAACACCGGAGTAGTTCACCTTCAGCGGGAGAAACGAGCTCTGACCGCCGAACACCTTACGCCCTACCATACGCTTGGCGTACTGGACGGGTATTTTTCGAACCGCTTGAGTGACTGCCACAATGCCTGCCACCACAGCCACGAAGAGGATAATCATCAGTACGGCCTCAGGCACACTGATGCGGTAGGTTGCACCTGCCTTGGCGCTAACGAGCTCCCATGCCTGCCAGACAGCCTGCGGGAAACGAGCCAGAATACCAATCGTGATCAGTAGGGAGATCCCGTTACCAATCCCATTCTGGGTGATCTGCTCACCGATCCACATCAGCAGGATGGTACCAGCGGTGAGGAAGATCGTCGAGGTGATGAGGAACCAGGTCGGATCCACCATCACGATCGCACCCCAGCGGTCGATATCGAAGCCCTGGAAGATACGATCCGGGTAGCGGATAAGGGCCAAGTTCAGCAGCAGACCCTGCACCAGAGCGATACCAATCGTCAGGTAGCGGGTATACTGGGTGATCTTCTGGCGGCCGATTTCCCCCTCCTGCTGGAGACGGGCCAGCGTCGGCACCACTGCAGCCATCAGCTGCAGGATGATCGAGGCGCTGATGTACGGCATAATGCCCAACGCGAAGACCGCACCGTTCAGCAGAGCACCCCCTGTGAACATGTTATAGAGGCCCAGAACCCCGCCTGTGGCGGAGGCCTGGTACTCGAAGAACTTCTGGAGCGGCTCCGGATTCAGTCCCGGCAACGGAATGGCCGCGCCCACACGGGCAACGAAGATCATTCCGAAGGTGAAGAAAATCCGGCTCCGAAGCTCCGGAATTTTTAAACAGTTGAGGAAAGCGTTGAGCATGCGGGCAGCAGTGTTAGGAGCTCAGGCCGGTGAAGGCCCGGGCCTGATTTATTCCTCCGTGGCGGGCTCTTCTGCCTTGGGGGCGGCGGTCTTGGTCTCGATGACCTTACCACCAGCGGCTTCGATCTTCTGCTTGGCAGTCTCGGAGAACTTATCCGCGGTCACAGTAATGGCGCGGGTAATTTCACCGTGGCCGAGGACCTTGACCAGGTCGGCCTTGCGACGCAGGATACCGGCCTTCTTCATGACGGCGGCGTCGATCTCAGTCGCTTCCAGCTGTTCCAGCTCGCTGACGTTGATCGCTGCGTACTGCTTGTGGAAGTTCTTGTTGTTAAAGCCGCGGTGCGGGAGCGTGCGGTAGAGCGGGATCTGGCCGCCTTCGAAACCGGGGCGGATGCTCGAGCCTGAACGGGCCTTCTGACCCTTTTGTCCACGGCCGGAAGTCTTGCCCAAGCCGCTGCCGGGGCCGTTACCGAGGCGCTTCTTGCGGTGTGTCGCGCCGGGATTGTTTCTCAGGGAATGAAGTTTCATGGTAAATGATTCCTATCTTAAGACGCTTATGTCCTTAGGCCAGGCTGGGAGCAGCTTCTTCGCTCTTGGTACCAGCCTGCTTGATCTGGGCGATTTGTTGGGCGGTACGCAGCTGACGCAGGCCGTCCAGGGTAGCATTCACCATCGCACCCGGGTTGTTCGAACCGAGGGACTTGGAGAGCACGTCCTGAACACCGACAGCTTCGAGGACGGCACGGATGCCACCACCGGCGATAACACCGGTACCCTCGGAGGCGGGGCGCAGGATAACCTCGCCACCGTCATGGATGCCACGCACTTCGTGCGGGATCGTACGGCCATTCAGACGAATGTCTTCCTGGTTGGCACGAGCGCGCTCGGTACCCTTACGGATAGCTTCGGGCACTTCCTTGGCCTTACCGTAGCCGACACCGACCTTGCCCTTGCCGTCGCCGGAGACGACGAGCGCGGCAAAGCTGAAGCGGCGTCCGCCCTTGACGACCTTGGCACAACGGTTGATGTGAACGACTTTCTCGACGTACTGCTGCTCTTCGGGAGTCTCGGTGGGGCGCTCACGACGCGGACCACGACCACGACCCGGTCCGCGACCCTGGCCCGGTCCACGACCTTGGCCCGGTCCACGACCCTGGCCGCCACGGCCACGATTTTGGGAAGGATTGCTGCTGCTGGGCTGATTACTCATGCTGATAAATAGGTTAGAATTTGAGACCGACTTCGCGGGCGGCGTCGGCAAAGGCCTTTACGCAACCATGGTAGCGGCGTCCGGCACGGTCGAAAACGACGGTTTCGATACCAGCGGCTTTGGCCTTTTCGCCAAGCACCTTGCCGAGTTGGGTTGCCCCGTCGACATTGGGCTTGAGGCTGCTCTCGCGCTGATCCTTGTCCAGGCTCGAGGCGGAGGCAACAGTGTGGCCAGCCTCGTCGTCGATGCACTGAGCATAGATATGCTGGTGCGAAAAACGCACGACCAGACGAGGCCGTTCGGCGGTGCCTTGGATTTTCTTGCGGATGCGCCAGCGGCGCTTTTGCGTCAGTTCGCGTTTCTTCTGAAGTTTCATGGCTCGTGCGATTAAGCGGTTTTCTTACCTTCCTTGCGGCGGACGTACTGGCCGACGATACGGACACCCTTGCCCTTATAGGGCTCGACGGGCTTGAAGCCCTTGATGTCTGCGGCGACCTGACCGACCATCTGCTTGTCACAACCCTCGACGGTCAGCTTCGTGCCGCCGTCGATATTGATGGTGATACCGGACGGTACATCATAAAGGATCGGGTGCGAGTAACCAAGCGCCAGGTCCAGGACATTGCCCTTGAGGACGGCCTTGAAACCAACGCCTTCGATTTCAAGCTTCTTGGTGTAGGGCTCCTGCACACCAGCGACCATACCGTTGATGATGGAACGGGCGGTGCCGTACATAGCGTTGGAGTGGCGGCTATCATCGTTAGGGGAGACGATAACGTTACCGTCTTCAACCTCAACAGAGATGCAGCTTTCAAAGGTCTTGGTGAGCTTGCCCTTGGGGCCTTCCACCGCGACTTCCGATCCGCTGACGGTCACTTTGACCTTATCAGGGATGGCAACCGGGAGTTTTCCGATTCTGCTCATGAGGAAAAATAGTGTGTGTTTATGTGATGAATTTACCAGACCTTGCAAATGACCTCGCCGCCGACCTTTTCACGGCGTGCGTCGCGGTCACTCAAAATGCCCTTGGAGGTAGTGAGGATGGATGTGCCCAGTCCGCCCAACACGCGAGGAATATCCGTGTACTTGGCGTAGAGGCGACGGCCCGGCGTGCTGAAGCGCTCGATGCCAACGATCGCGGCTGCGTCGTCAACGTACTTGAGCGTGATTTCCAGGTTGCGTTGGCCCTTGATTTCTTCGACCTCGCGCACGTCGCTGATGTAGCCGTCGCGCAGAAGAATCTGAGCGATGCCGGCACGCAGCTTCGAGTAGCGAACCGTGCAGGTATCCTTACCCGCAGCGCTGGCGTTGCGGAGGGTAGTCAAAAAGTCACCGATGGTGTCATGAACTGCCATTGTCTGTATCGTGCTAGAGGTTTACCAGGAGGATTTGGTCACGCCCGGGATGTGGCCGTTGGAGGCCAGCTCGCGGAACGTGATACGGGACAGGCCGTACTTACGGATGTATGCCCGCGGGCGACCGGTGACGCTGCAGCGGTTACGGACGCGGATGGGCGAGGAGTTGCGCGGGAGCTTGTTGAGCTTGCGCTGTGCGTTCCAGAATTCCTCGTCAGAGGTATCCGGGTTGGCGAGGATCGCCTTGAGTTCCGCGCGCTTGGCCGCGTACTTTTCGACGAGGTGCTCGCGCTTCTTATTGCGGGCAATGGAGCTTTTCTTGGCCATGCTGGTAAATTAGTTGGCGGTGTTGGCCGCGGCTTGCGAGGAGGGTTTGCGGAAGGGCATGCCAAGCTGCTTGAGCAACTCGCGGCCTTCCTTGTCGGTCTGGGCGGAAGTCACGATCGTGATGTCCATACCGATGGATTCACGCCCGGAGGTGTCGTGGCTGATTTCAGGGAAGATGGTCGAATCGGAGATACCGATGGAGTAGTTACCGTGACCATCGAGCTTCTGCGAAACACCACGGAAGTCGCGGATGTTCGGCAGCGCTACATTGATGAAGCGGTACAGGAAGTCGTACATCCGCGTGCCACGGAGCGTCACTGCCACGCCGTTGTTCATACCTTCGCGCAGCTTAAAGTTGGACACGCTCTGGCGCGCCTTGGTGACGACAGCCTGCTGGCCGGCGATGGAGGTGATTTCCTTCTGCACTTCTGCCACCCAGTTCTTATCGCGGGAGGCGTTCAGGCCGGAATTGATGACCACCTTCTCGAGCTTCGGGACCTGGTGTACATTCGCGTAGCCGAGGCTCTTGCGAAGTTCCGGGGCGACCGTTTCGAGATAGGTCTTCTTAAGGGTCGGGACGTATGCGTTGCTCTGCATGTCTAGTGTCTCCTGTGCGATTAGGCGCTCTGACGGCTGTCGTAACGGTCAGCCTTCATGACGTTTGAGTAATGGACGGAGCCTTCGCGCTCGACGATGCCTGCGTCCGGATCGTTTTCCTTGGTCGCCTTGCGGTGGCGCTTGACCATGTTTACGCCCTCGATAACGACGCGCTCTGTGCCGCGCATGACTTCGAGAACCTTACCGCGCTGCCCCTTATGGGCGCCGGCGATGACGACGACTTCGTCTCCACGTTTGATCTTGTACTTCATCTGATGTGTGGTGCCGGGGGTTAGAGGACTTCGGGGGCCAGGGAGATGATCTTCATGAAGCGCTTGGAGCGCAGTTCACGAGCCACCGGTCCAAAGATACGGGTACCCCGCGGGTTACCGTTGGCATCGATGATGACCACCGCGTTGGTGTCAAAGCGCAGGTAGCTGCCATCCGCACGGCGGATCGGCGCTTTTGTGCGCACGACGACGGCCTTGGCGACCGTGCCTTTTTTGACCGTAGCCTCGGGGCTGCTGTCCTTGATCGTGACGACGATCGTGTCGCCCACCGAAGCGGTCTTCTTGCTCTGGCCGAGCCGCCGGATCATCATGGCCTCTTTGGCCCCGGTGTTATCGGCGACTTCCAGTCTGGTTTCTTGCTGAATCATTGCGGGTTCCGTTTAAATTGTGAAAGGGTTAAATCGGCTTCCGGCTGCGGTATGCAACCTTCTTAACCGATACTCCCGACGATGGGAGCCTTTTCGATGACCTTAACTACACGCCAGCGCTTGAGCTTGCTCAGCGGGCGGGTTTCCATGATCTCGACTTTATCCCCGAGCTGACACTCGTTCTTTTCGTCGTGAACGTGGACGACCGTCTTACGCTTAACTTCCTTGCGGTACAGCGGGTGGGCGATCTTGTAGAAGAAGGTGACCTTGATAGACTTGTCACCGGTGCGGCTGGTGACGACACCAATGAGGTCTTTACGTTGGTTGCGTGTGCTCTTTTCGGACATGGTCGGATGAAAAGGGGTTAGGCGGTCGCGCCGGACTTGGCACGCAGGGTGGTTTCCAGACGGGCGATATCGCGGCGCAATTCGCGCAGCTCGCTCGACTTTTCGACTTGGCCGGCCTGCTTGCGCACGCGCAGCTGCACAAGCTCGTTGCGCGTATCGCGGAGCTTCTTTTTGATCTCCTCGGTGCTCAGTTCGCGTATTTCTGCGGCTTTCATTTAATTAAAATAGTGAAGGATGTGATTAGTACTGTTCCAGCTCTTCGCGGCTGATGAAACGGCAGCGGAAGGGCAGCTTGCCGTCGGCCAGGCGCATAGCCTCACGGGCGAGGGTCTGGCTGGTGCCACCGACTTCAAACATGATGGTACCGGGCTTGACCACGGCGCACCAGTACTCGACCGAGCCCTTACCCTTACCCTGACGGGTTTCAGCGGGCTTCTTGGTCACGGGCTTGTGCGGGAACACGCGGATCCACAGCTTACCTTTGCGCTTGAGGTGGCGGTTGATGGCCACACGAGCAGCTTCGAGCTGAGCGGAGGTCATCTTGCCACGCTCGAGGGACTGGATGCCGAACTCGCCGAAGGCAAGCGTGTCGCAGCCCTTGGCGTTGCCACGGATACGGCCCTTGTGGACCTTGCGGTATTTTGTTCTGGAAGGAAGAAGCTTAGCCATGACGGTGTGTGCTTAGAGGGTGTCCACGTCGCTGGGGTTACAGATCCAGCACTTGACGCCGATCTTCCCATAAACGGTGTCGGCTTCAGCGAAGCCGTAGTCGATGTTTTCACGCAGGGTGTGCAAAGGCACACGACCCATGCGCTGCTGTTCGGTGCGGGCGATTTCCGCGCCCATCAGGCGACCGGAGCACTGCAGACGAATGCCTTCGGCACCCATGCTCATGGTGGTCTGGATAGCCTTTTTCATGGCGCGGCGGAAAGAAATGCGGCGCTCAAGCTGGAGGCAAATGTTTTCGGCGACGAGCTGGGCGACGACGTCCGGCTTCTTGATCTCCTGGATGTCCAGCATGATCTCGCGGCCAGTGATCTTCTGGAGCTCGTCCTTGAGCTTTTCAAGTTCGCTACCCTTACGGCCAATAACGATACCGGGGCGGGCCGTGAAGAGCTTGATGCGGACCTTCGGGCCGGCACGCTCGATGAAGACGCGCGGTACCGCTGCGTACTTCATCTTCTTCTTCAGGAACTTGCGGATCTTGTCGTCCTCGGCGACATAGGCCGGGAAGCTCTTCTTATCCGCGTACCACCGGGAATCCCAGTTACGGCGGACATTGAGGCGAAAACCGATCGGATTGACTTTTTGTCCCATGATTATTGCTCGTTGGAATTGGCCGCGGGCTTGGCAACCTCGTCCGTCAGGACGATGCGGATATGGCTGGTGCGTTTGCGGATGGGGTGTGCGGAACCGCGACCCACCGGACGGAAGCGACGGAATGCCGGGCCTTCTTCAACCAGGCAGCGCTTCACGATCAGGTCGTCGGAAGAAAGATTGTGGTTATTCTCCGCGTTAGCGACGGCGCTGGTCAGCGTCTTCGAGATGAGACGTGCGGATTTACGCGGAATGAAGCGAAGCAGATCGAGCGCTTCGGCAGCGGGGCGTCCCTGTACCTGACGGGCCACTTCACGGACCTTCTTCGGGGACATACGGGTGTACTTTGTTAGAGCCTGAACTTCCATGCTGGTTGCAATTAAAGATTGATCGTCTTGATGTTGACGCCGTCGCCGGAGCGAATGGCCTGTCCATTTTCGAGGTTAAGAATAAGGCCGGCAGCGCGGTTATCGCGCACATCGACCAGTATCAGGTCAGCCACGTTCTGATCGGAGCGGGATACCTGGCATACCATGCCGAGGCGAAATCCCTGATCGAGACCGTTGTTGAGGATGACCACGTCGGTAACGGGTGTCTGCGCCACCCCGAAGACCGTCGTGCGGCCGCTCGGGAAAATCGAACCCTCTACAAAGTAAGGGCGGATAGAGGCGCTCCCCTGCTCCGATGCCACCTCGGCCTGCGCGTAGCTCAGCGCGCTCCCAGCCATAAGCAGGGAGAAAAAGGCGATAAACTGTGCGCGGAGGACGGACATGGGTCGGAAAAAACTACTTCTTGGTGTGGGGCTGGTGGCCCTTGAAGGTACGGGTGGGGGCGAATTCGCCGAGCTTGTGGCCCACCATGTTTTCGGTCACGTGCACGGGAATGAAGCCCTTGCCATTGTGAACGTTGATGTTGAGGCCGACAAAGTCCGGGGTGATGGTCGAGCGGCGGGACCAGGTCTGCAGGGGCTTGCGTGCGCCTTCTGCCTGGGCCTTCTCCACTTTCTCCATCAGCTTCGGATCGACGAAAAAGCCTTTCTTGATTGAACGTGCCATATCGGAAAAATCGTTGTCGGTTAATTAGCGCTTCATCTTCTTGCCGTTGCGACGGACAAGAATCATGGAGTTCGAGGACTTGGACTTGGTGCGCGTCGGGAAGCCCTTCGAGAGCTGGCCCCACGGGGAAACCGGATGACCACCACCGGAGGTCTTGGCTTCACCACCACCCATTGGGTGATCGACAGGGTTCATAGCGACACCACGGACGCGGGGGCGCTTGCCCTTCCAGCGATTACGACCGGCCTTACCGACAGAAGCACTTTCGTGTTCTTCGTTACCGACGCGACCGATGGTGGCGCGGCATTCGGAGTGAAGCAGACGAATTTCGCCCGAAGGCATCTTGATGGTCGCGCGGTTACCTTCGACCGAGACGAGCTGTGCAGACTGACCGGCGGAGCGGGCGATCTGGGCTCCACGGCCGGGCTGCATTTCGATCGCGTGGATCTGCGTGGCGGGCGGGATGTTCTTGAGCGGTACACACAGACCGGAGGTGAATTCCTCAACGGTGCCGTTGGTGCTCAGGAGCTTGTCGCCGATCTTCACACCGCGCGGGCACAGGATGTAGCGCTTCTCGCCGTCTTCAAACTTGAGCAGAGCGATGTTCGCGGAGCGATTCGGATCGTACTCGATGGAGACGACTTCTGCCGGCATGTCGAGCTTGTCACGACGGAAATCGATGATGCGGTAAAGGCGCTTGTGACCACCCCCACGACGACGGGAGGTGATACGGCCGTAGTTATTGCGGCCCTTCTTGCGGTGGCGCGAGAGGGTCAGGCTCTTTTCGGGACGATCCTTAGAGAGTTCCTGGCGGCTCTTGGAGTGAAAGCGCTGCGAAGGTGTAACGGGTTTGGTCTTGACGATGGCCATGGCTGGTCGCGGCTAAATGGGTTAGACGGTGTCGATGGATTCACCCTGCTGCAGGGTGACGACGGCTTTCTTCATGTCGGGGGTCTTCCCGTACTGGCCGCGAACGGTGCGGCTGCGCTTGTTCTTGCCCTTGACCGTGAAGATGTTAACGCGGGCGACCTTGACACCGTAGAGCTTCTCAACGGCTTCGGCCACTTCCGTGCGGGTGGACTGCGGGTAAACTTCGAAGACGTGCTGGTTCATGTTAGCTTCCAGCTGGGCCGACTTCTCGGTCACACGCTTCTCCTTAATGATCTTATCGGGTGAAATCATGGCGAAAGTTCCTTAGCGTTGGTTGGCGCGTTCGAGGATGCGGTTGAAACCTTCTTCGCTGGCGACGATCTTGTCGAAGCGCATCAGGTCCCAGGCGTTGATCGAGTCGGCGTCGACGATGTAGACGCGGTCGATGTTGCGGGCGGCCAGGGCGGCATTGTCGTTGAACTCGCGGTCAACGATGAGCACCTTGCCGGTCGGCTGGATCTTACCGAGCAGTGCGTTGAAGAGCTTGGTCTTCGGCTGCTCGACTTCGAACTTCTCGATCAGGTCGATACCTTCTTCGCTGGCCTTGTTAAACAGGGCGCGCTGGAAGGCGAGGGTCTTGACACGCTTGTTGATGTGCTTGGACCAGTCGCGGACCTTCGGGCCGTGGGCGATACCACCACCGACGTAGATCGGAGCGCCGCGGTCACCGTGACGGGCATTACCGGTGCCCTTCTGGCGGTAGACCTTCTTACCGGTGCGGTTGGTCTCGGCGCGGGTCTTGGCCTTGGCATTACCCTGACGGTTGTTGGCCTGATAGGCCACGATCACGTCTTTGAGCGCCTGGAGTCCCTTGTTGCCTTCGAAGGCCGGGAAATTGTCGAAGTCTTTCTCCGAGGTGGAGGAAGCATCTGCGGAATATACCTTAAATTTCATAGCTGGCGTCCCCTTCCCTTATTGCTTCTTTTTGGTTTTGATCGCCTTGCGGATGAAGACGGTACCGCCCTTGGGTCCGTGCAAGCTGCCGCGGATAAGGATCAGGTTCTGGTCTTCAATGATGCGGACGACATCGAGGTTCTGCGTCGTGCGACGAGCGTTACCCATGTGACCGGGCATCTTCTTGCCCTTGAGGACCTCACCGGGCCACTGGCACATACCGTAAGAACCACCGCGGCGGTGAGTCATGTGACCGTGTGAAGCAGGCTGCCCGGCAAAGCCGTGGCGCTTCATGACGCCCTGGAAGCCGCGACCCTTGGTCGTACCGATGACGTCGACCTTCTGGCCTTCCTCAAAGCGGGTAACTGTCAGCATGTCGCCGAGGCTCACTTCTTCGCTATCCGGAATAAATTCGCAGATATCGGTGACGGCATCAATGCCGGCCTTTTTCAGGTGACCCTTGAGCGGCTTGGAGACGCGATGAGCTTTCTGCTCAACGCCAAAACCGATCTGAATCGCGTTATAACCGTCCTTGCCGTCGGCGGTCTTGATTTGAAGGACCGGGCAGGGGCCGGCTTGCACTACAGTGACCGGGACGAGACGGTTCTCACCGTCATATACTTGGGTCATCCCGATTTTTTTACCAATCAGTGTCAGGCTCATAGCTCAGTGGCAGGTGGATACCGTTCCCGGTCTCCGTTTCCTTGACCTGCGTGAGGGGTTAAATGTTGTGAAAAGTTGTTCTTCTCGGAGGAAGTGAAATTAAACGTTGATGGTGATGTCGACACCAGCGGGCAGGTTGAGCTTCTTGAGCTCGTCCACCGTCTGGGCGGTCGGTTCCATGATGTCAATCAGGCGCTTGTGAGTGCGCAGCTCGAACTGCTCCATCGACTTCTTGTCGACGTGCGGCGAGCGGTTAACAGAAAGCTTCTCGATGCGGGTCGGAAGCGGCACGGGGCCACTCACACGAGCGCCGGAGCGCTTGGCGGTTTCCACGATATCGGTCGCCGACTGATCGATGACGCGAAAGTCGAATCCCTTAAGCTTGATGCGTATACGTTGTCCGGTCATTGCAAATATTAATTAGAAGCTACTAGCTGCGTGCACCCTTGTTCTTGTGCGGGGAGGCCTCAACGATGCTGTTCAGAACGCTGGCGGGCACCTGGTCGAAGTGCGAAGGCGTCATGGCATAGTTGGCGCGGCCCTTGGAGAGGGAGCGCACGTCGGTGGCATACCCAAACATGGTTTCGAGCGGGACGTTAGCCTTGATGATGGCAACACCACCACGCCCGGCTTCCATGGTCTGGATCTGTCCGCGACGACGGTTCAGGTCGCCAACGATATCACCCTGGTACTCTTCCGGAGTCGTGACTTCGACCGACATAATCGGCTCGAGCAACTGCGGGGAGGCCTTGGGCATGGCGTCCTTGAAAGCGAAAATACCGGCCATCTTAAAGGCCATTTCCGAGGAGTCGACTTCGTGGAAGGAGCCATCAACGATGCGGACCTTCCAGTCGATAACCGGGTAGCCGGCGATCGTACCGTTGGAGGAGGCCTCGATGATACCGTCGGTGAGCGGCTTGATGTATTCCTTCGGGATAGAACCACCAACGATTTCGTTGATGACTTCGACGCCCTTGCCCTTTTCGTTGGGCTCCATCTTGATGACGGCGTGACCGTACTGGCCGCGGCCACCAGACTGGCGGACGAACTTACCCTCACCATCGGCGGGGGCGTTGATGCTTTCGCGGTAGGCGATCTGCGGCTTACCGGCGTTAGCTTCGACCTTGAACTCACGGAAGAGACGGTCGCGGATAATGTCGAGGTGCAGCTCGCCCATACCGGCAATGATCGTCTGGCCGGTTTCTTCGTCGGTGAAGACGTTGAAGGTCGGGTCTTCTTCCTTCAGGCGCTGCAGGCCGATGGACAGCTTTTCCTGGTCGGCCTTGGAGTTCGGCTCGACGGACATGCTGATAACGGGCTCGGGGAAGGACGGCGGCTCGAGCTGAACGTCGAGGTCCTTGTCGCAAAGTGTGTCACCGGTAGCGACATCCTTAACGCCGATCAGGGCGCAAATGTCACCGGAGTATGCCGTATCGATGTCTTCGCGGGCGTCGGCCTTCAGAACCATCAGGCGGCTGACGCGCTCAGTCTTACGGGTACGCGGGTTGTACAGAGCGGTGCCCTTGTTCAGGGTGCCGGAGTACATGCGGAAGAAGACGAGCTTACCGACATAAGGGTCGCTCCACAGCTTGAAGGCCAGACCGGCCACCTTGCCGTTGTTGTCGTCGGGAAGGATGTCGATTTCCTTTTCGTCGTCGTCGTAGGCCTTCATCGGGGGAAGGTCCAGCGGGCACGGCAGGTAGTCGACAACGGCGTCCATCATCATCTGAACACCCTTGTTCTTGAAAGCGGAACCGGGGATAACACCCAGGAACTTCAAGGACAGAGTAGCCTTACGGATGGCGCGGCGGATTTCGTCAGCGGTAAGTTCTTCACCTTCGAGGTAACGCTCGGCCAGATCGTCGTCAAAGTCAGCGAGGCCTTCGATCAGCTGCTCGCGGTACTGCTCGGACTTCTCCTTCATGTCCTCGGGGATGTCGGCCCATTCGAAGGCAACACCGGAGGGATCGGATTCGTCGTAGATGGCAGCGCGCATGGCCACGAGGTCAACAAGACCCTTCAGGTTGGCTTCAGCACCGATCGGGAGGTAAATCGGGTGGGCATTGCCACCGAGCTTTTCCTTGATGCTGTCAACGGCTGCGTAGAAGTCAGCCCCGGTGCGGTCCATCTTGTTGATGAAGGCCAGGCGGGGGACGTGGTACTTTTCCATCTGGCGCCAGACCGTTTCGGACTGGGGCTGGACACCGGCAACTGCGCAGAACACACCGACGGCGCCGTCGAGCACACGCAGGGAACGCTCCACCTCAGCGGTGAAGTCCACGTGTCCGGGGGTGTCGATGATGTTGATGCGGTGCTCAATGCCTTCGTAGGGACCAAACTTGGTCGACCACTGGCAGGAAATAGCAGCCGAGGTAATCGTGATGCCGCGCTCGCGCTCCTGCTCCATCCAGTCGGTCACAGCAGTGCCCTCGTGAACTTCGCCGATCTTGTGAACAACGCCACTATAATAGAGGACGCGCTCGGTAACGGTGGTTTTGCCCGCGTCAATGTGCGCCGCAATACCGATATTGCGGGTGTACTCCAACGGGTACTTGCGGTTGGGCGAATTGACGGGTGAAAGGTCTGCGGTCGCAGGCATGACGAAAATAGTTGAGTGGTTGCTCTTGAATTAAAAAACGAGTGATTACCAGCGCAGGTGGGCAAAGGCGCGGTTGGCCTGTGCCATGCGGTGGGTCTCTTCCTTCTTCTTCACGACGACACCGGTGTTGTTGTAGGCGTCGATGATCTCCTGGGCGAGGGCTTCGCGCATCGGAGTACCCTTGCGGGACTTGGCGGAAGTGACCATCCAGCGGAAGGCCAGGCTCTGCTGGCGCTCGTAGGAAATTTCAACCGGGACCTGGTAGGTGGCACCACCGACACGGCGGCTCTTGACTTCGAGCTTCGGGCGGGCGTTTTCCAGCGCACCAAGAAGGAGATCAACCGGGTCGCCCTTTTCGAGCTTTTCGCTCACGCGCTCAAAGGCACCGTAAACGATGCGCTGGGCGGTGGACTTCTTACCCTTGTTCATGACGAGGTTCACCAGGCTGGCAACCAGGGTGCTGTCATAGCGGGGATCGGGAATGGGTTCCCGTTTAACGGCTCTGCGGCGGCGTGACATGATTAATATAAAAGAGGTTTACTTTTTATCCTTCGGGCGCTTGACCCCGTACTTGGAGCGGCTGCGGCGGCGCTTTTCAACACCCTGCGTGTCGAGGGTACCACGAACGATGTGGTAACGCACACCCGGCAAGTCCTTCACACGACCACCACGGACGAGCACGACGCTGTGTTCCTGGAGGTTGTGGCCTTCGTCCGGGATGTATGCGATGACTTCGTAGCCGCTGGTCAGGCGGACCTTAGCCACCTTACGGATAGCGGAGTTCGGCTTCTTAGGCGTGCGGGTCATGACCTGCACACACACACCACGGCGAAACGGGTTGCCGACCAGAGCCGGTGACTTCGACTTGGACTTCTGCAGCACCCGGGGATTCCGGACGAGTTGGTTGATCGTTGGCATGAAAAATCGGTAAGCTTAGAAAACATGAAACCCGCTGGGAACAGAGTATGAGCCCTGATCCTGCGGATTTCGGGAAAGGCGAAGACAGTAGGTGATCACTCCGCTGATGCAAGCGATTTTTTTAGTCTTTTCGCTTTTTTTTTCGAAAAGCGAAAAGACACGGCTACATGGCTCCGTATCTAGGTTTCCGAGCGGGTTAGCAACTCGTCCGCTCTGGATGTGGCGCGAAATTCAGCAAATTTCTGCCGAATTGTCCAACCATTTTAGAAAGACTTCTGGCTTTTCGTGCAGAACACGCTCCAATAAACGCCTCTCATCTGACTCGACAATCAGCTGATCGAGCTGTTCCTGCCCCAGGAAACCGTTGTCTACCATCCGGTTAAAGAACTCAACCAGGGGACGGTAGTACCCATCCACATCAAGCAATGCGCAGGACTTCGGATGAATACCGAGCTGGGTCCAGGTGAATACCTCGGCGAACTCCTCCAGCGTGCCAATGCCGCCCGGCAGCGCAATGAAGCCATCTGCCAGCGTAGCCATGGTCAGCTTGCGCTCGTGCATGGAATCCACGATCCGTAGATCCGTCAGACCGGAATGGGCAATTTCTTTGTCGCTCAGGAGGCGCGTAATGACGCCGACGACCTGCCCTCCGGCAGCGAGCGCGGCATCGGCCACCGTGCCCATGAGGCCTGTACGCCCGCCTCCATAGACGAGCGTATGCCCCTCGGAGGCGATCAGGCGCCCCACCCTCTCGGCGGCATCCAGATAGACCTTATCGCACCCGTTATTGGCGCCACAAAAGACACAGATCGTAGCCATGACTATATGTTTTAGTCCTGCGCCGATCTGGCAAGTTCCCAGCGCACAAAAAAGGCCGGTCATAATGACCGGCCTTTGAAAAACATTTAGTTGGGACGATTAACCGACTTGCGGAGCTTCGCCTTCGCCTTCCTCGGTAGGACCGTAGTCGCGCTCGACCATCGGGTTCGACTCAACCGGCACACCCAGGGTATTGATCTTCAGGCGGCGGTAGGTCGGCAGACCGGTACCGGCCGGGATCAGGTGACCCATGATGACGTTTTCCTTGAAACCGGTCAGGCGGTCAACCTTGCCCAGCGTAGAGGCATCGGTGAGCACGCGCGTGGTTTCCTGGAAGGACGCGGCGGAGATGAACGACTCGGTCTCGAGCGAGGCCTTGGTGATACCAAGCAGGATCGGCTCACCTTCGGCGGGCTTACCACCCGCTTCGAGGATGCGCTCGTTCTGAGTGATGAACTCAGACTTGTCGATCTGCTCCCCCCAGAAGAAATCGGAGTCACCGGGATCGGCCACACGCACCTTACGGAGCATGCGGGAGATGATCAGCTCGATGTGCTTGTCGTTAATGGTAACCCCCTGGAGGCGGTACACCTTCTGAATTTCCGACACGAGGTACTCCTGAACCGTGTTCGGTCCGAGAATCTCAAGGATTTCATGCGGATCGGCGGAGCCTTCAGTCAGGTGCTGGCCCTTGCTCACGATGTCGCCGGGGTGCACGATGATGTGCTTGCCGTGCGGGATGAGGTGTTCCTCTTCCTGGCCGGTTTCTTCGTTGGTCACGATCAGCTTCTTCTTGCTGCGGACGGTACCACCCATCGAGACCACACCGTCGATCTTGGCCATCTCGGCAGCATCCTTCGGGCGGCGAGCTTCGAAAAGCTCGGCCACACGCGGCAGACCACCGGTAATGTCCTGAGTCTTGGAGGCCGAGCGAGGCGTCTTGGCCAGCAGGGCACCCGGAGCGATATCGTCTTCGTTGGCGACAGAAACCTGAGCCCCGGTCGGGATCGTGTAGGTCGCGAGTACCTTACCGGACTCGGGGTCCTTGATCTCGACCATCGGGTTGAGGTCTTCCTTGTGCTCGATAACGACCGTGGCGATACGGCCCGTGGAGTCGTCAAGCTCGCGCTTGATGGTGACACCCGGGATCATGTCACGGAAGGAGATCTTACCGGCACGCTCGGACAGAATCGGAATGTTGTGCGGGTCCCACATGGCCAGCACGCTGCCCTGGTCGATCTTGCCGCCGTCGGCGACAGTCAGCACGGCCCCGGCCACGATGCCGTATTCCTCAAGTTCCTTTTCGTCCTCATCAACGATGGTGACGATACCGGTCTTGTTCAGCACGATGTTTGCACCGTCAGCGGTCTGCACCATGCGCAGGCCCTTGTACTTGACGGTACCGGTGTGACGGACGCGGATTTCCGGATTCTTGAAGACCTGGCTGGCAATACCACCGATGTGGAAGGTACGCATGGTCAGCTGCGTACCCGGCTCACCAATGGACTGGGCGGCGATGATACCCACCGCAGTACCGGCCTTGACCATCTTACCGGTCGAGGGGTCGAGCCCGTAGGCCTTGTTCGGCACAGCGTTCTTACGCATGTGCGTAAGGGGCGACATGATGCGGACGCGCTCGATGCCGACTTCTTCGATCTTGGCGGCGGCAGCCTCGGAGACGATCTCCCCTGCCCCGACGATGATCTCGTCCGGGTTGATCGGGTTGCGAACGTCTTCGCTCGGGCAGCGGCCGACGATACGGTCGGCAAGGCTGACGATCTCGTCGTCACCTTCGTAAATGGCATGCTTCCAGATACCGTCGCGGTTACCGTCGTCCACGTCGGTGATAATCACGTCCATGGACACGTCACAGAGCTTACGGGTCAGGTAACCGGCGTCAGCAGTCTTCAGAGCGGTATCGGCCAGACCCTTACGGGCACCGTGAGTGGAGATGAAGTACTCCAGCACGGACAGACCTTCGCGGAAGGAAGACAGAATCGGACGCTCAATAATTTCACCGGACGGCTTGGCCATCAGACCGCGCGTACCACACAGCTGGCGAACCTGCTGGCGGTTACCACGAGCACCGGAGTCCATCATGAGATAAACCGGGTTGGTGGTCGGGCGACCTTCGTTGTGGTCGAGGCTCTTGAACACCGCATTGGCGATCTGGTCGGTAGCACCGGTCCAGATGTCGATGATCTTGTTGTAGCGCTCACCCGTGGTGATGATACCCTTGCGGTACTGCCCTTCGACTTCGTCGATCTTCTTACGGGCGACCTTGATGATATCCTTCTTTTCTTCCGGGATGATCATGTCCCCGATACCGATGGAGATACCGGCGCGGGTAGCGATCTTGAAGCCCAGTTCCTTCAGTGCGTCGAGCACGGGGATCACGTCACGCTTACCGACGCTGCGGTAGGTGTTCATGATCAGGTCGCCGAGCTTCTTCTTCGTCACCGGGAAGTTGATAAACCCGAGCTTGTTCGGCCAAATCTTGCTGTAAAGGACGCGGCCAACCGTGGTGCGGATGATCTTCTTTTCCTTGTTGCCGAAGATCGTGTCGCGACCGTAGTCGGGGTTCACGTAGCGGATCCAGGTGTGCAGACCGAAGTCCTCACGGGTGGCCTCGGCCAGAAGCACTTCCTCGTAGTTGGTCAGCAGCGGCACATACTCGTCCTCGGCGGGCTTCACCTTAGGCTCAACCGTCAGGTAGTAGGTACCCAGAACGATGTCCTGCGAAGGCGTCAGAATCGGCTTACCGCTGGAGGGCGAGAAGATGTTGTGCGGAGCCAGCATGAGCAGCTTGGCTTCCATGATCGCCTCAACCGAGAGCGGTACGTGCACGGCCATCTGGTCACCGTCGAAGTCCGCATTATAGGCGGTACACACGAGCGGGTGCAGGCGGATGGCGTCACCTTCAATCAGCGTCGGCTCGAAGGCCTGGATGGAAAGACGGTGGAGCGTCGGAGCGCGGTTAAGCATCACCGGGTGGCCCTTGGTCACCTCTTCGAGGATGTCCCAGACTTCCGGTGATTTCTTTTCAATCATCTTACGCGCACCACGAACGGTGTGGACGAAGCCCAGCTCCTTGAGGCGGCGGATGATGAACGGCTCGAACAGCACGAGGGCCATCTTCTTGGGAAGGCCGCACTGGTTGAGCTTGAGCTCCGGACCGATAACGATAACGGAACGGCCGGAGTAGTCCACGCGCTTACCCAGCAGGTTCTGACGGAAGCGGCCCTGCTTACCCTTGAGCATGTCCGAGAGGGACTTGAGGGGGCGGTTACCGGCACCGGTCACGGCGCGACCATGGCGGCCGTTGTCGAAGAGCGCGTCCACAGCTTCCTGCAGCATGCGCTTTTCGTTGTGGATAATGACGTCCGGCGTCTTCAGCTGAAGCAGGTTCTTCAGGCGGTTGTTACGGTTGATGACGCGACGGTAAAGGTCGTTCAGGTCGGAGGTGGCGAAGCGGCCGCCTTCGAGCGGGACGAGCGGGCGCAGGTCCGGCGGGATGACGGGCAGCACGTCCAGCACCATCCACTCGGGGCGGGTGTCAGACTCCAGGAAGCCCTGGATCACCTTCAGGCGCTTGGCCAGCTTCTTCTTGATCTGCTTGGAGCGGGTGCCGTGCATCTGCTCGTGCAGTTCGTCGATTTCAGCGGACAGATCGATCTCCTTGAGGACTTCGCGCAGGGCTTCGGCACCCATCTTGGCGACGAAGGCGTCTTCACCGTATTCGTCCTGAGCCTGGATGTACTCCTGCTCGGTCAGCAGCTGCTTGGTTTCGAGCGGGGTCTTACCCGGATCGATGACCATGTAGTTCTCATAGTAGATGACGCGCTCGAGGTTACGGGCGGTCATGTCCATGAGCAGACCCAGGCGGCTGGGCATGCTCTTGAGGAACCAGATGTGGCTGACGGGAACGGCGAGCTCGATGTGGCCCATGCGCTCGCGGCGCACGCGGGCGACAGTCACCTCAACGCCACAGCGATCACAGACGACACCCTTGAACTTGATGCGCTTGTACTTACCACAGGCGCACTCATAGTCGCGAACCGGGCCGAAGATCTTCTGACAGAACAGGCCGCCGGGCTCGGGCTTGAAGGTGCGGTAGTTGATCGTCTCCGGGTTCTTGACCTCGCCGCGGGACCACGAGCGGATCGTGTCCGGGCTGGCCACGGAGATGGAAACCGTGTCGAAGGATTGATCCTTTTCGAGGCCGAGAGCCTCACGCATTTCGGAAGTATTGGTACTCATTGCGGTGTGTCTCCTTCAGGTTAGTTGGACTGAGCGGCAGGTTTGAAGCCCAGGGCATCCTCTTCGCCCAGACGTACGTCCAGACACAGACTCTGCATTTCCTTCATCAAAACGTTAAACGACTGCGGCGTACCGGCCTGGAGCGTGTTGTCGCCCTTGACCAGTTGCTCGTAGATCTTGGTGCGGCCCT